>CAYOUY010000036.1:0-2528 GCA_964407245.1 uncultured Acidobacteriaceae bacterium
ACTTTCTGCTCGGCTTTGTCGCGGATCGAGCAGGTGTTGTAGAGGATCAGGTCGGCGTGCTCGACGGTTTCCACCTGGCGATAGCCTTCCTGCAGCAGTGTCCCGACGACCTTCTCTGAGTCGTGGACGTTCAACTGGCAGCCGAAGGTTTCCAGATAGAAAGTCTTCTGCCCGCCGTTTTGTGGAACCCCAGACATATAGGCAAGTATAGCGCGGAGGGCGGCAGACCGCTGTTCCCTGCGCCGAGAAGTCGCCCGATCGCATCTTCCTTTCACGGCGTCATCCCTCGGCCCGCTGGTGAAAGCGCGGGCCTTCGGGATGACACCTCAGATACAGAGCCGGATTCAAGATGTAGCCGCTGCACCGCTAAAGTGGCATCGATTAGAATCGATTGGTCGCGAAGGGGATGCCACGCCACGACGGACGATCTATCTATGACCATCGGAGTTCTGGCTCTGCAGGGAGATTTCGACGCCCATCGCCGCCGGCTCGAAGAGCTGGGCGCCCGGGTTGTGCTCGTCAGGAAACCCGAACAGCTCGATAAGATCGACGGCCTCATCATTCCCGGCGGCGAGTCGGGGACCTTTCTGAAACTGCTCGGCGACGCCGGATTCGACAAGCTCAAACAGTTCGTCAAATTGAAGCCAACTTTTGGAACGTGCGCCGGCGCGATTCTGCTCGCCGCAGAGGTCGAAAATCCGAAACAGGCAGGACTGGGTGCGCTCAACATCCGCATCCGGCGCAACGCTTACGGACGCCAGATCGACAGCTCGATCCGCGAAGGCAAGTTTTTCGGGGATAACAACGGGACTCGGGGTACGAAACAGGGCGGTTCTCCCCTCGAAATGGTATTCATCCGTGCGCCCAAGATCATCGACGTCGGCAAGAACGTGGAGATTCTTGCCACGGAAGGCAACGATCCGGTGGTAGTGCGGCAAGATAAAACCATGGCCGCTACGTTCCATCCCGAGCTCTCCGAAGACACGCGTGTGCACCAGGCGTTTCTGAATCTGGTTCAAGACGACTTGGCCCGGAAGAATTCCGGTTGATGGCTTTGAGGTGCTTCCGACAATGTGCCGAAACATAAAGACACTGTTTAATTTCGACCCTCCGGTCACAGAAGAAGAAGTGCAGGCCGCTTCCCTGCAGTTTGTGAGGAAGATCAGCGGCTTCAACAAGCCGTCCAAAGCCAATGAGGCGGCATTCCTCGCTGCGGTCGATGAAGTGGCCGCAGTTTCGTCCCGCCTGCTGCGCTCGCTCGAAACCACCGCCGCTCCCAGAAACCGCGAAGAAGAGGCGGCGAAGGCCAAAGCGCGCGCCGCGGCCCGCTTCGGAACCTAGGGTCTTGTAGTGCGGTCGTTTGGCGCAGACCTGCCAAACGCAGTTATTCCACCCCCCTTTGTCATTCTGAGCGAAGCGCGAGCGGACGCGAGCACGAGTCGGAGAATCCCTATCCCAAAGAAAGTTCTTGACAGGCGATTCGCGTAACCGTATAGTTACGTATTATGCGTCACCGTTCGGTTACATATTCTTCGCCCCAGGTGCGAGAGGCGACCTTCCAGGCTCTGGCCGATCCGACCCGTCGGGCCGTACTCGACCTGCTCCGTCGAGGGGCACAGCCTGCTGGACAGATCGCCGAGGTGTTCCCGGTTTCCCGCCCCGCTATCTCGAAGCACCTCCGTCTGCTGCGGCGCGCCCACCTGGTGCGCGAGCATCGCCAAGGGCGCCACCGCGTCTACCAGCTCAATCCCCAGCCGCTGCGTGCGGTCGACTCCTGGATCGAACAATACCGGCAGTTCTGGAGCGCCAGTCTCACCAACTTGAAAGCTTTTGTTGAAGCCGAACACGCGCGGGAAACGCAGACCACTTCCCGCAGTTCCAAAGGAAAAACGATCTCCGAAAGGACACGATCATGACCAGATTCATCATGGCTAGGTTCACCCGCAAACACGCATTCACGTTAGTGTTCGCAGCCCTTGTCATCACCTGTGCCTTCGCGCAAACCAGCTCGCCAACCGAAGGCCAGAAGGCCTTCAACACGATCAAGGGCATGGCCGGCATGTGGGAAAGCAAAACTTCCGACGGCCGCTCCCTGCCAGTCACGTTCAAGGTCACCTCTGGTGGCTCCGCAGTGATGAGCGAGATTCTCGGCCAGGGCGCGGAAGACATGATCTCGATGTTTCATCTCGACGGCCCCAATCGCCTGCTCATGACGCACTACTGCGGCGCCGGCAATCAGCCGCGCATGCAGGCCAGCGTCTCGCCGGATGGGAAGACTATCACCTTCAACTTCGTGGACGCCACGAACCTGACCACGCCCGACGCCGGCCACATGCAGCGCATGGTCTTGACGCTGCTCGACGAAAATCATCACACCGAGGAGTGGACCTTCGCCGATCATGGCAAAGAGATGAAGGAACTATTCGACCTGCGCCGCAAGATGTAAGAGCTGTTCCCAGCGTTCGACTTTCGATCTCGCACCATCGATCTCGTACCGTTAAGGAGCATCCATGGCTACCGCTACCATC
>CAYOUY010000037.1:0-14404 GCA_964407245.1 uncultured Acidobacteriaceae bacterium
TAAGTATCCTGGACGTAAAAGCCGTAGTAGGGGACGGCAAAGGAAAACGTCGGCTTTCCCGAAGCCTGGCTGAAGTTGATGTATTGGCCGAGGGCGAAAGCCTGCAGGCTGGGAAATTCGTAAAGGCCAAGGGGCGAGCCGAAGTCGATGGCCTCGTTGGGATCGGCGCCGCCATCGTTGGTGTCGGCGTCCCAGGCGCGATTCCAATCAAAACCAAATTGCAACGTGTGCTTGCCGACGATGTAGTCGATGCGGTCGGCGAGCGAGTACTGGCGCTCGAAGACTTTGCCGATGGAGAACGGTGCGTTGCCCAGCGTGAACGCCGCCGGGCTATCGAGGATCACGGTTGGCGCCTGGGGAGCGAGGCCGGTAGGGGTCGCGATCTCGTTGTCTTGGGATGTTCCGGTGTGAAACTCGTTCAGCAGGTTGTGAGAAAAAGCATGAGTCCAACCGAGGCTGGCCTGGAAGGTGTGCACATAGGCATTGGCCAGCGTCTGCAGGCCGTAGTTGCCGACGGTCGGATCGGTGATGACGCCCCCGGGGGAGCTGAAGCGATTGAAATTCATGCTGAGGAACAAACCGTCGCGCGAAGTGGCCTGGTAGTCCAGCCGCGACGTAACCACGACGTCATTGCCTTTTCTAGATTTGGTGCCCAGATTGGAGTTCAATGCATTGATCACGTTCGATACTTGCTGCAGGTAAACCGGATCAGCTGGATCGGCCTGAACGGATGACGTTGTATCGGTTCCCGGCATGGGTAACGGCCCATTCGGCGCAGGCAGCAGAGTTCCGAAAGGAATGCCAAAGTTGGTGTTCAGAAAAGCTGGCAGGGTCGCCGGTGTTGTGTACAGGGCCTGATTGATCACCGGAATCGGATTGTTCCGGAGTTGCTGCTCGTAATCGAGAAAGAACCACAAGCGGTTGCGCTTGATCGGCCCGCCCAATCCAATACCGAATTGCTGCAGCGAGTCCGGGGGTTTGGGGTTGCCAACCGATTCATCCAGTGCGTCGTTGGCGCCGAACACGGAGTTCCGGTCGTAATAGAACGCGCTCCCGTGGAACACATTCGTCCCCGACTGCGTCACCGCATTGACAAAACCTGCGCCCCCGCCATAGATAGCGGAATAAGGGCTGACCGCAACCTGAAACTCCTGGATCGAATCCTCGCCGTATAAATAAGGAATGCGGTAGCGGCCAACGATGTCCGAGAAGTAATTGTTGGTGGCATTAGTTCCATCCACCGTAAAGGCGCTGGACCCATTTCCATTGGCGTACCCGGAGTCCTCGCCGCCCTGTTGTCCGGCGATGCTCACCAGTCCGGTATCGCCGTCGTAGCTGGTGTTAGGCGTCAGGGTCATGAGGTTGGTGTATTTTCGTCCGTTGAGCGGCAGATCGTCGATCAACGACCGATCCAGCACCGTACTGGCCGAGGATTCCGCCGGCCGCAGCAGAGGCGCCGTCCCGACTACTCGAACCGCCTCGCCGCCTGCTCCCACCTGCAGCGTGACGTCCTGCAACGTCGTGTTTCCGACTAGGACTCTGACCAGGGCCTCGACATCGCGAAATCCCTTCAAGCTGGCTGTAACGGAATAAGTGCCCGGCATGAGCGCTTGAAACCGGTAGAGTCCGGTGTGGTTGGTCGTTGCAGACTGTTGCACGCCGGTGCCGAGATTCCGCAGCACCACCGACGCGCTCGCGACCGCGGCTCCGCTCTGGTCCGTTACTCGTCCAGCGAGGGCGCCCGTCAAAACCACATTCTGGGCTGTGGCCAAGACGCAGCTTGCCACCACCAGCACAATGCTCCAGCTCCCCGGCCGGACGACGGTCAGAATGCTCGTGATCGATCGGATAGCGATCTTGCGGCCAAGAAGCAGAGCGTAGAATTGGTCACCTGGCTTCATGGGTCTCTTGTCAGCCGTGTCTTTGGCACCGGCAGGGAGCGCCTCCTTGATATCACGCGATCTAGCACAATATTGCGCGCTGTTTAATAGCCTATCACTCAAGCATTAAGTGTTCGTGAAAAGTGCTGGCATCATAGATGCTTTGGCCATTGCCGACAAGAACTCGCGGCGCGGCTGAAAGCCGCGCCCTTTCAAAGCGATTTATGAGGTGGCAGGTAGTCGACGCAGCTACTTCTGCAGGTTGATGTAAAGCTGTCGCGCTCGATCCAAAGTCTCGAGGACGCTCGCTCTCTCGGCGTCAGTGTTCCAGTTATGGTTCGCCTTGGCTGCCTCGGTGAGCCGGTCGATCCAGGCGACGAAAAATGCAGCATCGTCAGTTGCTTTCGACGTCGACCCCGACACGTTGATGTAGGCCGGGCTCGTCGTAGCGTAAACATAGTCGTCGAGCACGGGATGCTCCGGCTTGTCGCTGGAAGCGCGAAGCACGCACCATCCGGTTTGTGAAATCGGGATCGCGCCTTCTGCATCGGCAGATTGGCGGTCGCGGCTTAACTTCAGATCGCGGACAACCCGTCCGTTGCAAACAATTTCAAGGTGATCCACCGGAACGATGGAACGCAGCCAAGCCGTGAATTTCACCTGGTTCTCACCGGCTGGGAGTTTCATTTCGTCGCCGATTGCTTTGCCGCCAAGCGTGAATCCGAGTAATGGTCCGTTGGTGGCGAAAGTGCGTCCGTGCTTGAGCGAGTCGAACCAGTTTTCGAGCGATTGTGAAGCGCCGAGCCGAGATGCCGCGCCGGGCGCTGATTTTGAAATGCTCGCGTAGACGCGCACCAGACCCACGGGTCCGCGCAAGGAAGCGTAGTTGGCCATGGTGTCGGAGCCGGCGCCGGTCGGCAGACGGAAGCCACAATTGAGCAGACGATACCAAACCGATGCGGTCATGCGGTGATCGCTGAAACCCAGGACCTCGATGTAATCAACTTTGTGCAGGGCGACATCCGCTGGAAGTTCGAGCGCCTCGTCGAGTGGCTGGCCCTGAATCAGCGTTGGGTCATGTATGGGATCAACATCGATGTCGAAAGGATGAACATAACCAACGAGACCCTGCTGCCGGTGCGCGAGATCGGCGACATCAGCGTTGGTAGGGAAGAGACTAGCCGCGGAAGTATTGCCGTACGAAGCGTAGTCAGGCAGGAGAAAGTTTTCGGTCAGGTGCAGCAAGCCCAGATGTCCCCAGTAGGGCGTGTGAAACTCCTGTCCGTGAAGGAGCCAGTGTGATGGAGTTGAAGCCGGATCGGGCGTGGTGCGGAAGTTGGCGATATCGGGAATCCGCTGCTCTTTGTTGACCACCAGATTCTCGACGAGAAAAAGATTCTCACCGGCCTGCTGCGCAACCAGGTTCTCCGGAGTATTGCGATATGTGCCGCCATAGTTCATATGAACGTGCAGATCGGCGCTGAGCCACTGCGAATTCGGATCGGCAGGGATCTGCAGCGGTCTGAGATGAATGACGAGCTGGGCGTGAAGGCTCGAGAGCACGGTTTCGCGGGCGATCTGATATTCAAATCCCTTCATGACTTCCACTCGTACGCGGCCTAAGGGAACAGTCAGCTCCGCGTTTCCGGCGCTGTGAAAGTAGTGGGACTCGAATGCGCGTTCCGCGCGGACGAAATTATCTTCCGCATGCATCCAGGCATCGTCAGGAGCATAGGCACGGCCATCCTCGGCGGTCACGGAGATGCGTGCCGGAGTCGGTTTTCCGGATGGATCGAGAACGGCAATGCTCAGGTGCCCCGTCGGCTTGAGGTAACGCTTGTCTTTGGCGGTGATTTGGTGCTGCGCTCCGCCCAGAATTTCCTGCGTCCAAAGAGAAGTGTTGCCGCCACGATTCGAAATGAATGCGATCTGTTTACCGTCTGGCGACCATCGCGGGTTGGCGTTGTCGTAATCGCCATACGAAAGAGGGAACGGGTCACCGCCGTCGGAGGGCATGGTCCAGAGCTGATGCCACTGACCGCCGAGATAAGATGCGTACACGATGCGCTTGCCGTCGGGTGAAAAGTCGGGCCGGGCTTTCCATGCAGTTTCTTCGTAATGGATCTCGCGCGCTTCGGCTCCTGGTTCGGCTTTCATCCGCCAAAGTCCGCCGGTGCCATAGATGTGGCCGCGATTGGAAACGAAAATCAAGTCTGCGCCGTCGGGCGACCAGGCAGGACTGATCTCGTGATCAAACTCGCTGTAGTAGAAACGCGGGAGACTGCTGCGGTTTTCACCGGTCAGCCGCCGTACATTGGTGAGTTCACCGCCGCTGAAGTCGCCAACAAAGATGTGGAAACGCCCGTTGTACGAAGTCGAAACGAAGGCGAGGCGCTTGCCGTCGGGAGAAAATCGCGGCTCGACGTTCACTGCGCCGTCCGAGGTGAGTTGATGCGACTGTTTCGTCTGCAAGTCCAAAACCCAAAGCTCGACGGCATCCTTGAGATAAGTCACGTATGCGACCCAGCGGCCGTCGGGCGAGCAATTGGGCTGGTAGTCGTATCCGGGGCCGGAGGTGAGCTGTTCGGCGGTGCTGGAGTCCAGTTCTTGCCGCCACAGCGTCCCAGCCATGGAGTAGACAAGCGAACGCGAGTCGGAAGACCACGCGGCCGAGCCTGGCCCGGTCGTCAGCTGCGGGAGATACATTTCGCGGTAGTAATAGCGATGGGGCAAGTCAATCTGTTTGAGAACGGGGTCACGCTGAGCCGCGAGCGGGAGAGTAGCCAGGATCAGAATCAGGAGAAAACGCCAACGGGATCTAAGGAATGCCTGTTGGCGGAGCAAGTGCACGAGCGAAGATCTCATAGTGGAGTGGATAAGCTGCGCGAGTAGTCTACCTCGACTTTGCAATAAGCTACGTCGGATAGCGTCTTGCGATTCGGTCGCGGAGCCTTGGATATAATCGCTCAACGATGCCCATACAACAAAACGTCTGGATTTCGATTCTCGCTGCAGTCGCATCCGTTCAGAGCGCGCCAGCCAAGCCTGAAACGCCGTCGGCGGCGGTTCCACGTTTTGAAGACATAGCAGTACAAGCGGGCTTGACTGTGCCGCACATTTCCTCCGCGGACAAGAAGTACGTGGTTGAGTCGATGAGCGGTGGCGTCGGCCTGATTGACTGCGACAACGACGGCAAACTCGACATCATCACCGTGAACGGTTCCTCGGTGGAGCGTTTTCGCAAAGGCGGTGACCCGATGATCACGTTGTACCATCAGGACACCGATCCCGCCGATCCGAAGAATATCAAGTTCAGCGACATTACCAAGGAAGCAGGCCTCACGCACAAGGGCTGGGGCATGGGTGTTGCGGTTGCCGACTACGACAACGACGGCCTGCAGGATATTTATGTCACGGGCTTTGGTGGCAACGTGCTCTATCACAACCTCGGCAACTGTAAGTTCGAGGACGTGACGGAAAAGGCCGGCGTTGGCGGCGGAGGGTTCAGCACCGGCGCGGCCTGGGCCGATTACGATCGCGATGGCCACGTCGATCTTTTTGTTTCGCGCTACGTCCACGTTGACATTGACCATCTGCCGGAGTTCGGCAACGATCCGCGCTTTTGCCGCTTCAAAGGAATTCTTGTGCAGTGCGGACCGTGGGGAATGCCGGGCGAATCGGATCTGCTCTACCACAATAAAGGTGACGGGACGTTCGAGGAGGTCTCGAAGAAAGCCGGCGTGGACGATCCGAATCATTACTACGGGCTGGGTGCAACCTGGGGCGACTATGACAATGATGGCTGGCCGGATCTTTACGTGGCCAACGATGCCGGGCCGAATTTTCTTTACCACAACAATCACGACGGTACGTTCGAAGACGTTGGCCTGCTCTCGGGCGTCGCACTGAGCGGCGACGGCCAGGAACAGGGATCAATGGGCGTGGCGTGGGGCGACTATTTGCACGAGGGCCGCCTCTCCATGCTGGTGACGAATTTTACGGAGCAGGGTTCGACGCTTTACCACAATCTGGGAAAAGACAGCTTTGCGGATGTGAGCGTGCGGTCGAAAGTTCTGAAACCCACGTACCCGCTGGTGAGTTGGGGCACATCGTTTTTCGATATGGATAACGATGGCTGGCTCGACATTTTCATCGCCAGCGGCCATGTCTATCCGCAGGTGGATACGATTTCCGGGACCGCCAACTACCGGCAGCCGCTTGTGCTCTTGCGCAATCATCGCGATGGAACGTTTGACGATGTTTCAGCCACGCTGGCAGACTTGCCACTAAAGTCGCGGCGGGGCGTGGCGTTTGGTGACATCAACAACGACGGTAACGTGGATATGGTGGTTCTGAATGTCGGCGAGCCGCCTTCGCTTCTGCTCAATCACAATGACAGCCCCAATCACCGTGTTTTGTTCAAACTGGTGGGCACGAAGAGCAACAAGGCCGCAATCGGAACTCGCGTTACGGTGAAAGCCGGCGCGCTCGTGCAACTGGATGAGGTGCGCGGAGGCGCGAGTTACATTTCGCAGAACGATCTGCGGTTGCACTTCGGTTTGGGATCGAATGAGACGATGAGCGAGGTCACCATTCGATGGCCGAATGGTGGAAGTGAAGTTTTGCGAAACGTGCCAGCCAATTTCATCTACACCGTCGTCGAGGGGCAGGGAATTGCACAGAAGGTGGCCCTTCCTGCGCTGCCGCAACGCTGAGCTTTTCAAGGCTCACCCGCGAGGCTGACCAGCAACGCTGATCTTCCAACGTTGACCCTACGAAATGCCCAGTTGCTGCTGAATCTGTTCCAATGGGACGCCCTTTGTCTCTGGCACCAGCGTTTTCACCCAAATCAGCTGAAGCACCATCATGCCGGCGAAGAACGAGAAGATGTAACCGGGAGGGAAAGCCGAAACCATCTTCGGGAAGAAGGTTGTAAGCAGCGCGGCGAAGACCCAGTGTGTGAAACTGCCGAGAGTCTGGCCCTCGGCGCGATGACGGTTGGGGAAGATCTCTGAGATGAAAACCCAAATTACCGCCCCCTGGCCGATAGCATGGGCGGCGATGAAGGCGAACACACAAACCGGCACGATCGAGAAATGTCCGGTAAAGAAGGCCCATGCGGTGAGACCGAGCGAACCGATGTAGCCGAATGAGCCAATATACAGAAGCGTCCGGCGGCCCAGTTGGTCGATCAGCCAGAGTCCGACAAAGGTGAAGACAAGATTGGTGACGCCGATGCCGACCGATTGCAAGAGAGCGGCCTTGGTGGCCAGGCCGGCCAGCTCAAAAATTCGCGGAGCGAAGTAGAGAATCGCGTTGATGCCGGAGAGTTGATTGAAGAAGGCGATCAGGATGGCGAGCAGGATCGGCTTGCGAAGACGGTGAGTCCAGAAATGCCCGGAGGACGCCTGTTCCGACGATGCAGCCGTAATCGCGTCGGCCTCGGCCGCGATATCCTTGTTTGAAGCTTCTGGCTCGATTCGCCCGAGGACTCCCAACGCGGCTTGGCGGTCACCCTTCTTCGCCAGAAGCCAGCGTGGGCTTTCGGGAAGACCGAAGCAGAACGCGGTGTAGAGCACCGACGGGAACGCAGCCACGCCGAGCATCCAGCGCCAGGCGTTTTCGCCGACGCCTGCGAGCAACGCGTTGGAAACGAACGCGATCAGGATCCCAAAAACGATGTTGAACTGGAACATACCAGCGAGCCGGCCACGCTGCCTGGGTGGCGCGATCTCTGAGATGTACATGGGGGCAACGACGGTCGATATGCCGATGCCAAGGCCTCCGATGACGCGCGCGACGATGAAGAGGGCAACGTCGGTCGCCAGAGCCGAGCCCACGGCCCCGACAAAGTAAAGGACGCCGATGCAGAGCAGTGTGGCTTTGCGTCCGAAGCGGTCGGCGGGCCAGCCGCCGATGAGGGAGCCGACGACTGTCCCGTACAGTGCCGAGGCCATGGCGATGCCGTGCACGCCGGGACTCAGGCCCCAGAGCGCTTGAATTGTCTTCTCAGCTCCGGAGATCACCACGGTGTCGAAGCCAAAAAGGAATCCAGCGAGTGCCGAGGTCAGAGACCAGAAGAAGATGCGGCCGTTCATACGCAGAGAATGCGCAGATTATCACAGAACCGACAGGACAACTGCTGATTTGAGATTGCAGATTTCAGATTTGGCAGCGCACGGGCAGGGGTTTGAATCTGAAATCTTCAATCTGAAATCGACAATATGTATTCGTTCTTCACTCGCGCGTCAATGGATAGCCCTTCTCCCGCCAGCCGCGGATTCCACCGTCCATGGAAATCACGTTGGTATAGCCCATCGTCTGCAGATTGTCAGCGGCAAGAGCGGAGCGGAAACCGCCGCCGCAATAAAGAACCACTTCGGTATGAAGATTGGGCACGCGCGATTCGATGTCACGCTCGATGATGCCTTTGCCGAGATGAATGGCGCCGGGGAGATGGTCTTTGGCAAATTCACTTTCCTCGCGGACATCCACCAGCAGGAACTTTTCGCCGCGATCCATGCGGGCCTTGACCGCGTCTACGTTGGTCTCGCGCACACGCGACCGGGCGTCATCGACAATTTTCAGGAAACGTGGGGAATGCTGCATGGCCAACCTCTTCGTGGCGATCTTGCAACGTCATCATAGCAGCAAGCGGTGCGGGATTCTGCGTGAAGAATGGAGACGCATCCTGGCATCGAGTAGGATGAACCGGTGTCGCGGAAAGATGAAACGCGCAAAATCGGGCTGGCTCGGGCTCTCTCGAAGCTTGGGTATTGCTCGCGCTCGCAGGCTGCGAAACTGATTCACGCGGGGCGAGTCCGGTTGAACGGCACGGTGCAGAGAAACATGGAAGCTGCAGTTCGTCTTGGGAGCGACCGCATTTGGGTCGACGGCAGACCCGTTGAGCCTGAAGAGAAAATTTACCTCGTTATGAACAAGCCTCGCGGCCTGGTCACGACTACTTCAGATGAAAAGGGCCGTGAGACCATCTACAGCTTGGTCGAAGGAGCGTCGCTGCCGTGGGTTGCTCCTGTTGGACGGCTGGATAAGGCAAGCGAGGGCTTGCTCCTGCTAACCAACGATAGCGACTGGGCCAGTCGCGTCGCTGCTCCCGAGACGCATATTGAGAAGACGTACCACGTGCAAATCAACAGGGTGGCGGACGACGAAATTCTCGCTGCGCTAACGCGTGGCGTGACAATCGATCGCGAGTGCCTTCGAGCGCGGAGTGCCAGTCTGCTGCGCTCCGGAGAGAAGAACTCCTGGCTTGAGATTGTTCTCGACGAAGGCAAGAACCGGCAGATTCGGCGCATGCTCGCGGCCATGGGAGTGGAGGTGCTTCGTGTGGTGCGAGCGGCGATCGGTCCGCTGCAATTGGGCACGCTGGCGAAGGGAGCATGGCGCCACCTGACCGACGAAGAAAAGAATGCGATCGACCGAGCCATGCGGGGCGGGCGGCCGTCCCGCCGTGAACGTCTCCAACGCTATGAATGACCTTACTTTTTTGTCGGCGACCGAAATGGCGCGGCAAATCCGCAACAGGAAAATCTCCGCCGTCGAACTGGTTGACGCTCACCTCGAAAAAATCGACAGGCTCAACTCTAAGTTGAATGCGTTCGTGCATGTGGATCCGGAGCGTGTACGCCGCGAGGCCAGGCAAGCCGATGCTGCGGTGCTGCGAGGCGCTTTGCTCGGGCCGCTGCACGGCGTTCCCATCAGCATCAAAAGCTCGGTGGAAGTGACCGGATTTCGGTGGGAGTGCGGCACGCGCTTGCGCTCGGGAATCGTGGGTGCGCAAGACGCCCCTCTCGTGGCGCGGCTGCGCGCTGCGGGAGCAATTGTGCTCGGAGTGACTAACACGCCGGAACTGCTGATGGCTTGGGAGACGGACAATCGGCTTTACGGCAGGACGAAAAGCCCATGGGATCTCGAACGTACGCCCGGCGGCTCCAGCGGAGGCGAAGCGGCCGCGATCGCCGCGGGCATGTCCGCAGGAGGCGTGGGCAGCGATGGTGGTGGTTCGATTCGAGTGCCGGCGCACTTCACCGGCATCTGCGGGCTCAAGCCAACTCCGGGGCGCATTCCGGCCACCGGACATTTTCCGGCTTCTAGCGGGCCTTTTGCGCTGATCGGCGTGGTGGGTCCGATGGCGCGCACAGTTGCGGATGTGAAAACTCTGTTCGAAGTGATGCAGGGGCCGGACGAAGGCGACACGTCCTCCGCCCCTGTGCCTGTGCGCTGGCCTGAGGGTGAGGAAGTCAAGAGCTTGCGGATCGGATATTTCGCTAATGATGGACGAACGCCAGTCACTTCGGAAATCTGCGCAGCCGTGAGAACTGCGGCGGAGGCCTTGCAGCGTGCTGGATTCCGAGTGGACGAGTTTCGCCTCTACGGTCTGGAAGAAGCGTGCGAATTGTGGAAAAAGTTCTTCGTCAAAGTTGGAGGCATGCTGATTGAACCGATGTTTCGGGGACGAGAACACGACATCAGCCCAATGCTGAAGCAGTTTCTGGAGTGGTCCGCAGCTGAACCGGAACTCACCACCGAATCGCTTCTGAACGCGTGGTTTCGGCGCGATGAATTGCGCGCGAAATTTCTGGCGCAGATGAAGCAGTATCCCGTCCTGCTCTGCCCGGCCGCGGCGATTCCGGCATTTCGCCACGGCGAGCGTGCGTGGCGAGTCGAAGGCAAGACGGTGAACTATCTCGATGCATGGAGCTACACCGAATGGTTCAACCTGATCGGGAATCCGGCGATGGTGGTTCCCGTCGGCCGCTCGTCAGACGGCTTACCGATTGGCGTGCAGATCGTCGGCCGTCCGTGGGAGGAGGAACAGGTGCTAGCCGTCGCCGAGGTGCTGGAGAAACAGTGCGGAGCGTGGAGGGTTCCGCCGATCTGCTAACCGCGAGGGGCCCGGCCTAGTTGTTTTTTACTATTTCGCCCTGCAAGCTCCCCCCGCTAGAGTTGGTGCCGCGTAGCGCCAGCCACTGTGGGGCTGGTGTCAGTTTGTCCACTCGCAAACCTATTTACATGCACGAGATGCCCAGTTCAGGCGGATTCGGCAGCCGCGCTCTTGTGTGGCTTATGGTTTTCTTGTGTGTGTCGGCGCTATATCTCTACGCGTTTCCCCAGACGAACCTCTTCTACGCGGGTGTTGTTCTGCTGCATGCGGTAGGAGGCGTATTCGCCACTATCCTGCTCATCCCGCTCTCGTTACGTCTGCTGCGCAGCGGAAACTTCGCGTCACGGTGCGGCTGGGTGCTGGTAGCGGTGGGAGCCGTCTCAGGGCTGGTTCTGATCAAGACCGGCACTCCGCGCGCTGAATGGAGCAAGCTCTATTTCCACATTGTGATTTCGGCGGCGGGCGTGGGCTTGCTGATCGCGGTTCGGCTTGGGAATCATGAATTGTCGAAGAGCGGCTCAACGAAATCTGGCTCAGGCGCAGCTTTGCTGCGGATTGCCATCTGCCTTGTGCTTCTCGCTTGCATCGGCTACGCCGCGCGCTCCGTGCGCGAGAGTTGGCAGACGCGCAATCGCATCGAAAACCCCACCATGCCTCCAGAAAGCATGAATGGAGAGGGTGACGGACCCGAGGGGCCGTTCTTTCCCAGTTCTGCCCAGGTTTACGGACACCAGAAGATTCCCAGCAAGTTCTTCATGGAGTCGGACTCGTGCAAGCGCTGCCACGAAGACATTTACAACCAGTGGTTCAGCTCGGCGCATCATTTTTCGTCGTTCAACAATCAGTGGTACCGCAAGGCGATCGAATATATGCAGGATACGATCGGCACCAGGCCCTCGAAATGGTGCGGCGGATGCCACGATCCAGCTGTGCTCTATGCAGGGATCATGGATACGCCGATCAAACAGATCGTGCACCGTCCTGAGGCGCAGGCCGGGCTGGGCTGCATGATGTGCCACGCCATCGCCCAGGTGAAGAGCACGATGGGACAGGGCGATTTTTACCTGGAGTATCCCAAACTGCACGAGCTGGCGGCGACAAAGAATCCGGTGGTGCGGGCACTGCACGATTTTTTGATCAAGTTGAATCCGGAGCCGCATCGCCGCGTGTTTCTCAAGCCCTTCATGCGCGAGCAGACGGCCGAGTTTTGTTCGTCGTGCCACAAGGTGCATCTCGACGTTCCGGTGAATCACTATCGCTGGTTCCGCGGCTTCAACGAGTACGACAACTGGCAGGCCAGTGGAGTTTCCGGGCAGGGAGCGCGGTCGTTTTATTATCCGCTTAAGCCGCAGCAATGCGCCGATTGCCACATGCCGATGGTTGCGTCGAAGGACCAGGGCAGCGTCAATGGGTTCGTGCATTCGCACCAGTTCCCAGCGGCGAACATGGCGGTGCCGACCGCAAATGAAGACGCGGCGCAGCTCAAGCTCACGGAAGACTTTCTGAAGAATGGTGCGCTGACGGTCGATATTTTCGCGCTCTCGCCGGCGCAGGCCCCACTGGAGACCGGAGCGATGGCGCAGTCGGAATTGTCGACCACATTCGCAGTAGGTGAAGAAGCCGAGAGCAAGATGACGGGCGAGGCCGGTGGCGAGGCCGTAGCGACTACGGCTCCACTGAACCGCGTGCAACCGGCCTTGCGCCGCGGTGACACCGTGCGAGTGGACGTCGTGGTGCGCACGAAAAAAGTCGGGCACTTTTTCCCGGGCGGCACAGTCGATGCTTATGACACTTGGCTGGAATTGAGGGGAACCGACGTCAGGGGCCGGACGATTTTCTGGAGCGGCATGGTCGAGGACAGCGGCCATGGCCCGGTCGAAAAGGGAGCGCATTTCTACCGGTCGTTGCAGATTGACGCACACGGGAATCCTATCAACAAACGAAATGCATGGACCACGCGCGCGGTGGTTTATGTGCGTTTGATTCCTCCCGGGGCGGCGGATACGGTGCATTATCGTATGTACATTCCTGAAAATACCGGAAACAAGCTCACTCTGCATGCGCGGCTCTGCTACCGTAAATTTTCCTGGTATGGCACGCACGAGGCCTTTGCCGGACAGCCCGACCCGGCGGCGCCGAATTCGGTTTCGGCCGATTATGACGACCGTCCGACTGTATTCACCGCATCGCTAGCCGGGGTGTCGGCCAAGGAAGAAAAAATTCCCGAGCTGCCGATTGTTGTCGTGGCGGAAGATGAAGTCACACTCCCTGTGGTTGCACACAATACTCCTGCCGCGCAGCCGAAAACTGACGTCCGAAAAAATGAATGGCAGCGCTGGAACGATTACGGCATAGGACTGTTTCTACAGGGAGATTTGAAAGGCGCGGCGGCTGCGTTTCAGAAGGTGACTGAAGCCGATCCGAGCAATCCGGACGGATGGGTCAATCTGGGCCGCTGTGCAGTGCAGGAGGGCGATATGCAGCGCGCCCGCGTGGTGCTGGAGAAGGCGCTGGCGCTGTCTCCGAATCTGGCACGCGCAAATTTCTTCTATGCGAAAGTGCTGCGCTCGGACGGAGACTACACTGGAGCGGCAGCTCGGCTGAATATAGTTCTCGAGCAGTATCCGCGCGATCGGGTTGCGCTGAACGACCTGGGCCGCGTGATGTTCCTGCAGCACCGGTATGCAGATGCGGTGAAAATGTTGAACGCGGTGCTGGCCATCGACCCGGAAGACCTGCAGGCGCATTACAACCTGATGCTCTCTTACAACGGACTGGGCGACGAGAAGATGTCGAAAGCGCACCAGGCGCGCTATCTGCGCTTCAAGGCCGATGAATCATCGCAGGCACTTACCGGTCCTTACCGCCAAAAACATCCCGAAGACAACAACGAGCGGCAGGCGGTTCACGAACATGTTTCGGTGCCGCTGCCGGCGCTCGGCAATGCACACGTCGCAACGGCCGAAGGAGCGTTTCGATAAGATGTTGTGTGTCAGACATCAATCCACCACGGAGCCACAGAGTCACGGAGAAAACAGAGTTCTCTTTTTCGTCTTGCTCTGTGCCTCTGTGCCTCTGTGGCTCGACTCAGCCAGCCCCGCTCAACAAATTCATTTCCGCGAGGTCACCGCGCAGGCCGGAATTCAGTTCACGCATAACAACGGCGCATTTGGCAAGAAGTGGTTGCCGGAAACGATGGGACCTGGTTGCGCCTTCATCGACTACGACAACGACGGATACCCTGACATCCTGCTGATCAACGGCGAGGATTTCCCCGGACACGCACACGCCGGATTAACGGCCTTGAAGCTCTACCACAACAACCACGACGGCACCTTTACCGACGTCACACGCAAGGCCGGTCTGGCGGTTCCCATGTACGGGCTTGGGGTTGCGGTGGGCGACTACGACAACGACGGCTTCGACGACATTTTCGTTTCCGCTCTGGGTCAAAGCCATCTGTTCCACAACAACGGCAATGGGACGTTTACCGACGTGACCAAGACTGCGGGCCTCTGGGGGCCGAACGAGTTTTCGACCAGCGCCGTCTGGGTTGACTACGATCGTGATGGCAAGCTCGACCTCGTCGTCGCGAATTACGTTCAATGGACTGAGCAGA
>CAYOUY010000038.1:0-3036 GCA_964407245.1 uncultured Acidobacteriaceae bacterium
TTCCTTCACCTCCTCGACGGGGCTGAAGTCCTGCTGCAGAGCGGCAATGCCGAAATCTCCGGCGTCGAGTACGACTCGCGCCGGGTGAAGCCGGGAGACTGTTTTGTGGCTATGCGGGGCGAGAGCACGAATGGCAATCGCTACATCGATGCCGCCATCGGCCAGGGAGCGGTTGCGGTAGTTACCGATTCCGACGAAGAGAAACCACGTTGCGGCGTGGCCTGGGCGCAAGTGCCGCACGGACGGCGCGCGCTGGCCCGCATCAGCGCAAATTTCTATCGTCGCCCGGCGGAAAAACTCCAAATCACGGGCATCACCGGGACCAACGGCAAAACCACGACAAGTTTCCTGATCGAATCCATTCTCCAGGCTGCCGGCCGCAGGTGCGCCCTGGTTGGAACCGTCGAGTACCACGTTGCGGGTGAGGTTTTGCCTGCGCCGCACACTACGCCTGAATCGCTTGAGCTCGCGCAACTGTTTTCTCAAGCGCTAGGTGCGGGAGCTACTGAGGCGGTGATGGAGGTCTCGTCGCACGCTCTCGAGCAGCAGCGCGTTTTTGGAATTCCCTTGGATGTGGCCGTGTTCACCAATCTCACACGCGACCACCTCGATTATCACCAGACCATGGAACGCTACTTCGACTCGAAGTGCATCCTGTTTCACGGTTGCGGAACGGAACCGCCTCGTGTGGCCGTCCTCAATATCGAAGATGAGTACGGCGCGAAGCTGGCGGGGTCGAGGAAGTGGGAGCTGCGAATCACCTATGGCATTGCGGCGGGTGATTTTCACGCTGAGAAAATTGACAGCGGCCGCAACGGAACCCGCTTCGACGTCGTCATGCCGGAAGGCACGATTCCCATCTGGTCGCCGCTGGTGGGCCGCGTAAACGTCTATAACATTCTGGCGGCGGCGGCGGCGTCGTATGGACGCGAGTGCTCCATGGAGGCGGTCGAGAAGGGCGTGGCTGGGCTCGCCAGCGTGCCTGGGCGATTTGAGCGCGTGGACTGCGGGCAGGGTTTTTACGCGGTTGTAGACTACGCCCACACGGACGACGCGCTGCGCAATCTTACGGCGCTGGCGCGTGCGCTGGTCAGCAAGGATCATGGACGAGTGATCACGCTTTTTGGCTGCGGCGGCGACCGCGACCGCAGCAAGCGCCCGCTGATGGGAGAAGCCGCCGGACGGGGCAGCGATTTTGTCGTCGTCACCTCGGACAATCCGCGCAGCGAAGATCCGCTGGCTATCATCAACGATGTGCTGCCCGGACTGCAGAGGACCGGCACCCGCTACACCATGGAGCCCGACCGTCTCAAAGCGATTGCTCTGGCGATCGATGAGGCGCGTCCTGGCGACATTGTGCTGATCGCGGGCAAGGGTCATGAGAAGACGCAGATCACGCGCGAGGGTGCGGCGCCCTTTGACGATGCCGAGGTAACTCGTGAGGTGCTGCGTTCGCTCGGCTACGAGCCGTGTGCTCCCGCGGTCGCGGGAAAGGTGGCCGGATGAGGCTGCCGCTGGGACGGATTGCCGAATTCATCGCGGCGGCTGGCGAGTTCGACGCCAACGCCGTGACTAACGCATATTCCATCGACTCGCGAACCCTTGGCCCGGGTGATTTGTTTTTTGCCGTGAAGGGCGAGCGTCTCGACGGGCACGATTTCGTCGAGCAGGCGCTGGCAGCGGGTGCGATTGCAGCCGTGGTGCAACGGGAGCAGACGGCGCGCTACGGCGATCAGCATCGGCTTTTGGCTGTCGCCGATCCGCTGGCGGCGTTGCAGCGGCTGGGAACCGCCGTCCGGCGGCTGTGGGGCAAGAAGCTGATCGCGGTCACAGGCTCGACCGGCAAAACCACTACTAAAGAAGCGATTGCGCAGGTGCTGCGCACTCGTTTTCGCGTCCTCAGGTCGGAAGCCAATCTCAACAACCATTTCGGGTTGCCGCTGCAACTGCTGCGTCTCGAACCTGAGCACGAGATCGCGGTCATCGAGATTGGTATGAACCACGCGGGTGAAATTCGCGCGCTGGCCGGGATCGCGCACCACGACGTGGCCGTGGTCACCAACGTCGGGCCAGTACACCTGGAGTTCTTCGATTCGGTGGCCGCCATCGCTCGCGCCAAGTACGAACTGATCGAGACCCTCCACGCCGGTGGCACGGCGGTGCTCAATGCCGACGACGAATATGTCTCCCAATTCGGGCGGGACTTTCATGGGAAAGTGGTGACGTTCGGTATCGAGCACCCGGCTGACGTGCGCGCGGAGAACATTGAAGATCGTGGCCTGGAGGGCTCGGCGTTCGAATTGCTCGCCGGAGGCTGCCGGCAGCGCATTGCGCTGCCGCTGCTGGGACGGCACAACGTGTACAACGCGCTGGCTACGCTTGCCGTAGGAGTGGAGAATGGCATCGCACCCTCCGAGGCCGCCGCAGCGCTGGCGGAGCTTGCGCCTCAGGACAAACGCGGACAACTCATGGAGGTTGCCGGCGCGACCGTGGTGAATGATTGCTACAATTCAAATCCGAAAGCCCTTGTAGCAATGATGGCGTCGTTCGCCCAGCTGCCGGCGCGTCGGCGCATCGTGGTAGCGGGCGAAATGCTTGAGCTCGGTCCCACATCGCCGGAACTACACCGGCAGTGCGGCGCAGCTATCGCGCAGAATGCGATTGACGTACTGATCGGCGTGCGCGGCGCGGCGCGGCAGATAGTAGAAGGGGCGCGAGCGGCAGGGATGACGGCAGAGTTCGTCGAGACGCCGCAACAGGCCGGGGAGTGGCTGGCCCGCGAGGTGCGTCCGGGAGACGCAGTTCTGCTTAAGGCCTCGCGCGGGGTAAAGCTCGAAGGCGCGCTCGAGGCCTGGCGGGCGCACTCGCAGGCAGCCGCGGCTACTAAGTAGAGAGAAGAAAGAGCACGGGGAAGGCGGAGGCAGATTGCTTTATTGGTTGTTGTACGTAAAACTTTTTCCTGTCTTCTCGCCTTTCCGCATCTTCCGTTACCTGACCTTTCGGACGGTGTTTGCCAGCCTGACGGCGCTGGCCACG
>CAYOUY010000039.1:0-6808 GCA_964407245.1 uncultured Acidobacteriaceae bacterium
CAGTTGTTGCCGCACAAACTCGAAGCTGATGTGCTGGTCGATCAACCGCAGTAAATGATTTTCAGGAACCTGATCTTCGAGGCGGAAATAATAGAACAACGCTTCTGAGCGGGAGTGATGTCCCATCATGAGCAGCAGGCCCCCGAGCATGGCGATGAACAGCAGCATCTATGGCCTGCTTATAACCTGAACCTCGCACCACCACAAGCATCAACTCAGGGACTTTTTCAACAGCCACGCCTGTTAGCGTCACTTGAGAAATCTTTTTTGATATTTGAGGTCCTTGGGGGCCCGACGGCGGGATTCCCCAAGGCCGCCAAACTCAGGAACGATGCTGCGAGCTGCCTTTTACGGCATCAAGAGTTTCGGAAACAATTTCAGCTTGGCTTTCGCGGCACTCGCTGCAGACGAGCATTCCGACCGGATCGTACTCACGCCGTAGTATGTATTCGTCACAGCAATGCTCGGGACCTCGTCGATTCCCGTTGCCGCGTCGATAATCGTGTTTCCCGATACGCTACTCGAGGTGCAGTTGAATTCGATGGCGATGTTGCTGTTCACAATTTTATTGGCTTGGACCGTTGCGGTCGAGGTAATCAGGTAAATGCCAATGCTGTTGGAAGCGCCGCTGTTGTTCAATACTAAGTTGCTTTTGACGACGTCATCAGTTCCCTCGATATCCATCCCGAACGAATACAAGTTCGCCTCTGTGTTGGTCGTCGTGTTGCCGGATATCGTGACATTTGAACTTCCGAAGTCGAAGATGCCCGTTGACATAAAGTCGCTCACCACGTTGCCCTCTATGGTGCCGGTCGCGCCCTCAATGGCTATGCTGATGCCCGGCCCCACGGACTCGCCAGCCACCGTGTTTCCCTTGACCGTAGCTGTTAACGTTGGCGGCGTTTGGTTGCTGCCACAGAGGATCCCAAAGCCATCCACATCATGGATGTCGCTGTTTTGAATGGTCACTGTCTGCGGGATTGAAGTTCCGTTCTCCGCAAAGACTCCCACACCCTGCCCGTCGTCGATTTGATACCGCGCGGTTATTCCATTAACGGCTCCAAACGAACCGCTCTCGTAGAAGATTCCTGCCAACCATGCGCTGCCGTTTAGATTGTTGTTTGTCCCGTCCACAGTGATATTCGTAAAGTTGACGGGGCCGGTCTCCACCAGCAACTGTGCCGCGAAGGATAATACATAATCAATTCCGAATACGCTGGTTGTTACGTTTACTGCCAAGCCTGAGACGGGCGGTACGATGATCGCGCGGTTCGTGTCCCCGCTCGCGATCCCTTGCAGCGTTAGCGGCGTCGAAATGACCACCTGCTCGGCATACGTTCCCGGACAAACCTCGACCGTCGCGCCAGCCGGTACGGCGGCAACAGCCGCCGAAATCGTCGAAAAACTCGGAAGGCTTGGCTTGCACGTCCCCACTGCGTAGGTAGCGGCCTGCAGAATCTGCGGACTGAGCAGTAGCCCCACTGCGCACAAAAATACAAATGTGAAACGCCTCATGTTTATATTCCTCCTTTGCAAAATCGATTTGGAAACAGATCGTTGCCCGCTCGCCTCAGGGGGTGTGCGTTTCGACTGGCGGGAACTGCGCTTCGGAGAGGCGAAAAAAGTTTACGGGAGGCATTTTCCACTCAACGACACGCGATGTCAGTGAAGCGGGTCACATCTTGATGCGTGGCAAGAGGTTACGGCAGACAGGCGTACATAGCTGCCGACAGATCCCGATTCCACTCATTGAGTGTACGCAGGCCCTAACACCAGTTCTAAGTGGACTCCAGATAGAAATGCGGCGGGCGGAAGCCGATGCCATGGCCCGGGTTCGCCGGTGCGATCGTCCGTTTGCGCAGGTCGGAAACTTCCCGGTCGAGCAGGTGGAGTTCCTCCGCGCGCAGACGCGTGATGCGGAAGGGCTGCATGTATCCGTCGCCGCCGCGCATGGGGAACATCATTTCAGCGGTGGGGTGAATGGCGCCGGAGTTGAGAAAAATGGTCAGGCCCACCCAGACACGTTCTTCGACGCAGGTGCCGAGCTCGAGCAGTCCCCCGGTGATCGAGAGGCGATGGAGCTTGGCGAAAAGCTTGCGGCCATTTTCAAGATGAATGTTGACGGAGAGGGGACTACGCAGATTTACGCGCGGGGCACGGCGTTGCTGGCGGGATTGTGAGAATTGCGACATAAGTTGTTCGACGAATGAGCTATGCGACGAAGGCGAGGCGCGAAACGGGGTTGCTGAATGCGACGGTTCTTAATGCGGCAACGTATGGGCATGCCATGCGTGCTCGACGGCTGCGGCCAGCAGACGCCCGGTCCGGCGCATCAGTTCCCAGTCATATTCGAAGGCGGTGCCGCACGACAGGCAGACCTGGTAGTGGCGGCCCTGGTCGTCGATGCGCGGCCAGGAAAAGCGGTGCGTGCAACCTTGTCCGAGAAGTTGTTTGAAGAAATTCATTGGGTCACCACCTGATTACGATTCTTCCAGTGATCGAGCCAGCGCGAAAAGAACGGTTTGGATCGGCTGTCGAGCAGGTCGTGGAGCGCGGACAAGAGCGCGTTCGGCGGCTGCGACTTCGACAGGAAGGTGTCCACCGAGCGCAGCTTGTTCTTGGGCAAAGGTCCGTAGGCCGACAGGAGCATGATAGGGACGGTTGATTTCAGGCGCTTCATTTTCGCGGCGACCTGATCGCCGTTCATGCCGGGCATCTGGTAGTCGAGCACGACGGCATCGACCGCGCGCGAGACGAACAGTCTCAGGCCTTCGGTGCCGTCGATGGCTTCGAGGACTTCGTAGCCGCTCTGTTCGAGCAGCATTTTGCGGCCGATGAGCCCGCTCCAGTGGTCGTCGATGCAGAGGATGGTTGCTTTTGCGCGCGACATGATGCCGGTTCGTTTTCTCGGCCAGAGAGAACTCGCGAGCCGCGAGTGATGGCGGCGGATGAAGTGGTGGGCAGTTTGATTCTGCCCTCGCAGGCACGAGTCTTCAAATTACGAATGTGCAGTCGGGTGGCAGTTACCGTGAAAAGGTGGAGAGCTCAGTGTTGCACACTGCCGGAAAAACAGATCCCTCCTTGCGATCGGAATGACAAGCGAATTGAGTATTGGCAAACACGCCGGTTCGTGCAAACACAAAGCCCCTCGTTTTGACGAGGGGCTTTTGTCCGGGGAGGGACTGGGCGAGGTGCCCTTGGTCTTGCTTTTCTGAAATGCCGTTACTTCGGTTGCTGCTGCTGGTCGCTGGACATCGGCGCTCCGGTGTTGGCGGAGAGCTGCTCCAGGTCGTTCTTCAGCAGGCTGATTTCGACGCGGCCTCCGGCTACAGGCTTGGTCTTAGCCGTCTCATCGGTCGAAGGTGCGTTGCCCATGCCGACGAGGTAAATGCGGTAGACCGGAATGTCGTGGTTGAGCACGAGATAGCGAACTACGGATTCAGCCATTTTCTGCGAAGCGGTGATGGCGGCCTGGCCTTTGCCAGAGGAGAAGCCCTGCACTTCGATGATGTAGCCGCGCTGTCCCTTGACCGAGGTGGCCATCGTATCGATGGCGTCCTTGGCGTTCTTGCTCAGCATGGTCTGGCCGGGACGGAAGCGGATTTCGGTCTGGTTCGAGGCCTTGTACTGATCGATGTTGCTGACCACGTTCTCGACGGTCTGAACGCGGGTCGTGACCTGATTGGCCGTGTTCTGCGCCGTGGTCGCCTTGTTGCCGGCGTCGACGGCGTGCTGATCTGCCTGGTCGGCTTTATCGGAGGCGAGCTTGATGCCGGCCTGGGCACGAGCGTCGGTGTCCTTGATCGACTTGGTATTCGCGGAGGTCAGCTCATCGAGTTCGTTGACGCGGTCGCGGATGGGCTCGGTCTGGCGCTGTACATACTTTTTGCGGGCAAAGGGATTGATGCGTCCCCAGAAACCTTCGCGCGAAGGCGGCGTGAGCGGCGCTTTGCCGGTCGCGGAGTCGGTCGACGTCGTGGCCTGCGCGGCAGGCTGATTCTGGGTAGACGAGGTGGTCTGCGCAATGGCCGGAACAGCGAGCACGGCGGCCAGCGGCAGAGCGATCAACAGGCGGTGGTTCATGATAACTTCCTCCAAGTTTGGGGGAGCGTTTTGGGCTCCTACCCGGGAGCGCGTAAGACGCGCAAAATTTTGATTGCGTCCCCTTTAAGTTAAGAAAGCAGAGCTGTTTTGCTGTGCCGGCCGGCTTGACGCATCGCCGGGCCAATTTCCGGGTGCCGTCTAAGGCAAACACCCTGCATTTGCTCATACAGGTCGGATGCCAAAACCCGCCCTGGGGTTAAACGGCTAACTGATTGATATTCCTAGACATTATAGTACTGTTGGGATCAGGAAGATACAGGGGTGTTACCGGGCAAGGTAATTTTGGGAAACCTGATATAAAAACTGCGTGGGAAAAAGGGTTCATCCGGAGGAAATTTTGCAATCTTACAGGCTGGACGGGGAGCGGCAACTGAGACGGGATACGAGCCTTTTGCGAGCACTGCTGGGACCAACTGTGCGTCTGTTGTGTGGGCTGATGTGCGGGGTCGTCTTGAGTTGCGGCCTGACCTTGGCGGAGCAACCCGCGGCGGAACCGACTTCGAGCGACGGCACCGCGTCGGCGCATCTCTCCCTTGAGCGCCTGCGGCAATATTCCGATCTCGCCGTGACCTGGATGCAGGAGTATCTGCGCATCGACACGACCAATCCTCCCGGCAACGAGATGCGGGCGGTCGCGTTCTACAAGAGGATTCTGGATCAGGAAGGACTTGAGAATCGCGCGTTCGAGTACAGCCCGGGACGCGGTGATTTGTGGGCCAGGATTCCGCATGACGCTGCTGTCGTCACGCCGAAGCGGCCCATCATCTTGCTCAATCACATGGATGTGGTAACCAGCGACGCCTCGCACTGGAAAGTGCCGCCGTTCAGCGGAGAAATCAAAGACGGCTACATCTGGGGCCGCGGGGCGCAGGACATGAAGGATGAAGGGCTTGCGCAACTGGTGGCGATGGTCATGCTGAAGCGCGAAAAAACGCCGCTGGATCGGGATGTGATTTTTCTTGCTGTTGCCGACGAAGAGGCCGAGGGAACGGGAACGGACTGGTTCATCAAGAATCAGCGCGAGTTGCTGGGGAATGCCGAGTTTCTGATCAACGAGGGCGGCGAGAATCTGCTGGAGAACGGCCGTGTGCGCTACGTGGGCGTGGATGTCGGAGAGAAGACCACGTACTGGCTGCATGTGGTGGCGCATGGGCGGCCGGGGCACGGTTCGCGTCCGATTGCCGATTCGGCTCCCAACCGGCTGGTGCGGGCGCTGGACCGGATACTGGCCTACCGCACGCCGCTGCGCGTGCTGCCCGTGGTGGAGGAATTCCTGCGTGACATGGCGCCGTATGAGCCGCCGGACCGCGCGGCATATTACCGCAATATCCGTAGGGCGATCGAGGAGCCCAAGTTTCAGGAGGAAGTGGAGCGGGATGAGTCGCTGAATTTTCTGCTGCGCGACACGATCTCGTTGACCATGCTGGGCGGTTCAGGGCAGACGAACGTGATTCCTCCGGAGGCGTGGGCGAATCTGGATGTGCGAATCTTGCCGGGCGGCGATCCGACGGCCGTGCTGGAGGCGCTGCGGCGACTGGTGAATGATCCGGATGTGACGATTGAGCCGCTGAATGCGGAGTTTCGCGTGGCCAATTATTCGCCCACAGACAATGCGCTGTTTGCCGCCATCCGGGAAGTCTCGGGCAGGTACTTTCCCGGCACGCCGGTGGTGCCGCACATCACCAGCGGATACACCGAGAACCAGCGCTACCGGCCGCTGGGCATGGTGGCGTACGGATTCAATCCGTACACGGCGACTGACGAGGAAGGCAACACCGAGCACGGCAACGATGAACGCATTCGCGTGGAGGAAGTGAAGCGCGGCCCGCGGATTCTGTTCGATGTGATCGCGGCCGTGGCGGGAAAGTAACTTCTTCGCCGCGGATGAACGCGGATTCGCACGGATTCGCACGGATTAAGAAAAAGGGAGAGCGAGCCTGCGCCGCGCGACTATCCGCCGCAGTGCTTTTCGTATTGCTCGAGGATAAAATTGTCGGTCATGCCGGCCATGTAGTCGCAGATGACACGCGGCAGCGATTCTTCCTTGGCTTTTTCCTGGTAGTGTTCAGGGAGGGCCTCGGGATGGTCCATCCAGAAAGTAAACAACTCACCAACCACACGCTCGGCGTCGTCTTTCTCGCTGGCCAGCGCCGGACTGAAGTAGAGATTCTCGTAGAGAAAATTCTTGTTCTGTGCGCGCTCGGAGTCGACTGCCGCGCTGAACGTTGCGAGGCGCTCGGGATGCCGGCGCACATGGTCGAGCGCGCGGATTCCAGCCTGATTCACTCGCGACCATGTGTTTTGAATCAGGTCGTCGGCAAAGCGGTTGAGGATGCGGCGGACTGTTTCGTTGAACTTCAATTTTTCGGCCACATCCGGATAGATCTGTTCGACTTCACGATAGAAACGCTGGAATACCGGAACACCTTCGCGAATCTCGTCCAACGACAGCAAATGCGCTTCGTAGCCGTCGTCGAGATCGGCGGTGTTGTAGGCGATTTCGTCGGTCAGGTCGATGAGCTGCGCTTCGAGCGACGGCCGCTGGTCGAGAAGATACTCCGCCAATTCGGGATGTGACTTCTCATCGTAATCGCGCGAATGTTTGATGATGCCTTCACGCACCTCAAACGTCAGATTCAATCCGCGGAACGCCGCGTAGCGCTGCTCGAAGTCCTCCACGATGCGCAGGGCGTGCAGGTTGTGG
>CAYOUY010000040.1:0-2206 GCA_964407245.1 uncultured Acidobacteriaceae bacterium
GCGGTCGCCATATCAAATCTCAGGTTTTCAAAGTTTCAAGGTTTCAATGTTTCACATTTGGTCCCCTCAAAGTCCCTGAGTTCAAAGCAACCCTGAAACTTTGAAACTCTGGAACTTTGAAACCTGCTCTAAATCACTTCCGGCGCCAGCGAAACAATCTTCAAGAACCTCTTCTCGCGCAGTTCGCGCGCCACCGGACCGAACACGCGCGTCCCCACCGGTTCGCCTGCTTCATTGATCAGCACCGCCGCATTCTGATCGAACCGGATATAGGTTCCGTCGCGACGCCGGTGTTCCTTGCGCGTCCGCACGATCACCGCTTTCACCACTTTGCCCTTCTGCACCTGGCCTTCGGGGGCCGACTCTTTCACCGCCGCCGTGATCACGTCGCCCAGCCCGGCATTCAGTCCGGTCGAGCCGCCCAGCGGCAGAATCATCTGCAGCTTGCGCGCGCCGGAATTATCGGCGACCTCCAGCATGGTTCTCATCATCACGGCCATGTCAGTTCTCCCTCAAACACCTTGTCGTTCCGAACCGGCGCCTTTCGCCGGTGAGGAACCTGCTTTTGCCAGTCCCCGGCACGGCCCTCTTAGCTTGCGACCTCTGTCACCGCTTCCGGCACCAGTGCCGCCTTGCGCACAATGTCTTTCAGCTTCCAGCGCTTCAGCTTCGACAGCGGACGAGTCTCTTCAATCCGCACCACGTCGCCGACATGCGCTTCGTTCTTCTCGTCGTGCGCGTAAAACTTCTTGTGCCGGGCGATCACGCGCCCGTAAAACGGGTGCGACTTCTTCCGCGTCACCTGCACCACGATCGTCTTCTGCATGTGCGTGGAGACGACTTCTCCCACAACTTCCTTGCGGCGGCCCTGCACATGCTCGGCGGCCGGCGTTGCTTGTTTGCTTTCCGCCATCATCGTTTCTCCGTCACTTCTCTCCGTTACTTCTTCTCGCCCGCGGTCGTGCGCGTGCGCTCGCCCAGAATCGTCTTCACTCGCGCAATGTCCTTGCGCAGGCCGCGAATCTTCTTCAGGCTCTCGGTCTGCCCCATGTTCAGCTGAAATTTCAGCTTGAACAACTGGTCGGCCAGGTCGCGCTCCTGGTGCTGCAACTCCGCGTCGGTCAGGTTTCTGATTTTGTCCGCTTTCATAAAATCGCTCTCAGCTTTCCGTGCGCCGCGCTTTTAATGCGTCAATGTTTCGCGCTTGACCAGAGTGGTGCGCAGCGCCAGTTTGTGCGACGCCAGCCGCATCGCCTCGCTCGCGTCCTGATGCGTCACGCCTTCCATCTCAAACAGGATCTTTCCCGGCTTCACCACCGCGACCCAGTGATCGGGCGCGCCCTTGCCCTTGCCCATACGGGTTTCGGCCGGCTTTTTCGTGACCGGCTTGTCGGGAAACACGCGAATCCAGATCTTGCCGCCGCGCTTCACGAAACGCGTCATGGCCACGCGGCTAGCTTCAATCTGCCGGTCGGTGATCCAGCCAGGCTCGAGCACCTTCAGGCCGTAGTCGCCGAACGCCAGCGTCGATCCGCGCCACGCCTTCCCGGTCATGCGGCCGCGCTGTTGCTTGCGATACTTCACTTTCTTTGGCATCAACATAGAAAGCTCTCAGTTGTCACTACCCAGTAAAGCTTTGTCATCCCGAGCGAGGCGTCCTTTGCCGAGTCGAGGGACCTGGGTGAGCCGCGCGAAGCGCCGCGTTCTTTGCGACGCGACAAACGCGCGTTTGGCTCACATCCCTATTAAAATCCGCCCGCCGTGACGGTCTGACCTTCCCGCTTCTTCTGCTGCAGGATCTCGCCCTTGTACACCCAGCACTTCACGCCGATCACGCCATAGGTCGTGCGCGCTTCGGTAAAGCCGAAGTCAATGTCGGCGCGCAGTGTGTGCAGCGGCAGCCGCCCCTGCAGATACCACTCCGAGCGTGCGATTTCATTCCCGTTTAACCGTCCGCTCACGCGAACTTTGATTCCCTTGCATCCGAAGCGCAGCGCCGAATCGACGGCCTTGCGCATCGCCCGGCGGAAGCCCACGCGCTTTTCGATCTGCAGCGCTATCGTCTCCGACACCAGTTTCTCATCGAGCTCCGGCTTGTGTACCTTCTGTATGTCGATGAACACGTCACGCTTGGTGCGCTTCTGCACTTCCTGTTTGAGCTTGTCGATCTCCGCGCCCTTGCGCCCGATGATGATCCCCGGGCGCG
>CAYOUY010000041.1:0-13834 GCA_964407245.1 uncultured Acidobacteriaceae bacterium
AGCGAAACCAGATCCCCATCCGCCGATCCGCCGGGTTTGTAGTTCACGCTGACCTTCCGGTCGCGCCAACTGCAGGAGAAGTCGTCGGCGCCGATCAACAGCAGCGACTTGTAATCGACAGCGCGGAGCTTCAGTTGCGATCCTTCCGTCGCAACCGTGAGAATGGCCGTCGGCGCCTGCGAGCAGTCCACCGTCAGGAGACGCCCTTGTATATATTTTGTTGGACGAGTGTCCGCCGAGCCCGACTGCGCGGCTTTCTCGGAGGCGGCGCGCTTGGCAGCATCTTCTTCCAGCACGTCGAAGGGCGACTTTTGGACGTTGATTTTGGGCTGCGGGAGCGTCGCGCCTATCAGGCCGTACTTGCGTTCACTGGCAATGTCATTCAATCGGTCGCGGGCCATGCCGGCGATCTGGGAATTGGGGCTGGTTTTGAGCCGATCGAGCAGCGCCTGCGCCGCCTCCCATTTCTTGCCTGCGATGTAAATGACCGCCATATGGTAAACATAGCGCTCGTCGCGCGGGCTCAGATTCATGGCGGCACGTTCCGCCTGCATGGCCGCCGTCGCACCTCCGCCCTCGTTGCGCGCCAGCGCCAATAAGTCGTACGCCTCGGCGAATTCCGCGTTCCACTCGAGCACTGCCTTCAGGTCGAGCATCATGTTGGGCAAGCCCTGCATGGTCGTGTGCTTGGAGTCCGCCATGCGATACTTCAGCACTGAAAGGTAATAGCGCACCCACATGTCGCTGTGATTCAGGGAGGCGGCGTCCCCGAGTTCGGTAAGAGCATCTTCGAATTCTCCGCGCTGGATGTGGTCCCAGGCCAGACAGCGATGGGCGATTTCGTTGCCGACTGTGACGGTGGGAAGCAGGCCGGTGTCTTCGAGCTCTTTCTTTGTTTCCTCTTGTCTCTTGGCCTCGGCCCTCACCTCGGCCGGAGTGGGTGCGGTCGCCAGGGCTTGAAGATCTTTCGACCCATACTCCCGGCGATCGGGGATGCGGATTTGAACCCCGGCATACAGAGCGCGTGCGTCGGCTTCTAGCAAGGTCTTCGAGGTGATCGCCGAGTCCTCGGGACCGACCGGAGCGGGAAAGTGGTAGGCCTGCTCGGCGTCGGCGGGATTCGCAGGAGAAGAATTCGCACTCCGCGTGCGAGCTGCATCGAGCGCCGTGAGCAACGCGCTCTGCGTGTGAAAGTAATCCTTCACTGCCTGCTCCAACTGCACCGAGCTCACGCCGTACGCCTTCTGAATCGCGTCTTCCACCGGCATGTGCTGGTTCAGCACGAGGTCGAAATAATTGCCGGTCTCGGGCAGCTTCTTCTCATGCAGCAGGTAATGCATCACCATCCACGACTCCGCGTAGTACAGCGTGTGATGCGTACCTTCGGCGTAAGTCGACGTGTCGTGCCTTAATGTGAACAGGTCCAGAATCGAGAGCCAGACCTGCGCTCCCAGCAGCTCGGTGAGAGACTTCTGCGGATGCGTGTCCCGCTGATTGCCGAGCAAATCCTCAGTCACAGACGCCTGCAGTTCGGGATCGCCGCCGATCTCAACGCGCTTATCGTCCACTCGGATGGAGCTGAAATATTCGGCCAAGCCCTCGTCGAACCATCCCTGCGCCGGAGGGTAGTTGTAGTTGAGAAGCATGTGCGCGAAATCATGGGCGACGGCACGCCAGGGTTCGGGTTCAAATAAGTTCAGCGCGATGAAATCCTGGTCGTCACCCGGCAGAAAGAATCCTGGAACGTTGATCGGTTCGCCACTGTAAAGCGGCGCGAGCTGGTAGTAGGTCTTATCGCTTTTGAACGCGAAGATGGTCAGCGGCACTGGCTGATTCAGCCGTTCTTTTCCCAGCAGGTTGCCGAAAACGGCGCGCATCTGCTCAAAACGGAGGGCAACTTCCCGGCCTTTTTTTTCGCCCGCGTCCGTGATGACTGTGAAGTGCGTCGAGTGGATTTCGAGCCAGGGAGACGGCTCATTCGCGGCGAGGGCGCGAGGTACCCACACGAGAGCCAGCGCAACTAGGACCAACGGGATGGAGCGGGTGCAGGGCATGGACGCGACAGAGGTAAATGCTACGAAAATGCTATCACGACGGTCTGGCGGGGCAGGGCTCGCTCTCGTGCCGTGGTTGAATATCTTTGCCGCATTTTGGGCAAAGCGTGTTCCAGATCAGCGCGCGGTTTTCATAGAGCGGCTTGCCGCAGAACGGACACATGAATCCCAGTTCCCGGCACAACCGATTGTCGTGTTGAACGATGCTGTAGATTCCGCCCGCCTCGAGGACGATGATAAGCCCGAGGCAAATCCACGAGGCGTAGGGGATGCCACGCGGCAGTTGGCGAAAAGCTAGCACGGGAAGCACGGGAACGAACATCAGCGCCAGCAGACCGATCAGGCGAAGATTGTGGCTCCTCGCGATCCGTTGCCGCTTGATGGCAAGCTCGCCGGTGAGAACCGTCTTCATGCGGCCATAGTAGGAAACGAGTCCGGCCCTTGCAAATTACGAGAGTGGGCTTTTAAAGGGCGTGCGCTGGACGCTGAACCAGGCCGGCATGCGCCGACGACTAGTCGCCGCTGGCGTGGTTCTGCGTGGGAACCAGTACCAGGCGCGGACGGACGGGAACCGGCTCCGGTCGGGCAGGCCGGCCGAACGTCGCCAGGATCGCAAACACCATCGCGTAGGCGGCGAGCACGCCGAAGCCGACCGACGCCAGAACTGTGAAGCAGAGAATCAGGGGCATAACCAGCGAAATCACGATCAACCAGCCTCTACGAAATTCAGAATCTGCGGGGCAGCTCTCGCGTCCTCACTCTGCAGTCGTGTGTTTACGCTTCCGGCGCGAATCTTCAATCTAACCGCATTGACGCTCCGCGCTATTGACGACTAAGATACGGAGTAGAGCTGTGCACTCCCACTGTCAGACATATCTGATTACCTGTCGACATTACGGAAGGGAAGTCCGGCCCATTCTTTAGACCAGTAACGAAATGCCTATTACCAAGATCTCAGTCCGTGGGGCAAGGCAGCACAACCTCAAAAACATTGACGTTGAGATTCCCCGCAACACGCTCACTGTGGTGACCGGGTTGAGCGGGTCCGGCAAGTCGTCGCTTGCCTTCGACACGATTTATGCCGAGGGGCAGCGCCGCTACGTAGAAACGCTGTCGGCCTACGCGCGGCAGTTTCTGGACCAGATGGAACGCCCGGATGTTGATGCAATTGATGGACTTAGCCCATCCATTTCGATCGAGCAGAAAACCACCAGCCGCAGCCCCCGCTCGACGGTCGGCACAATCACCGAGATCTACGACTACCTTCGCCTCCTGTTCGCTTCGATCGGAGTGCCGCACTGCCCCAAATGCGGACGGGCGATCAGCCGCCAATCCGCCGATCAGATCGTGCAGCGGGTCATGGCTTTGACACCGGAGGACCGGGTTATGGTGATGGCGCCCATCGTCCGCGGGCGCAAGGGCGAGTTCAAGAAGGAAATGGAGACGCTGGTCAAGCACGGCTACACGCGGGCCCGCGTGGACGGCGAACTAGTCAATCTGGACGACGAAATACAACTCGACAAACGGAAGAATCACACCATCGAAGTCGTGATTGACCGCTTGCTGGTAAAGCCGGGTATTGAGCATCGGCTGGAGATGTCCATTGGTCTGGCCATGAAACTGGCTGGTGGGCTGGTGCAGGTCGCGGTCGTCAACGGTGAAGAAACTTTGTATTCGGAGAAACTGGCCTGTCCAGATTGCGGCATCAACGTGCCACAATTGGAGCCGCGTTCATTCTCGTTCAACAGCATGTATGGAGCCTGCCCCGAATGCCATGGCCTCGGTAGCCGCTATGACTTCGATCCGGCGAAAGTCATCAGCGACTGGTCGAAGCCGCTGCTCGATGGCGGATTGGGGCCCGGGTCGGCGTCACAGAATCTGATTCATCAATTGCAGATCGTGTCCGCCGCCTATGGCATCGATCTGAGCACACCGTTTGAAAAGCTTCCCGAGAAGACGCAGGATTTTCTGCTCAACGGCGAGCCGGGGCGCAGCGGGCGCACAGGCTTTCACGGCATCTTCGGATACCTGAAGCAGAATCTGGAGGAGTCGACTTCGGAGGGATATCGCGACTGGCTGATGGATCACATGTCGGCAACGGAATGCCCCGTGTGCCAGGGCCGGCGGCTGCGGCCGGAGAGCCTCGCTGTAAAAGTGAATGGAATGTCGATTGCCGAGTTCACCGCCATGCCGGTGTCGCACGCGCTCGAAGTAGCGCAGGAGATTAAGCTCGCGGGGCGCGAAGCTGCAATCGCCGGCCGCGTCATGCACGAAATCGTCGAGCGTCTGCAATTTCTGAATGCCGTGGGCCTGGGATACATCTCGCTCGATCGTTCGGCAGCGACTTTGTCCGGAGGAGAGGGGCAGCGCATCCGGCTGGCCACGCAAATCGGGTCGAAGCTGCGCGGCGTTTTATATGTCCTCGACGAGCCGTCGATCGGCCTGCACCATCGCGACAACGACCGGTTGCTGAATGCTCTTGAGAATCTGCGCGATCTCGGCAACACCGTGCTCGTGGTCGAGCACGATGAAGAGACGATCCGGCGGGCGGACTACGTGGTCGACCTCGGGCCGGGTGCGGGCCGGCACGGCGGAAACCTCGTCGCACACGGCACGCCGGAGGAGATCATGCGTGAGCCGAATTCCCTGACCGGCGCGTACATCTCGGGAAGAACGCACATCGAGATGCGGCCCGAGCGGCGGCAGAAAAACGGCGCCGGGCTCACGATTCTGGGCGCGAAAGAGAACAATCTCAAGAATCTTGACGTCACGTTTCCCCTGGGCGTGATGAACGTCGTGACTGGCGTCTCCGGTTCGGGCAAGTCGACTCTGGTCAACGATATTCTGTATCGCGCGCTGGCGCGGCAGCTTTATCGGTCGCGGGAGAAAGCAGGCGAGCACAAGTCGATTTCGGGCGCCGAGAACATCGACAAAGTCATCCGAATCGACCAGTCGCCCATCGGACGCACGCCGCGTTCAAATCCTGCGACATATACCGGGGTGTTTACGGCCATTCGCGATCTGTACGCCATGCTGCCCGAATCGCGCGAACGCGGCTACAAAGCGGGCCGGTTTTCCTTCAACGTCTCCGGCGGACGCTGCGAAGCCTGTCAGGGTGAGGGCCAGCGTCGCATCGAAATGAATTTTCTGCCGGATGTCTACGTTCTGTGCGAGGTATGCGGCGGGCGCCGCTACAACTCGGAAACCCTGGCCGTCAAATACAACGGCTACTCGATCGCCGATCTGCTCGAAATGCCGGTTTCCGACGCGCTGCCGATCCTTGAAAACATTCCGCAAGTCAAACAGAAGCTGCAAACCCTAGTTGATGTGGGCCTGGGCTACATTCATCCTGGTCAATCTGCGGTTACGCTCTCCGGCGGCGAGGCCCAGCGCATCAAATTGGCGCGCGAACTGTCGAAGCGGCAGACGGGCAAGACGCTCTACCTGCTCGACGAACCCACCACCGGCCTGCACTTCGACGACGTAAAGAAATTGCTCGACGTGCTGCACCGTTTGACCGATCTGGGCAATTCGATCATCATCATCGAGCATAATCTGGACGTGATCCGCAACGCCGACTGGATCATCGATCTCGGTCCCGAGGGCGGCGAAGATGGCGGACGGCTTGTGGCACAGGGCACCCCGGAGCAGGTGGCGCGAGTGAAAAAGTCGTATACCGGCCAGGCGCTGGCGGGATATTTCGGGAAGAATTCCGTTCTTAATTCGCAGGTGTCGGTCGTTAGTTAATCAGTCAAAGGTTGGATATTGTCCTCCTCCCCTGACAATCCGCAGCTTGATCCTCAACCGCCGAAGGAGGGGCCCGCTCCAGTTCCGACCTTCTCCGTTTTAGACTCTGGCTATCAAGCACCGAGCTTCGAAATACCGCCGCCCCGCTTGCCCCAGGCCGATGAGAATCCCGTCTGGAATGGCTGGGATGTGCTGTGGATCACGGCACTGACTTTGATCGCAATGCTGGTGTCGCAGTTTGCCGTAGTGGTTGCGGCGCAGTGGTTTGTTTACCCGCGCGCCAGCCTCGCCGACGTGGCCCAGAAGCCGATCGTGCTGCTGGCTTCGCAGCTCCCGGTCTACATCGTTGTGGCGGCCTTTATGATCGCGCTGGTCGAGGGCAAATATCGAACACCGTTCTGGCGGGCGGTGCGTTGGAATTGGCCGCGGCGACCATGGGCTCTCTTGGCGCTTGCCCTGGGCGCTGTGATGTTTGTCGTTCTCAGCTTGCTTCAGTTCGTGCTGCCCATGCCCAAAAACACGCCCTTCGAGCAGCTTTTTGACCGACCGCGCGATGCCTACCTGATCTCGCTGCTGGCGGTGACCGTGGGGCCGCTGATGGAAGAATTGTTTTTTCGTGGATTTTTGTATCCCGTGCTAGCTAGGTGGATTGGAGCGGTGTGGGGAGTGCTCCTTAGTGCGCTGCCATTCGGCCTGATTCACTATTTGCAGTACAGGTCCTGGGCCGTGGTGTTTATCATCACGATCGTAGGCGTAGTTTGCGGTGCCGTCCGGGCGACGACCAAGTCCGTCGGCGCCAGTTTTCTGGTGCACGTCGGCTACAACGGGGTGGAAATGTTTCTTCTGATGCTGGCCACGCACGGCTTCCGGCACATGGGGAACGCAGCGGCTTTCAACCGATTCTGGCAATAGAGTTCGCTAGTTGTCCCCACTTGCGTAACCACCGATCCAGGTACTTCCCACTCACCATGTCCCAATTTAGGACGTGGCCTCATGGATAGCTTGTCCGGCGCAGATTTTGCAGTATAGTATCCGAAGCCGGCCCTAAAACCGGCGTGGGGTATGGACCAGCCCGTTGTCACCGAGAAGAACGCCGTCTCACCACCGCAGTCGGTGGCGGAGGCTCTGCTTTCTCCCACCATTCTCGAAGCCATCCCGGACGCGGTCGTGGCCGTAAACCAGCAGGGCGTCATTATTCAGGTCAATTCCCAGACGGAGGCGCTGTTCGGCTACACGCGCGATGAGCTGATCGGGCAAAAGATTGAAATCCTGGTGCCGGAGCGGCAGCGGCCACAGCACCATCAGCATCGTGCTGACTTCCACCAGCGGCCGAAGATACGCCGCATGGGGTCAGGTCTCGATCTCTACGGCCGCCGACGCGACGGAACGGGATTCCCAGTCGAAATCAGTCTCAGTCCCATCGGAAGCGACGACGCGGTGATGGTGCTGAGCGTGATTCGCGACATCAGCGACCGCAAACGCATTGAAGAAGACCTGCGCCGCGCCAACGACGAACTCGAACGCCGCAAGGGCCGCGAACTCCGCGACTCGCAAAACCGCATGGCGCTGATTGTGGACTCGTCGCAGGACGCCATCATCGGCAAGAATCTCGACGGCATCATCACTCACTGGAACAAGGGCGCCGAGCACATGTATGGCTACAGTGCCCAAGAGATGATCGGCCGCCCCATCGCGACCCTTTGTCCCAAAGATCGCGTGGATGAAATTCCCGGAATCCTGGAAAAAATCCGTCACGGCGAAGTGGTCGAGTATTTCGAATCGGTGCGCGTGACGAATGATGGGCGCAGGCTGAATGTTTCGATTTCGGTCTCGCCGATTCGCGATGCGGAAGGGCGCGTCGTGGGAGCCTCGGCCATCGCCCGCAACATTACGGCACAAAAAAAGATCGAAGACCAGCTGCGGCAGTCGCAGAAGATGGAAGCCGTCGGCCGGCTGGCAGGCGGCGTCGCCCACGACTTCAACAACCTGCTCGGCATTGTGACCGCCTGCACCGAACTACTGCGCACGCGTGCGGATGACGAAAGCGCCGAATACATCGAAAACATCCGCGAAGCCGCCAAGCGTGGAGCATCCTTGACGCGGCAACTGCTGGCCTTCAGCCGACGCCAGCAGGCGCAGCCGCCGCAGATCCTCGACTTGAACGAGCGCCTGAAAGAGGGCGTCAAGCTGCTGCGTCCGCTGATGGGCGACGACGTTGAGGTTGTGCTCTCGTCCAGAACCCCAACGGCAATTGTGGAAGCCGACGCGGGACAGCTCGATCAGATCGTGATGAACCTCGCCGTCAATGCCCGCGACGCGATGCCGTGCGGCGGCAAACTCATCATCGAAACCGCAAAGTCGGAGTTCGATGAAGGCTTCGCCCGCGAGCATCCCACCATGAGCGCGGGGCGCTATGTGATGCTCGCCATCAGCGATAACGGCGTTGGCATGGATGAAGGCACCCGCGCCCGCATCTTCGAACCGTTTTTCACCACCAAAGAAACGGGCAAGGGGACCGGCCTCGGCCTGGCGACTGTCTATGGCATCGTCAAGCAGAGCGGAGGCCACATCTGGGTGTATAGCGAGCCCGACCGAGGCACGACCTTCAAGATTTATTTGCCTTCTGCCGAGCACAAGCTGGGCGCGGCGCCCGAAGTCACGGCCGAAGAGCTGCCGGCAAGGCGGGACGGAACCACGATCCTGCTGGCCGAGGACGATTCCATCATGCGCCGCCTGACGCGCAAAATGCTCGAGCAGCACGGCTACAAAGTGCTGGAGGCCGCCGACGGCAAGACCGCTCTCGACCTGTTAGGTGCGGACCATGCCACTGTCGACCTGCTGTTGACCGACGTAGTGATGAAAGGAATGAGCGGCCCAGAACTCGTGCTGCGGGTCATCGACAACCGTCCACAGATGAAGGTCGTCTACATGTCGGGATACACCGGCGAGCTGGTGGCGAACCAGGGAGTCGATGGCGCGATCCGATTGCTGGAAAAGCCGTTCACCCGCGGATCGCTGCTCAAGACACTCGACATCGCCCTGCGTTGAGTACTATTCCCGAGCGTAGCGCTGTTTCCGATTCGTGAAGACCTCGCCGAACTACGGGCCTTTCTCATTGCCTTCGAACAGTTCATTTTGCGATACTCTCAGGTCGCTATACATAGGAGCGTGACATGAAAGGGAATCCTAAAGTTATTGCGGAACTCAACAAGGCGCTGCGGGAAGAATTGACGGCCATCAACCAGTATTTTCTGCATGCCGAGATGTGCGAGAACTGGGGCTATCACCGGCTCGCCGATTTGATCAAAAAGCAATCCATCGGCGAAATGAAGCACGCCGAAGTGCTGATCGAGCGCATTCTGTTCCTCGACGGCAGCCCGTCCATGATGCCCCTCGAGTTGAACGTCGGCGGCACAGTCAAAGGGATGATTGAAAGCGACCTCGCACTCGAGGTCGGCGCGGTCAAGGCTTACAACGACGCCGTCGCCATTGCCACCAAAGAAGGCGACAACGGCTCGCGCGATCTTCTCGTGCAACTGCTCAAGGACGAAGAGGAGCACGTCGACTTCCTCGAAGCCCAGATCCACCAGATCAAGGAACTCGGCTACGAGCGGTATTTGACGCAGCAGATGGGCGAGAACGAGGAAGAGTGATCGAGGAAGAGTAATCAAGGTCCGACCTGTAACCTCCGAAGGAATGTAGAACACTGGCCCGGGGGATACCTATGAGCGAGCCGGTTCAGTCCACTACCCCAAATCTTGGCTCTAGCGCAAGCCCGCCCAAACGGGTTCTGTGGAAATGGTCTCTTGCTGTGACCGCAGCGGTGTTGGTGTACATGATGTGGCAATGCCAGTCTGCGTTGAACTTGGGATCTGAGTCGGCCGATCAGGCGGTGCGGCGCTTCCACGACCATCTCAATCGTGGGGAATTCGACCAAATTTGCGGCGAGGGAGACGGAGTGTTTTCGCAGGGAGAGAAGCACGACGAACTCGTGCACGTCTTGGAGCAAGTTCACAGAAAGCTTGGTAGTGCCGAGGGGTCAAGGCGGGTGAACCTTCACGCCAACGTCGGGACCGGCGGGACATTCGTCACTGCACAGTTCATCACACACTTTGAGATGGCGCCGGCGACGGAGACGTTTACGTGGCGCAAGGGGTGGGACACATTGAAACTGTACGGGTACAACGTACAGTCTGACGCTTTTCTGAAGTAGCTTGAGGCAAATCTCCGAACGCTGAGTTTCCCTACTTCACCGTGACCGTCAGCAACTGCGCGCCACTTACCACGTAATCCAGCGGCGCCGTCGCGGTCTCGTCCACGTTCGATTCTCCGCTGACGATCATGTCCTGGTTGCCGCGCATCCCGTCCATCACATTCATGACGGAAATCGGCAGCGTGGGCATGACTTTGTCGGCCACGCGCGCCTCCGGGTCGGCTTCGAGCAGCGAAACATAGACGCGGTTGTTCGAGTGCTCCTTGTTGAGCATGGCGATGGTCGACGCCAGGTCGAACTTGCGGGCGAAGAGCGGATTCATGCGGCTGAAGCGGTCGAGTGTGTCGCCGTCGCTCACCAAAATTCGCAGCGTTCCCTTGCTGGCCGAGGTCGGAATCTTGACTGGAATCTGCCGCACGATGCGCTCGCCGCGGTAAGGCGCGAGCACGGTCTCGACCGTGATCTCATCGCCGGGACGCGCTTCCGTGACGTCCGTGCGTGCGCTTTCCAGCCGCGCAAAACGGCGCTCGCGCACCAGATCGAAATCGAGATTGACGCTCTTCACCGCCGGAGCATTGTAAGGATTGTCATAGATGCGTCCGAAGCGCTCACCCAACGAGAGCGCGGCGGCCATGGCTGCGGGCTGGCCGTTCTCGGTGGGAACGAACATGTTCTTCAGCGCGACTTCGGGGAATCCTTTGACGTTGATGCTGCCGTTCAGCCGGTACGTAATTTCCTCGCCGTATTCATTCGTGCCATGCAAAGCGTTGAACACCGTCGCCATGATGGCGACCGGGCTGAGCCGCGGATTGTTCAATACTTCATAATGGAATTCCTTCGCGCCCGCGGCGCTGTGAATGGCCAGCGTGACCGGAATCATCTCCGGCTGCTTGTCAAACACTCCGAGAATTCCCGTATGCCGGTCCTGCACGAAGACGCCTGCTTCTTCGGTGGTGTTGACGATCTTGAACGAATTCAGCGGCGAGGCCAGCGTGGCCAGCACCTGCGCCTTGTTCATCGGCAGGTCGACCGATCCAAATTGCAGCAGTGGGTGTCCGCAGGCGAGTAGGCGCTGCGGATCGATGTATGTGACCGAACAAGTCGCTGCGATATCCATGTCGCCGCGCACCAGGGTTGCGCTCACGGCCGAGCCCGGCTCAAGCGGTTCGGGCTGCTTTTCGTCGCTGACCGATCCCGCTCCCATCACCGGCACAATTCCCGCTGAAGCGAATTCCGGCGCGAAGCGCCGCACCGCTTCTTCGGAGAATCCGTTGAAGATCAGCGGCGCTTCGATGGCCTGAAGATAATTCGCAAAGTCGCCAATCGAAGCTGGGAGGGCGGCAGCATCACCGGGAGCCGCAGTCTTTCCTGAGAAGGTGACAGCGGGCTTAGTCGCCGTCGCTTCTTCAGCGGGCGATTTGTCTAGCGCGTTGATTTCGAGCATGTCGGCAATAGGAGTGACGCCGGCGATCGGTTCTTTGGAGAACTCGCCGATGCGGAAGGCAAGTGCGCCCGCCAGTTTGCCGTCGATGTAAACCGGGCTGCCGCTCATGCCCGCGACCACGCCGGTGTATTCAACCCGGGTCCCGTGCAATCGGACAAGAATGACGTCGCCTTTGGGGCCGTTGACATTGTGCAGAACCCCCAAGACTTCGACCTCCATGGGCTCCGGCTTGACACCCTCGAACACCGTGTAGGCGATGCCGCGCATTCCGGGATGAATCTGGTCCACCGGGATGATTTGCTGTGAAGTTTGTCCGCTCAGGGTTATGGCCAGAGAAAGAACAAACACGAGAAGCGCTGGGACCGCTTTTTTCATTAAAAGCCCCGAAAGGACCCGCCAACAAGCCCTGCTAACGCATTAGACTCGGACAATCTGGAACTCGTTGCCAGGATGGGGAGTTCGAAGACCGGCAAAACATCCCAATTGCGAATCCTTGCGTCTATACTAGCATAGAGGATTTTTGCGGGGTCCCACCATGTGTAATCAGCAGACCATATGTAATCAGCAGAAGGATAGGGCTCCAGACAGCAAGAAGTGTGTCACAAAGCTGCCGCTGGAGTGTACGCTCTGCCTGGCCTTGGCGTGTGGTTCGCTCCCAGTATGGGGGCAGGACCAGCAGGGTCAGGCCCCAGCGCCGCAAACTTCGACGCCCACGCCTTCCCAGACGCCGGACACGGGCAAACCAAAGCAGGATGTTCCTGCCGAGGCGGGCGGACCGGGCGATAACGTTGGGCCATACGCCATTCCGAAGAAGAATCCCGCCGAGGCGCCTCCACCGCCTCCGCCAGTGACTCCAAAGAAAGTGGACGACGTTCCGGACTATTCGTTGAAAGTGAACGTTCCGCTGGTCAATGTGGACGTGTTGGTCACAACCAAAGACGGCCAGTTCGTTCCGGGGCTAACCAAAGAGAATTTCCGGATCGCCGAAGACGGAGTTCCGCAGACGGTTACCAAGTTCAACGTGACGCAAGCGCCGATCACGGCGGTGCTTCTGGTGGAGTTTGCCAACACCACCTGGCCATTCCTGGTTGACGCCTTGAACGCCTCCTACGCCTTCGCCAGCACGCTGAAGAAGGACGATTGGGTTGCAGTTACCTACTACGACATGCAGCCGCACATCCTGACGGACTTTACCCAGGACAAACGGGCGGTCTTTGGTGCGCTGAATCAACTGCGCATCCCGGGTTTTGCAGAAACCAACGAGTTCGACGCACTCTACGATACCCTCGACCGGTTGGACCGCGTCGAAGGCAAGAAATACGTGATCCTGGTATCAAGCGGAGTGGATACCTTCAGCAAGCTGACCTACGACAAGATCCTGAAGAAGGTCAAAGACACGAAAGACGTCACCATTTTCCCCATGAGCATCGGGTGGATGTGGCGCGAATACTGCCAGACCCACTACTGCGCCGGCATGTCTCACGGCATGGCCAGCATGGGAATCCACAATATTGACTATCTGCAAGCGGACAACGAGATGAAGACCTTTGCGGAGATGACCGGAGGCCGGGCGTACTATCCCCGTTTCCAGGCGGAGTTCGGCGAAGATTTCCGCGACATTGGCGACGACATCCGCCACCAGTACTCCCTCGCGTACAGCCCTACCAACACCAAGCTCGACGGAACCTACCGCAAGCTGAAAGTGCAGGTAGTGGCGCCAAACGGCGGCCCGCTGAAAGTAAAGGATCAGAAGGGCAAAGACGTGAAGATCGAAGTCGTGGCCCGCGACGGCTACACGGCAAAGCACACGGTGGACTAAAAAGCAGCTGCCAGTGGCTAGTGCACAGTACGCGTCACCAAAACCAGCTCATGGGGTTCTGTTTCTGGGTACTGGTAACTGGGTACTAGGTACTGGTTTCAGGCGTGAAATAGCCTGTCCAGCAGGAAAAACAGTCCCGCTCCCACAAAGACGAGCAAAGCCATCTTCATCGCAGGTTCTTTGTTTACCTCGGGAACCAGATCCGAAGCCGCGACATAAATTGTGACGCCGGCCGAAAGTGGAAGTCCCGCGCTCACATGATGACGAAAAAGCGCCATGGTCAGCACGCCCGCCAGCGTCGAAATGCCCAAAACCATGGATGCGCCCCAGGCGATACGGCGGCTGCGCCCGCTGGCCAGCATGACTGAGCTCACAGTGAAGCCTTCGGGAATCTTGTGCAGGAAGACGGCGAAGAAAATCAGCCAGCCCAGCCAGTTGGAGACCAGGAACCCCGAGGCGATGGCGATACCGTCGAAAAAGGTGTGAATGACGAGTCCAAGGAGAACAGGATAGGACTTGTGAGAATGGATGAATTGCTCCTGATGCGTTTCTTCCCC
>CAYOUY010000042.1:0-2118 GCA_964407245.1 uncultured Acidobacteriaceae bacterium
CATGTGTCTTGCCGTTCCAGGCCGAGTAGTTGAGATCGTCGACGGAGGCGACATCGCCTTCCGCGTCGGCAAAGTGGACTTCGGCGGCATCCGCAAGGAAGTCAATCTCGCCTACACGCCGGAAGCGGAGGTCGGGAAATATGTTCTCGTCCACGTCGGATTCGCCATCAGCGTGATCGACGAAGCCGAAGCGCAACGCGTCTTCGAGTACCTGAAAGAACTCGGCGCGTTAAAAGAGGAACTCGGTGAAATTCCTCAGTGAATATCGCGATCAGAAAGCCGCTCAACAGCTCGCGGGCGCGATCCGCCAGAAAGTCACCCGTCCGTGGACCATCATGGAAATCTGCGGCGGGCAGACTCACACGATCGTAAAAAGCGGGCTGGAAGACCTGCTGCCGCGTGAGATCACGCTCGTACATGGGCCTGGCTGCCCAGTCTGCGTGACGCCGATTGAACTGATCGACAAGGCGGTTGCGATTGCGCAGCGCCCGGAAGTGATCTTCTGCTCGTTCGGCGATATGCTGCGCGTGCCCGGGTCGGCGAAAAGCCTGTTTGATGTGAAAGCCGAGGGCGGCGACGTGCGCATCGTCTACTCGCCGCTCGACGCGCTGAAACTGGCGAAGGCGAATCCCGCTCGGCAAGTCGTGTTCTTTGCCGTCGGCTTCGAGACCACGGCTCCCGCCAACGCCATGTCGGTGTGGCAGGCCGATCATGATGGCGTGGAGAACTTCTCCATTCTTGTCTCGCACGTGCTTGTTCCTCCCGCGATGGAGGCGCTGCTTTCGTCTGACAGCTGCGTTGTTCAGGGATTTCTTGCCGCCGGCCATGTCTGCACCGTGATGGGATTCGAAGAATATCTGCCGATCTCGGCAAAGTATGAAGTCCCCATCGTCGTCACCGGATTTGAGCCGCTCGATATTCTCGAGGGCATTCTGATGACCGTCAGCCAGCTGGAGGAAAACCGCCACGAGGTCGAAAACCAGTACGCGCGCGCCGTCCGGCGGGAAGGGAATCGCCCGGCACAGAAAACCATTGCCGAAGTGTTCGAGATCGCTCCCCGCCAGTGGCGCGGCCTGGGCGAAATCCCAGCCAGCGGTTTTCAGTTGCGTGGACGTTTTCAGAAATACGATGCCAACCGCCGCTTCCCATTTTCCGGCGAGCCCGCGCGGGAATCGCCCGAATGCATCGCGGGATTGATTCTGCAGGGTCTCAAGAAGCCGCATGAGTGTCCAGCGTTCGCCGTGAAGTGCACGCCGGAGAATCCCCTTGGCGCGCCCATGGTATCGTCGGAGGGCGCGTGCGCGGCCTACTACCACTATGGCAGACGCCAAAACACCAACGTTCAACCTGAGCTGTCCAGTCCCGCGAGTCGCTGACGACCGCATCGTTTTGGCGCACGGCGGCGGCGGGCGCCTCACCCATCAGCTCATCGAAAGGATCTTCATCCCTGCGTTCTCGAATTCCATGCTCGAACAGCGCCACGACGGTGCGGTCGTGCCGGTCGAGGGTTCTCGCCTCGCGTTTACGACGGATTCGTTCGTGGTGCGGCCGCTGATTTTTCCTGGTGGGAACATCGGAGATCTGGCCGTAAACGGGACGGTCAATGATCTCGCCATGTGCGGCGCGCGGCCTTTGTATTTGAGCGCCGGATTTATTCTGGAAGAAGGGTTGGAGATGGAGACGCTGCGCACGGTGGTGAATTCGATGCAGCAAGCTGCGGCCAGCGCGAACGTAAAGCTGGTGACCGGCGACACGAAGGTTGTCGACAAGGGAAAGGGGGATGGCATCTTCGTTAATACCTCGGGCATTGGCGTGATCGAGAATGCCAAAACGACAATTGGGCCAGAATCGGTTCAGCCGGGAGACGCCGTCCTCGTCAGCGGCGATCTTGGCCGCCACGGCATCGCCATCCTTTCTGTCCGCGAAGGACTAGAGTTCGAATCGCCGATTCTGAGCGATTGCGCGAACCTGTGGCCGGCGGTCGAAGCACTGCTGAATGCGGGAATTGAAATTCACTGCCTGCGCGACCTCACCCGCGGCGGCCTGGCGACAACTCTTAACGAGATCGCGTCAGATCGAAACATCTGCATCAAGCTGGAAGAAGCCGCGATTCCGGTG
>CAYOUY010000043.1:0-1762 GCA_964407245.1 uncultured Acidobacteriaceae bacterium
CTGCCATTTGGGCCGAGCAGGCCGAAGAGTTCGGCAGCACGAACGTCGAAGGACACACCGTTGAGCGCGGTGCGATTCTCATAGCGATGAAGCAGATTCTGTACGGAAATGATGGGCGCCGAGGAGGCGCGTTCCGTCTCCAACCCACGATCCGCGAGCGCAGCGACTCTTGAGACCAAAACCCTTCCCCTAAGACTGTTACCAGTTTACGACATCGTGGAATTTCGGACGAGACTGGTACTCGCTGCAGTAACACCACCCGCCGTCAGAAGTTGCCCCGAAATGCCGTAATGGACGTGATGTTCGCAAGAATCTTCGCTTACGCCGCCGAAGGATCCCCCTGCGCGTGGGCCAGTGGTTCCTCGAACGCGACCGGAACATGTCTCCACACCTGGATGGCCAGGATCGCCGTTGTGGCCAGCAGCAAGGCCCCGACCGCGACGTGCGCCACGGTTGAAATCACCATGGGAAGCTCGGGCTGTACCGCGTCTTTGCCCCACTCTACGCGCGTCATGAAAGCCACGAAGCCAAGACACAACTGTGCGATAACCAGCGACAACATCAGGATCGCCGGCCGCCGTACGGCTTCGATCTGCGAATACACGGTGAGCGCGCGGACCGCCGTCCAGGCCAGGACGAAAGAAACAATGACGGCATTGGCCACGTGCGGCCACCAGCTCAGGCCGTGATGCCGGAACATCGCCCCCAGAAGCAGCTGGACATAAAGCACGAAAATCGAGAGCAGCGTCAGCGTGAACAGACTTGGACGGCGATGATCGAACTCTACGCGGGGTTGTTCCTCGATCCATTTCTGCCCGGTGAACAATGCCATGGCCACCGCGATGCAGAAAAAGGTCTGGGCCAGCGCAGCGTGCGCCGACGAAATGGCCGGCGGCAAATAAAACACAACGGTAAGACCGCCGAGAATTCCCTGAGCAATTACGGTTCCCAGGAGCGCGAGGCCCAGAAGCCGCATCCAGCGCCGCTTCTCCACGCGCCAGGTCCAGACCGTAACGATAATGGTTAGCACGCCGGCGACCTGCGCAATCATGCGGTGGGTGTGCTCGAACTGCACTCCACCCACGAGTTTGGGGATCTTGTACAACGAACCGAACGACGTCGGCCAGTCCGGCACGGAAAGGCCCGCATCATTGCTGGTTACCAGGGCGCCGGCAATGATCAGAAGAAACGTCCAGCAGGCCAGACCCACAGCGAGCCGATGGAGGCCGCGATTATAGGGCGCGGCGATGCCTCTCGGGTTTGTGTTCATGGATGGAGGGGTAGACGTATGAAGACCTAAAGCAGGCTGCACATGGCGGGAGCAGCCTGCCCGGTCCAACCCAGCATTCTAGCACCGGCTCTCGGCACGCTTGAAGTCGTGGCGCGTTATTCGGCTGCCGGTTTGAAGCTTTGGTCCACCGTCTTGCTTTCCTTCGCGGTGACCGTAACTTTCTGGTCCTGCTCTCCCAGTTTCTCCTGCACGAACGCAATCGTGTAGTCGCCGGGCGGCAGGCCTTTGATCGTGTACTTGCCGTCTTTGTCGGTCACGGCGTAGAACGGGCTCTTCACCACGTTGATGAACATTTTCATCCATGGGTGCTGGTTGCACTTCACCGGCAGCATGACTTCTTCGCGGGCGAAACTCTTCTCGATCGCCGGCGACGACGGCGGCTGCGATTCGTTCCATTCCCGGTTGTCTTTCGGTGTGGGATGGATGTTGTGCGTGGTCGGATCGTCGTTCTTGATCTGGATCGTCTGCCCC
>CAYOUY010000044.1:0-5405 GCA_964407245.1 uncultured Acidobacteriaceae bacterium
CTTCGCCAGCCTGGCGCAGATGACAGTTCCGCCTGCTTTCGGGTGGGAGCTGATTGTGGTGGATAACAACTCCACCGATCAGACACGCGCCGTTGTCGAGGAGTTTGCCGGTTCCTCCAAAATCGATGTCCGCTATCTGCTTGAGAAAAAGCAGGGCCTTTCGTACGCGCGAAATACCGCCATCGAGCACGCCCGCGGGGACATTCTGGTGTTTACCGACGACGATGTCACGGTCGATCCCGGCTGGCTTTCGGGCATTCAGCAGGCTTTCGATCAGTTTCCCGAGTACCAGGCGGTCGGCGGAAAAATCATTGCGGTTTGGCCCTCATCCCGGCCGTCGTGGTTCAAGGAGTCAGGACCATACTCGACGGCAAAGGCGATCGTCGCCTTTGATCTGGGAAATGAATTCGCTCCTACGGAATCCGCTCCGTACGGCGCCAACATGGCGTTCCGAAAGGATGTATTCGCCAGGTTCGGGCTGTTCCGAACAGACATCGGGAGAACGGATAAAACTCTGGCCGGCGGAGAAGACGTGGAGTTCTTCGCCAGAATGAAGAAAGCTGGAGCGCGAGTACTCTACGTTCCGAATGCGGTCGTTTATCATCCGGTCGTCGAGGATCGGACCAGAAAGTCTTACTTTCTCTCCTGGTGCTTTGACGGGGCACGATCGCAGATGCGAATCGAGGGAATTCCTCGTTCCGCAATTTGCTACTGTGGTGTGCCGCGCTATTACCTGCGCGGCCTGGCAAATAATCTCTTGCGGTGGTTTACCAGTTTCGAGCCGGTGCGCCGCTTTTACTACAAGCAGGAGACTTACCGGCACTTGGGATTCATCTCCGAGGCGCGCAAGCTGAATCACGGAACGGCGGCGGGGAGGTAAGAACCATGTCGAGCGAATCGCGCACCGCCGTCGCGCCCGCTGTAAGCGTCATCATTCCTTCCTATAACTGCGCACCGTATCTCCCGGCGGCGCTGAATTCAGTTTTTGCGCAGACGCTTCAGGATTTTGAAGTCATCGTGGTCGACGACGGCTCGATGGATGATACCCGCGCAGTAATGCAGCCTTGCTCCAGCCATCCCAATTTCCGTTACGTGCACCAGGAGAACCGCGGGCTGCCCGGCGCGCGCAACGCCGGCGCGCGGCTTGCCCGAGGCGAATATCTCGCCTTCCTCGATGCCGACGACGAACTTGCCCCGCAAGCGCTGGAGCGCATGAAGACCAGCCTGGATCGCTCGGGAGCGAGCTGGTGCCTGGTGGACATCCTTAAGGTGATCGGCGAATCGCGCGAAGTGCGGCGCACCATGCTGCCGGCCGGCGATTACCTCTATGGCATCCTGCAGGAAGATTTCATCCGCCGCGGCATGTTCTTCCGCCGCCAGGATTTCTTCGACGCCGGCATGTACGACGAGGCGATGCGCTACCGCGAAGACTGGGACATCAACGTACGCATGTTCGAAGGCAAGCGCTCGTTCACGTATCTTCCGGAACCTCTGTACCTCTATACCTGGCGCGAGGGGAGCATCACCACCGGCAAGCGCGCCAGAGTGCTGGATTACACTCGCAGGCTGCTGAGAAAACATCACAAGCGCCTGGCCGACAGCGGCGACCGTGAAGCAGCCAAGATCTATGCCTTTAACCTGTGGGATCTCGGCCGCCAGTATTTCTATTCAGTCGGCAGCTACCGGCGCGCACTGTCGTGCATGGCGGAAAGCCTGGCTTACGATTTCAACCTGGGGCGACTGTTTCACCCGCTGTTGCACAACTTCAGCCGTCTTCGCCGGTCGAGCAGACCGGCGGATTTGCGCCCCGCATAGCGTTAGGGGCGTCCCGTCACTCGATTTTCCAGTCGATATGAAAATGTTTGCAGTTTGAAGCCGAACCCGAATGTGCTGCGAGAAAACAGAATCAACATGCTTATTATCAGTAACTTACGATGGCTGCGCGCCATGTTTGGCGGGGCGGTTGCAATGTATTGCGCAACGGGCGTAGAGGACCATGGACCATGTCGTGGCTAGCCAGCGGTAGCGCACACCATGCGGCGCAAGTCATTCTTGGGGTTGCTCTCGTACTCCTCATTTATGTGTACGCGGGATACCCGCTACTTCTGGCAGTGATGGCGGCGTTTTCGCGCCGCCGCCGCACCGAACCCGGTTATGAGCCCACGGTTTCTGTCCTGATCGCTGCCTATAACGAAGAAGCCGGCATCGAGCGCAAGCTCCGCGAGACGCTGGCGCTTGACTATCCCGCTGAGAAGCTGGAAGTCATCGTTCTGTCCGACGCCTCCACCGACCGCACTGACGCGATCGTGCAGTCTTTCGCCGATTCCCGCGTGCGCTTGCTGCGCATGCCGGAGCGCAAGGGCAAAACACACGCCCAGAACCAGGGCGTGCGCGCTGCCCGCGGCGAAATCCTGGTTTTCTCCGACGCGACCGCGACTTACCATCCGCAGGCTTTGCGTTATCTGGCCGGCAATTATCGCGATCCCAAAGTAGGAGCCGTCAGCGGGCGCTATCGCTATTTCGATGCCCAGACCTCGCCCACCGGCCTGGGCAGCATCGCTTTCTGGGATTACGAAAATCTGATCAAGACCCTGCAATCGCGGGTTTGCACCATCACCGGTTGCTGCGGATGCATCTATTCGATCCGCAAGAGCGCTTACACAGAGCTGCCCGCCGATGTGATCAGCGATCTGACGCAGCCGCTGTGGGTTATCCAAAAGGGATTCCGCGCGGTCTTTGAAGATCGCGCCCTGGCGTTCGAGGAAACGACGGCTTCGACCTCGGAAGAATTTTCCATGCGGGTGCGGGTGGTGACCCGCGGCATTCGCGGACTGCTGAGTGTTCCTGAACTGCTCAAGCCGTGGAAATATCCCTGGGTGGCATTTCAGCTTTTCTCGCACAAAGTTCTGCGGTGGATGGTGCCGTTCTTCCTGATCCTGCTGTTTCTGAGCAACGCGGCGTTGGTGGCAGAGCCGGCATTCCGTTACCTGTTCGCCCTCCAGCTTCTGTTTTATGTGTTTGCGCTCTTCTCCACAGCGGTGCCGGTGCATCGTCATTTCAAACTGCTGGGCATTCCCCTTTATTTCTGCACGCTCAATACGGCAGCGCTGCTGAGCATCATGGAAGTGCTGCGGGGACGAAAATACGTGGTGTGGCAAACGGTGAGAAATCAATCATGAAAATCGAATTTCTGACGCAGGACGATCCGCTGTACATTCTTCCTTTCTTCGAGGAATTCCTGAAAGACTACTCCTCGGAGTTCACCATTACGCAGATCTCTTCCTGCCGCGCCATGGGCAAGCGCTCGCGCTGGAAGCTGTTCAAGGAGCTCTTTTGCCTTTACCGGCCGCTGGGCTTTGCGCGGCTGATGACGCGTGCCGCCGTCCGGCGTCTGTTCGGTTTCTTGCCGAAGGGGCGCGGGAGTTCTTCGTATCAATCATTCGCCCAGCTCTGCCACGCCTACGGAGTTCCCTACGCCCGGGTTGCGAATCCCAACGCACCGGAATACGTTGCAGAACTGAAGGCGCGCGGGGTTGACCTGCTGGTGTCGGTGGCCTGTCCGTTCATCCTGAAGGAGCACGTGCTCACGGCAACGCCGCAGGGCTGCATCAACATCCATCACGCTCCTTTGCCGCGTTACAAGGGCATGATGCCTACCTTCTGGCAGATGTACCACGGCGAGGCCAAGGTTGGCGTCACCGTTCACTACATGGTTGCGAAGGTGGATGAAGGCGCGGCGCTGCTGCAAACCGAGTTGGCAATCAAGCCGGGCGAAACCCTCGACCAGCTGATCCAGCGCTCTAAGCGCCAGGGCGCACATTGCATGGCCAAGGTGATCCGCCAGATCGCCAGCCAGACGCAAATCGCCTATAAACTGAAAAACGAAGAGGGAAGCTACTTCACCTTCCCGACTTTTCAGGAGATGAAGGAATTCCATCGCCGCGGATTGCGCGCGATCTAAGCGCTCACCGCTTTTGCCAGGTTCTGTGGTGGGACCCTGCCCAGGCAAATTCACCGCGTGACCGGCTGACGTTTGCGGAGCAGTGAGTGCGCCGCGGCAGTTCTATCTGTCAGCGAACACCTGGCCGGTAACGGCTAGGGGACATGTACTGACCGCCGCGCCTGCTCGTCCATTGCGCCCTGCCCACCCGAGACGGCGACATCCGGTTCTACCCCGTTCATAATGGCGGTCATCGGGTGTTCGCAGGAAATTATGAGCACGTCGCAGGCGATATCGGACTCATTGCGGATAGTGCAGGACGCGGGACCCGAGCCAGGAGGGCACTTTGAGGTTGGTTAATCTTGCACTGGCAATCTTTCTACTCGCAACGGGAGTCGCGGCGCAAACGGCGTCACCAGCCATTTTTTTTACTGACCTGACCAGCGGCCCCAACTCCGGCGGCGAGAGCGTTTCGGGTTTCTCCGGAGCGTACGTCACCATCTACGGAAATAATTTCGGCACGTCTCAGGGCAGTTCGACGGTCACTCTAAACGGCGCCAGTTGCCTGCGCGTAGTTTCCTGGGGCACGAGCTGGCTTTGGTATCAGAAGATTGTTGTCCAGCTCGGATCATCCTGCAGCAGCGGGAACTTCGTGGTGACCGTCAACGGGGTGAATTCCACGGCTGCCAGCATCACCGTCAACGGGACCACCATCAACCAGTCTGCGTTCACCGTGCGCAGCGGGAATATCCGCTGCGTCTCGTCCTCGGGCAATGACAGCAACTCGGGATCGTTTGGAAGCTGCTGGGCCACGATCCAGCATGCCATTCAAACCATTTCAGCCGGCGACATTGCTTATATCCAGACCTTGACCAACAGCGACGGTTGTGCGCAGTACAATGCTGCGCTCTGCCTGCTTTCACAGGGATCGTCGGGCAGCCCCAAGGCGATTGTGGCTTATCCGGGCGCGACCATCACCGTCAGCACCAGCCAGTCTTACGGATTGCGAACTCCCAGCGTATCCGGGCCTGGACCCTACTGGGTAATCGCCGGCCTTACCATCACCAGCCAGACGGAATCTCTGTCGCTGCTCCAGTCCAATCTGAGGGTGGTCGCCAATGTTCTTGCTTGTCCCTCTGGAACTGGAACTGCAGCCTGCTACGAAGGCGAGTCGGACGGCAGTTCCACCGGCCATCAGATCTACGGCAACCAGTGGAACCAGTCCGGTTCTACGAATTTCAGCAGCGACAGCAAGACCTACCACGGGCTGTACATCTCCGCCGGGCAGAACCACTTTGATATCGGCTGGAACGACGTCCACAACACCCTGGGTGGTCGCGGGATTCAGTTCTACAACGAAGGTGTGGATGGCTCCGACATCCACATCCACGACAACCTGATCCACGACACCACGCTCGATGGCATCAACCTGAACGGCGTCAACGCCAACAACGGCCCGGTCGAA
>CAYOUY010000045.1:0-33470 GCA_964407245.1 uncultured Acidobacteriaceae bacterium
CTGCTGCGCCGGCAGCGACACGCCCGCCGTCTGCGTGTGGAAGCGCATCAGGCGCGTGCGCTGATTCTTGGCGTGGAAGCGATCTTTCATCACGCGATACCAGATCTTGCGCGCCGCGCGGTACTTCGCGATCTCCTCGAAGAAATCGTTGTGCGCGTTGAAGAAGAAGCTCAACCGCGGGCCGAATTCGTCCACGTCGAGCCCGCGCCGAAGCGCCCACTCCACGTACTCGACTCCGTCGTACAGCGTGAACGCCAGTTCCTGCAGCGCGGTCGAACCGGCCTCACGAATGTGATAGCCGCTGATCGAAATGGTGTTGAAGCGCGGGGTGAATTTCGAGCCGAACTCGAAAGTGTCGATCACCAACCGCATCGACGGCGCAGGGGGGTAGATGTATTCCTTCTGCGCGATGTATTCCTTGAGAATGTCGTTCTGAATTGTGCCGGAAATTCTCTTCCAGTCCGCACCCTGTTTCTCCGCCACCACCAGATACATCGCCCACAGCACCGACGCGGGGGAGTTGATGGTCATCGAGACCGTGGTTTTCTCGAGGTCGATGCCGCTGAAGAGAATTTCCATGTCTTCGAGCGAATCGATAGCTACGCCGCACTTGCCGACTTCGCCTTCGCTCGCCGGATGGTCGGAGTCGTAACCCATGAGCGTGGGTAGATCGAAGGCAACAGAAAGCCCGCTGCCGCCGTGCTCGAGCAGATACTTGTAGCGGCGGTTGGTTTCCTCGGGCGAGGCGAAGCCGGAAAACTGGCGCATGGTGAAGAGCTTGCCGCGATAGCCGGTGGCGTGAATACCGCGCGTGAACGGCGCTTGGCCGGGATAGCGGAGATAATCTTCCTCGCTCCAGTCGGACGGCAGATCAGCCTGCGTGTAGAGGCGACGAATGGGCACGCCAGAAATCGTGGTGAAGCGAGCCTGGCCGTGCTCGTCTAGATTCACTCCTGTCGGCGCGCCGATTGGCCGCTCGGGAGCTTTCTCTAGCGTAGACGCGAGGGTCTTCCCGGCCCAGGCTTTTTCGGACTCAGACGGATGGCGGCCTTCTAAAACTTCCTGAATCGGATTCTCGGCAACTTGCGGCGTCTTGGAACGTGTGGGCTTCTTTTCCATGCTGTCCCTAGCGATCTCCTTCGATCATAGGGAAGCGGGCGCAATCGGGCAAGGTGACGACCCGGCAGGAGAACGACCGGTCGGTCAGTGCTTGTCATTCGGAGCGGAGCGGGGAAGTCCGCTGCGCGGACTCTCTTGCGCAGTCGAAGAATCCCTACGCTCTGAAATGCTATTCGGACTGCCGCAAGGCATTCTCCCGAACGCTGATGGATCCGGTGAGAGAACTCCTCGCCGGGGCTCAGGCGCAGTTAAGATGCAAGGGATCCTTCGACTCCGTCCTGCTTCGCCAGGCGAAGCAAAGACTCCGCTCAGAATGACAATTCTTATGGAAGCACGGGCAGCGGATTACGATTTCGTCCGCGACAACTCCCACGCCTTGGCGTACTTCCACGAAACGTACACGGCGTGGTAAAGGTGCAGCAGCAGGCCCTCGCGCCCATCAAGAAAGCCGAGACGTAAAAAATAATTGTAGATAAATGTCAACATCGGCCGCAGCACGATGTTGACGAAGCTGAAGCGAACCGGCCCCTTGGTCAGGACCATCTCCGCGCCTAGAGAAGAATAGCGGTTCATGTGCTCGATGTAGTCGGAGAGCGTGGGGTAGGAGTGATGGATCAGGGGGTAGAATAGCGTTCCTAAGCGCCCGGTTACCTGGAACGTCTCGTGAACCGCTCGGTTTTCCACTCGACCCACGCCGCGGCGAAACATTCGCAATTTGGGATCTGGCCAAAAGCCGCCATGTCGCAGCGGGCGGCCGAGGAATTGGTTCTGGCGCTTAAGCCAATAGCCATTTTCCGATCCAAATCCGTCTTCGGCGGGCCCGAGGCAAATTTCCTCGATCTCTTTCGCTAACCTATCGGAGACTTCCTCATCCGCATCCAGACTCAGAATCCAACTTCCCGTTGCCTTATCGATCGCAGAATTCTTCTGCGCGGCAAATCCCTTCCATTCCTCGATGAACACCTTCGCGCCGAAGGATTTTGCGATCTCGAGAGTGCGGTCGGTCGAGCCCGAATCGACAACGATGATCTCTCCTTTTCCGTCGGCGACGAGCGGCCGCACGCTGGCGAGTGTACGGCCGATATTGGTTTCCTCGTTATGCGTAATGATGACCACCGACAGGTTCACGGGAGGAAGCATACACGTTCCTCCCGTGCCGAGAGAACGGGGTGATCCAGCAGAAGCAACGCCGGGGCAGTTACATTTGCCCGCCTTGCTGCGGCTGGCTCGTTTGCGGCGGTGTCGCGGGCTGCGCTGCTGGCGTAACGTCGGTGCGCGGCGCCACGTAGGGCACATTGGGCAAATGTGTGACCTGGCCGCGGGTAGCGTCGGCAACATTGATGCCGGCGTGATCGAGCAACAGGCCGGTCGACCGATCCAACTCAACCCGCGACTTTTCATACGCCGCCTTCGCCGAGGTCAGACTGGACTCGGCGGTGGTGAGCGTGGACGCATCCTGCAGAATCGCGGTCTGCGTGGTCAGCCCAACTTTCAGTTTTTGCTGATCGGCATCGAGGGTTTGACGGGCAAAGTCGACGGCAGCCTGCGCGGCCTGCACGGCAGCGCGATTCTGTTTCACGTCAAATTGTGCATTGCGTACCTCGATGCGAATCTGGTTTTCGAGCTGGTGCAGTCGAACCTGTGCCTGGCGGTATTCCAGATCGGCGCGGATCTGGTTGGCCTGCGCCTCGCGGTTTCGCAGAGGAATGCTGAGTGTCAGGCCGAATCCTTTGTCGGGTGCGGTGGAATTGACCAGCTGGTTGAGCGTGCCGGGATAACTGACTGGCCCTCCGTTCTTGAAGGGCGGTGGCGCAGTCGCCGGATTGAAGCACGGGCCAGCGCTAGTCTGACACAGTGGGTTCAAATCCCCTCCCACGCCCGATCCTCCGTAGTAGGCGAACGCTTGCAACGATGGCAGAAGGTCGTTGCGCACCGCCCTGGCGCTGAGATCGCGCGAATTCAGATCGATGCGCGACTCGACCAGCTCAGCGCGATGATTGATCGCCTGATTGATCAAGTCCTGCGTGGGGATGACGGGCTCCTCCTGCGGTACCTGCATGGTTGAAGTGGGAATGACGTCGGCTTCGGCGAGCACCGGATCCTCGACGCTGCGGCTGACGGCGTTCTTCATCAAGAGTTGCTCCAGTTGCAGGTTGTTCTGCGCGAGAATCAGATTCTGCTGATCGGTCGCGACTGTGCTCTCCGCGCTCACCACCTGAATGGGCGGCACAGTCCCGACCTTGGCCTGCTGTTGTGAATCGGTGAGCGCCTTCTGTGCATAGGTGAGCGCTTCCTGCTGCACCCGCACGTTCTCATAGGCATAAACCAGGTCCCAGTACATGTCTTCGACCTGGTCGACTGTGGTGATGATCTGCAGGCGAAACGCCACGTCAGAAATCTCGCGGTTGTTCTTCGAGATGCTGATGAAGCGCCGGTTGGGCAGAGATCCGAAGCCCTGCAATAGGTTCTGAGTGATTCTGAACTGAAAGTTGGAGTTGATCTGCGGCGTGATCAGAGTGGTCGTGTTGTTGGTGGTGAGATGGGTATTGTTGAATCCGAGGTTAACGGTTGTGCCCCATTGAAAGCCCTGAGTATAGGCGAAGTTGGCTGTGTAGGTGTTCTGGGCGACGACGGGGACAGGACTGAGGGCGGTAGTCGATTCGGTATTGTTCTTGTCTACCTGCAACGTACTGGTCAGCTGAGGATCAAATGCGGTAATCGGTGCGCCGATGCCGAGAGTAGACTGGGCCAGGCCGTTGGTGCCTGTACCGATGCCGCTGGCCGCCACGGTTGTGCCTCCAGTGCCGGAGCCGACGGTTCCGCCGAGGCCTCCCACGCCGCCGCCAGGCGTGTTCTGCACGATGCCGGCATTCACTCCGAGAATGTTGGCGCCCGATCGGGCGCGCAGATAGTCGGTGTCGGCGATGTTCAGGTTGTAGCGCGCGATTTCGATATCGAGATTATTTTCGAGCGCCAGTGCAATGGCGTCATCAATTGAGAGATACACCTTACCTTCCTTCATCAGTGAATCGATGCGCGGCGAGTTCGCCAGGCTCGGTTGCGGGACTTCCTGCGGGGCGTAAGGCTTCAGCAGGTTGGGGAAAGGTGAGTTCGGCTTCGAGTAGTCTTTCAGATGGACGGCTTGCGGCGCTGCTGCGGAAGCTGATTGTGGGGCCGACTGTTGCGCCCATAGCGAAGCTGGAGCCGCGCCCAGCAGAACCGCAGAAGTCGCATAGCGCAGGGACAAGTGTACAAAGTAACTCAAAGGCCCGGAACTCAGACGCGCTGGAAACATGTGTATTCTCCTTGCATAAGAGCGAGACGCATCGCTTGGTAAGGGACTGAAGTGACGCCAGTGTTGGATGCAGAACCTGGTCAAGCAGGACCAGGTAAAGCGTCACTTCATCTTAGCGGGAAAGGCGCAGTGGGCGGGCGGGTGATTGTAAAGAATTGTGGTGGCGGAACGGCAGAGCCCTCGACCCTCAGACCTCAGCCTTCGAAGAATCGTCGAAGGTCCGAGGTCTGTCCGAGGGCTGGGGTCCAAGCGCTATTGCGTCTGCGGCGTTGCTGCCGGCAGATCCTTGCGCGGCGCAACGTAGGGAACGTTGGGCAAATGCGTGACCTGTCCCCGGGCGGCGTCGTCAACGCTGATGCTGTTGTGGTCGAGCAAGGTTCCGGTGGCGCGGTCGAGCTCAACCCGTTGCTTCTCGTAGGCCGCCATGGCCGACAACAGCGTGGACTCGGCGTTGGCCAGCGCACTGCGATTCTGCAGAACGAGCGTGGTCGTCGACGTGCCGAACTGATATTTCTTCTGTTCGGCATCGAGCGACTGCCGTGCGTAGTCGACCGCAGCCTGGGCCGAAGCCACACTACCGCGGTTCTGTTCCAGCCCGAACTGCGCGTTGCGGACTTCAATGCTGACGCGGTTTTCGGTCTGCTGCAGAGCCATCTGCAGCTGGCGGTATTCCAGTTCCGAGCGAATTTGTACAGCCTGGGCTGCACGGTTGCGAAGCGGAATGTTGAGCTGCAGGCCGACGCCCTTATCGGGCGCTGTCGAATTGATCAGCTGGTTGAGCGTGCTGTTGTAACTGACGGACGAAGCGACCGGGATGATTGTCTGGCCAGGCGGGGTGGTAGCTCCATTAGGGCCGGCGCAGAGACCGATGGCTTGTTCCTGGAGCGGCTCGTTAGCGCATAAGTTCGATGGGTTCTGTCCCCCGCCCACCCCGTACCCTCCGTAGTACGCAAATAAGTCGAGCGTGGGTAGCAGCGCGCTGCGGACGGCTTTGTTGCTTAATTCCTGACTGTTCAGCTGGATCCGAGCCTCCACCAGTTCAGGCCGGTGGCGGATGGCATCACTGACCAGATCCTCAGTAGGTTGAACCTGCTCGTTTTCGGGAACTTCCATGGTGGACGTCGGAATCACTTCGGCTCCAGCCAGCACCGGATCATGCAGGGTGCGGCTGAGAGCGTTCTTCATCAGCAATTGCTCCAGCTGCAGATTGGTTTTGGCCACGGTGAGCGCCTGCTGGTCCGCGGCCACCTGGCTCTGGGCGCGCACGGCCTCAATCGGGGCGAGGCTGCCGATTTCCACCTGCTTCTTCGTATCCGACAGTGTCTTCTCCGAGAACGCGAGCGACTCTTGTTTCACCCGCAGATTCTCGTTTGCGTAGACGAGATCCCAATACATGTTTTCGATCTGATCCACCGTGGTGATGACCTGTAGCCGGAACGCAACGTCGGAAAGCTCACGATTGTTTTTGGCGATACGGATGAAACGACTGTTGGCAGCGAATCCGAGCCCCTGGAGCAAGTGCTGGGTCAGCTGGAACTTGAAATTGGAGTTGATAAGCGGACTGAGCGTCGTAAATGGGGCGTCGCCGACTGTCACGCGGTTGTTGCTGAACCCTAACGAGAGGTTGGTTCCCCAAGAGAAACCTTGGGTGTAGGTAAAGTTTGCAGTGGTGGTGTTCTGCGGCGACGTGGGGGTGAATGGGCTCGTTGACAAGATGTGAAAGTGATCGTCCTGCCACGTACCAGTCAAGACCGGATCGAAGCTCGTAATCAATGGTCCAATGCCGAGCGTAGAACTGACCAAGCCTCCCGCGCCCGCGCCCGCGCCGCCTGCGCCCAACGTGGTTCCGCCGGTGCCGGAGCCGACCTGGCCGCCAAGTCCGCCCACGCCGCCGCCAGGGGTGTTCTGCACAATGCCCGTATTTACGCCGAGGGTCGATGCGCCTGCTTTGGCCCGCAGCACGTCGGTGTCGGCGATATTCAGGTTATAGCGCGCGATGGCGATATCAAGATTGTTCTCGAGCGCCAGGGCGATGGCGTCGCTCAACGACAAATAAAGCTTGCCGTCGTGCATGAGCCCGTCAATGCGCGCCGTATTCGATAGATTGGGCTCTGCCAGATGCCTCGCTGTGTAGGGCCCAACCGGGTTCGGAAAATGCGACACCGGCTGCGCGTAATTCATGACCGGCAACGGTTTTGGCGACGGCTGCGGCGAGGGCGCCGCGGGCGTATCCTGCGCCCAGCACACGAAGGTCAGCAGCGAGAACAGACAGGCAGCGGCGGCTAGCCGTACGGCTAAACATGAGAATCGCATCTACTCATCTCCGTTTGTTAAACCTAATGACGTCAAGACCTGTTGAATAATTTCTTGCAGCAAAAAGCTCGGCTTTCGTCCTGGGACTGTCGAATGCCGGGGATCCAGAGTCCTACTCAGGCATTGGTACGCAAAGCAGTGGCCGAAGGTTCCGCAAAGCTGTGCGATGCAACATGGTTCGATACAACATGGTTCGATGCCGCGTGGTTCGCCCCAGCCTCCGCGAAAACCTTCCAGTATATCTGACCCAAATCCGGCCGACGTTCTTCTGGAACCGGCAGATTGCTGGCGAAGCCTGAGTCCCGGTTAACCGATGTTCCGGAAACCAATTGGATGAGGCAACGCCAGCGTGGGACTCGAAAGAACCAGCCATCAAGAAATCGAAAAAGCCAAGCTTGAACGGGCAGAGCCCCTGCGAGTCGCGGCGCGGAGCCGCAGCATATAAGATCGCAGCATATAAGATGCGCAATCTCAAATTGATTCTCTCCTATGACGGAGCCGAATTTTCCGGCTGGCAGGTGCAGCCCGACGCCGATACCGTGCAGGGCACACTGGCCTCAGCCATTGGACGGATTACGGGCGAAAAGGTATTGCCGCAAGCCTCGGGACGGACGGACGCGGGCGTTCATGCGCTGGCCCAGGTGGTGACATTTGTCACGGAGTCTTCCGTTCCTACTGAAAATTTCGTGCGGGCGCTGAACGACATTCTGCCCGCCGCCGTGCGCGTACTGAAGGTGGCCGAGGTCCCCGCTGAGCTTCATGCGCGGCATTCGGCGCGGGCCAAGACTTATCGCTACCGGATTTATCGCGCCCAAATCTGTCCGCCATTTCTGGCGCGGTATGTATGGCATTTCCCGTATCCGCTCGATGAAGCGCGCATGGCGCGCGCGGCGGAACTGGTCGTGGGAGAGCACGATTTCACATCGTTCGCGGCCGTGGATCCCGACCGCGGGCGCGAAGAGCCGGTGTCGAACGCGCGCACGATTTTTTCGTCAAAGTGGGAACGAGCCGGCGATGAGCTCGTATATACAGTCAGCGGTTCCGGGTTCCTGCATCACATGGTCCGGAATCTGGTCGGTACGTTCATTCTGGTGGGTAAGGGAACACTAGCAGAGGACGACGTCACGCGCATCCTCGCGGCGCGGAACCGCTCCGCGGCGGGAGCCACCGCGCCCGCAAGCGGCTTGTATCTAGTGAGCGTCGAATACTAGGCTTGGTTTTCGAAAGGCTCCGCCGGCGAGCGGTGACGGTAGGGATGCTTCGACTGCGCAGCGTCGCGCTTCGCACCGTCGCTGCTGCGCTCAGCATGACAGTTAGCCCGCCGAGAGTAGTCAAGGGGGACTGTCCGTTGAGCGAACCTCGACTGGCTCGATCTGCGGCCGAGTGTGACCGAGGCCACAGCCATCCCCGGCTGGCAGGGACTATCATTTGCACGTATGGCCACCGATGTGCAGATCGCGGCGCGAAAAATCACATCTGTGAATCCCGCGACGGGCGAAATCCTGCGCCAGTTCGACTGTGCGGGCGAAGCTGAAGTCTTTGGTGCAGTGGAGCGGGCGAGGCTGGCTCAACCAACGTGGGCCGAATTCGGCCTGCGTCGCCGCATTGCGGTTTTGCGCGAATTTCAAGCCAGGCTGTTCGCCAAAAAATCTGAGATCGCGGCGGCCATCACGCGTGAGGCAGGCAAGCCTCTGGTCGAATCCCTGGTCACAGAAGTTCTGGTCGTCCTTGATGCGGCCCGCTTTCTCATCGACAACGCTTTCGGTCTGCTGCGCGACGAGCCGGTCCCGCACGCAAACCTGGTCACCAAACTCAAGAGCGGATCGCTCCTGCGGGAGCCGCATGGCGTGATCGGAATCATCTCTCCGTGGAACTATCCGTTCTCGATTCCCGCGACGGAAACGTTAGCTGCGCTGGTGGCAGGGAACGCAGTGGTGCTGAAGCCGTCAGAACTGACTCCGCTGGTTGCGCTTGAACTTGCCTCGCTGCTGCACGCAGCGGGCGTCCCAGACGACGTGTTTCAGGTGATTGTGGGCGAAGGACCGGCGGGCGCGGCGCTCGTCAAATCGCCCATCGACAAGCTGGTCTTTACCGGCAGCGTGACGACGGGCAGGCGCATCGCCGCGGCCGCCGCCGAGCGTCTGCTGCCGGTCGTGCTCGAGTTGGGCGGCAAAGATCCCATGCTCGTGCTCGACGACGCCGACATTGACGTGGCCTCGAGCGCAGCCGTTTGGGGAGCGTTCGTCAATGCCGGGCAGGCCTGCCTTTCGGTTGAGCGCTGCTATGTACATAACAGTCTGTACGAATCTTTTTCCCAGGCCTGCGCGGATAAGACTTCGCAGTTGCGCGTGGGCAACGGCATGGATTCGCACACTGATGTCGGGCCGATGATCCGGGAGCTTCAGGTGCGAATCGTTGAATCGCACGTCGAGGACGCGAGGGCGCGCGGGGCGCGCGTGTTGGCCGGAGGCAAGCGGCTCGCGGAAATCGGGACGAACTTCTATGCTCCGACAGTGCTGGCCGACGTGACCCACGACATGCGCATCATGCGCGAAGAAACGTTCGGCCCGGTCCTGCCCGTCATGCCGTTCGAACAGGATGACGAAGCCGTGCAGCTGGCCAACGACTCGGAGTATGGTCTCGCCGCCACCGTGTGGACGCGCGAGCCCAAACGCGGGGAACGCCTGGCGCGGCGCATCCACGCCGGCACCGTCATGGTCAACGATGTGGTTTCGTGCTTTGGCATCAGCGAAGCCCCGCATGGCGGCGTGAAGGCGAGCGGTGTGGGCCGCACTCACGGCCGCTTTGGGCTCGATGAAATGGTCAGGGTGAAATACCTCGACAGCGACCGCCTGCCCGGCATGAAAAAACTCTGGTGGCACGGCTACGGCGAGAGTTTCCGCCGTCAGATGGAAGGCTTCCTGGATATGCAGTTCGCCCGCGGGCTGGGAACGCGTGTGCGCGGTGCCTTGCGCGCAGCGGGCATCGTGCGGCGCAAGCAGCTGTAACGCGTCTCTGCGGCCTCGCCGAGTCTGTCCTATTCGTTGAACCGATCCCCATGACTTGGCGGCTGCGAGATCACCAGAAACCGCGCCGGTGTTGACGATGGATTCCGCACCTGATGGGGCGTCCCCGGTAAAACCCGAATCCCACTCCCTGCCTGGACCAGCGTAGTCTCACCCTCCGTTTCCATCAGGACTTCACCTGCGAGCACATAAAAGAACTGCTGTGCCAGCTTGTGGTGATGACGAATTTCGGCAGAGCCCGGCGGCATGAACTCCTCAATCACACTCAGCTGCGCATCTTTCACCAGATGCCAGCCGTCACAATCGTTGCCCCAGCGATAATGCTCGGCGTTGCCACGGTTGACTGCACGCGGCTGCGCCGCATTTCCGGCCATGCTTTTCGCCTCCTGCTCTTCAGTGTAATCTGATGGGCATGACTCAACCGGCCAGCTCTCCTTCCGCTGATCCCAAACGCGAACTGCTCCGCCACACTCTGGCCACGCTGGCCTACCGCGGCGGCAAAGCCGTACGCAACGCGCCTGCGGGCTTTGCCGATTTCAACCCCGGTGAAGGACTGCGCACGCCCGGCCAGATTCTGGCGCACATCGGCGATTTGTTCGATTGGGCACTTTCAATCGCGAAGGGTCAGCAAGTGTGGAATAGCACGACGCCCCTGCCGTGGGAGCAGGAGACGAAGAGATTCTTCGCGGCGCTGAAGAAATTTGATGACTTTCTGGCGTCGGGCGAGCCGGTACAATCGCCGCTCGAAAAATTGTTTCAAGGACCAGTCGCCGACGCGCTGACTCACGTCGGACAGATCGCGATGCTGCGCCGCATGGCCGCGGCACCCGTCAAAGCCGAGAACTACCACAAGGCGACCATCGAAATCGGCCGCGTCGGTGCCGACCAAGCTGCGCCCAAGCGCGAGTTTTAAGGAAAGCTGCAGGTCGGGTTGACTAACTGCGATTGCGATACAGCGCTTGATCCACCTGCTCCGCCATCGCCTCGAAATTCAACTTGACTCCCAGAAAGTCCGCAAGTTTTTCACCGATGGCCTTTGGATTACGCAGCAGGTCGTGATATGCAACCCGCAACGTGTTTACCTGCGGCTTCCCGTTCAGCCATGCATCGACCTTCCGCAGGTGCTCTTCAAATTCTTCGATCAGCTTTGCGGTATTCGCGCCCTCTTTGTATGTGCCTCGCCGCCGCAGCATCTGATCCTGCGAGGCCAGGACCTCCAGCATCGGCCGCTCTATGAAGATCACGCGGTACTCATGGTTTGCGGGCAGCGACAGCAACAGCCACGAGATCACCTTCACCACTTTTCCTTCCGCTTCCGCAATACAACCGGGATCCTTGGGCAGGGTCTTGATGCGCTCCCATTCCAGGTAGCCGCGCGGATTGTCGTCGTCCGGCCTACGTTCGCCATCGGAGAGCGGCGTCATTCCTCCCGCAACCAGCATCTGCATCATCAGGGACGTTCCTGAGCGCGGAAGTCCTGAAACAATCGTGATCATGATTGGTTCCAGACTAGCAGATGGAAAAGCCAGAGATTGGCCCGAGCGATGAGCAGTGAGCGAAGAGCGAACCGGTTTCGCTCACAGCTCGTAGCTCATAGCTCGCTGCGTTCGTTTACAATGACGCATCAGGCCGAATCCGGCGGCGCTCGTGTGAAACGTGGCCGCTCGAACAGGAGCAAGTCCTTTGGCAAGCAGCGAAGTCGCAACTTCCGCTTCTCAAAACGTCCAGCAGCTTCCCCATCACAAGGTCAAAGTCAAGAAGGCCGGCCAGCGCGCCTGCAACGAAAAAGACGAGAAGGGGAAATTCTGCGGCGGCCACTTGAAGCGCTGGTTTTACATGAAAGACGTGGTCGAGCGCGAGTGCGGCGACATCGAGAAGGCCTGGGGACCGAATGCAGAGGTTTATCGCTGCGAGAATTGCAAGGCGCTATACCTGCCGACTCCGGGCGAGGCCAAGGTGAACGTTGCCGGTAAGGGCATGATTTCAGTTTTCGGTTTGACGCTGCCGCCGAAGGAAGAAAAGAAGTAGCGAGCTTCGAGCTGTGAGCTGCGAGCTTTGAGTCGTGGGCAATCGCAGCGGGCATTCGCCGGGATTGGGTTTCTGGGGATCGATGACAATCTACACAGCAAATGCGAAAGCAACAGGTGTTGCTCGCAGCTCACGACTCGCGGCTCGCCTCCAGCCATGAACACCTCCGACCTCATTTACGACTGGAACCAGAATTTTCCGCCGGGGCTCAAGCCGCCGGGACCGATTCTGATCAATGATGAGAGCCTGCGCGACGGCCTGCAGTCGCCCTCCGTGCGCGATCCTTCGGTCGCGGAAAAGATCGAAATTCTCCATCTGATGGAGGCGCTCGGGATCAACTCGCTCGATCTCGGCCTGCCCGGCGCCGGACCGCGCGCGGTCGAAGCCGTGACCGCGCTGGCGCGCGAGATCGTCTCGCACAAGATGAAAATCGAGGCCAACTGCGCCGCGCGCACGCACGAGAACGACATTCGCCCCATCGCGGAGATCGTGCAGAAAACCGGGTTGCCGATCGAAGCCGCAACCTTCATCGGATCGAGCCCGATTCGCCGCTTCACCGAAGGGTGGACCGACGATTTCCTCCTGCGCACCACCGAAAAGGCTGTCAGATATGCCGTTGCGCTGGGCCTCGACTGCATGTACGTCACAGAAGACACCAGCCGCTGCGATCCAGAGACAGTAAAGCGGCTGTACTCGACTGCGATCGCCAGCGGCGCACGTGCCATCTGCATCTGCGACACGGCCGGCCACGCGACGCCCATGGGTGTGCTGGCGCTGGTGCGGTTCGTGATTGCAGAAGTGGTAAAGCCGTCGGGAGAAAAAATTCGCGTCGATTGGCACGGCCACAGCGACCGCGGACTGGCAATCGCCAACTCCATGGCGGCCATCATCGCCGGCGCGGACTCGGTGCACGGATGCGCCATCGGACTGGGCGAGCGCGTCGGCAACACGCAGGTGGACCAGATGCTGGTGAACCTGAAACTGATGGGAATCGCACCCTGGGACCAGCAGGACCTGACCAAGCTGAAGGAATATTGCCAGGCGATCTCGCATGCGACGGGTGTGCCGATTCCGAAGAATTACCCCGTGGTCGGCGACGACGCTTTCCGCACCGCTACCGGAGTGCACGCCGCAGCGATCATCAAGGCCTATCACAAGAACGATGTCGTGCTCGCGAACACGGTTTATTCCGGCGTGCCTTCACACGTCTTCGGCCTTGACCAGATCATCGACGTCGGCCCTATGAGCGGGAAGTCGAATGTGCTGTTCTGGTTGGAGCGGCGCGGTATCCCGGTGACGGACGAAACGGTTGAGCGCATTTACCAGCGCGCCAAGCAGAGCGACCACACGCTGACCGACGAGGAAATTCTGGAATGCGTGGACGCGGCGGCAAGAAAAAACTGACGGCATGCCAGAACATCTGCGACACGCGATTCTCGGAGCCGGCGGCATTGGAGGCTTGATCGGCGCATGCGTGGCACGGTCCGGTGCGCCGGTCACGATGGTGGTCCGGCGAGAGTCGCTCGCGCGCTATCCGGAACAACTGCAACTCGAAAGCCCGTTCGGAAATTTCATCGTCCCAGTCGCGCGCTCCGCGGAAGTTCCTTCATGCGATATTCTCTGGCTCACGGTGAAGGCCACGCAACTCGATGCCGCCCTCCCCGCAATCACGCATCCTGAGTCCGTTGGCGTGATCGTTCCCTTGCTGAACGGCATCGAGCACATTGCTCTGCTGCGTGGGAAATATGGCGCAGAGAAAGTCATCGCCGCGACGATCGCGGTCGAATCGGAGCGCGTCGCACCCGGGCACATTATCCATCGATCGCCCTTTGCGCGTTTGGGCGTTTCCTCGAAGGGACAAGCTCTCCTCGGTGGTACGCTGGAACAGTTTCAGAAAATCGGTTTCGAGTGCCGCTTCGTGGATCACGAGCCCACGCTGATGTGGACCAAGCTGATTTTTCTGGCGGCCTTTGCGCTCACCACCACCGCCTCCGATAAAACTACAGGCGAAATTCTTGCTGACCCTAAATGGCGCCAGCTGGGATTGTCGGTGATGCGGGAGGCGAGCGCGGTGGCCATGGCCGAGGGTGCAAAAATCGATGTGGAAGCGATGGTTGCGGGCGTTATGAAGATGCCGGGCAACATGCGGAGTTCCATGCAGAAAGACGTGGAGCAGGGCAAGCCGCCGGAACTCGACGCCATCGCTGGACCGATCCTGCGCGGCGCGCGCCGACACGGCATCGACGTTCCGGGCACGAAGGAGTTGGTGGCCGCGGTGGAGCAAAAGGCCGGACTCGCACAGACCCCACTCGGGTAAAGCCCGCGGGGTGGACAGCCCGACCGTTAGTAACCATTGTCCGAAAGTACATCCCCCCAGTCTCCCCTCTAGCCAATCCCCGGGCCTTCCCCCACGTTGTAAACTCGCTTAACAATCTCTAATGAGCCCGAATCCCCCGCGCACGGACATGCCGAGCCTTGCTCCTGCGATCCAGCAGGAGGTCGCGCGCCTGGCCGCGTCGCCCGAAGTGCGCTCGGCGTTCAACTGGTTCCGCATGCAGGAGCCGCAGCTGGCGCAGTGGCAAATGGAAATGGCGCGCATTCCGGCGCCTCCGTTTGGCGAGTCGGCACGGGCAGCATGGCTGGCCGAGCGCTTCAAAGAAGTCGGACTCGACGACGTCCGCACTGACGACGTAGGCAACGTTTTCGGCACGCATCCCGGCTTCGGTCGCCGCTACGTGGCGCTCAGCGCCCACATTGACACGGTTTTTCCCGCCAACACGCCGCTGAACATTCGCCAGCAGGGAAGCCGAATCTACGGCCCCGGAGTTTCCGACAACGGAGCGGGCGTGGCCGCCATGCTGGCCATTGCGGCGCTGCTGCGCGCGGTGCGCATCCGCCACACGCTGCCGTTTGTGTTTATCGGCAACGTGGGCGAAGAAGGCGAGGGCGACCTGCGCGGCATGCGCCACATTTTCTCGACGCCGCGCTGGAAGGATTGCATCGCTTACAGTCTGGTGCTCGACGGCGCGGGCGCCGACACGATCGTCGCCGAGGCTCTGGGAAGCCGGCGATTCGAGGTCATCGTCCGCGGCCCAGGCGGCCACTCCTGGAGCGATTTCGGCGCACCCAATCCGATCGTGATCCTTGCCAAAGCGATCGGGACTTTCATCGCAACTCCCGTTCCCAACACGCCCAAGACAACGTTTAACATCGGCGTGATCCGCGGCGGCACTTCGGTCAACTCGATTCCCGAGTCAGCGAGCATGAAAGTCGACATCCGCTCCACGTCCATGACGGAGATGGAACGGTTGGAGCAATCGCTGCGCCTGGCACTGAATCGAGCGATCGAAGAGGAAACCCTGACCGCCGAGATGCGCTCTTCCGCGCAGAAACGACCCGCAGGCGTGAGCTGTGAAGTGGTGGTGATCGGGAATCGTCCCGCGGGCGAGTTGCAGCCGGGTGCGCGAATTCTGCAGGTCATTCGCGCGGTCGACGCACAGTTGAGCAACGCGGCGCAGGTGCAACGAGCCTCCACCGACGCCAACATTCCGCTGTCGCTGGGGCAGGAAGCGATCGCCATTGGGGGCGGAGGCTCCGGCGGCGGGGCGCACACACTGCAAGAATGGTTCGATTCCAACGGACGCGAGCTGGCCCTCAAGCGAATCTTGCTGACCATGCTCGCGCTGGCAGGAGCGGCAGAATGATAGGGAACATCAAACCGGGAAGGGCACGGCTTCAGCCGTGCCGATACGTCCGCAAGACGAATTGGGCTTTAGCCTCTGCGGGCCACGTGTCCGCAATCTCCGTGCTGCTCTTCGCCTCGATCGCCGCCTCCGCTCAAACCGCACCTCCAAATCCCTCCGACGCCAAACCCAAGGCCGACATCCTGTTCGTTCACGCCAACGTCTACACAGGCGTCCAGGCCAACACGCCATTCGCCTCGATTGACCGCGAAGAGGCCATTGCTGTACGCGGCGACCGCATTCTTGCTATCGGCAAAACGATTGATCTGCAAAGGACGATGAAGGGCCCAGACACGGAGATCGTCGATCTCGACGCTCACTTCGTTATGCCCGGATTCAATGACGCCCATCTGCACCTTGCCGACGCCGGTGCGCAAAAACTGGGCGTAGATCTCGAGGGCGTCAAGTCGCTTGACGAACTGCGCGAGCGCCTGGCCGCCAAAGTTGCCGTGGCCAAGGCGGGCGAGTGGATCCTGGGCGGCGGATGGGACGAAACTCTGTGGCCGGTGAAAGTGCTGCCCAATCGCTGGGATCTCGACGAAGTGTCCAGCGGGCATCCCGTGTTCCTGGATCGCGTGAATGGTCACCTCGCCGTGGCCAACACACGCGCGCTGCAGTTAGCCAGCATTACTCTAGCCAGCCGCGATCCCGTAGGCGGACAAATCGACCGCAACGAAAACGGCGAGCCAACGGGCATTCTGCGCGATACCGCGCAGCACGCAGTGCGGGCGGCAATTCCCCCTCCCACTCACGACCAGCTGCGCCGCGCCGCCGAAGTTGCGCTCGCCGACTTGGCCGAGCATGGCGTTACATCGGCGCAAGATTTTTCGCCCAACTGGCAGAACTTTCAGGTCTATGAGGAACTCGAAAAAGAGGGCAAGCTTACAGCCCGCATTAACGAGTGGCTGCCTTTTGACGACCCGGTCGAGACGTTACAGAAGAAACGCGATTCCCATCCGCAGTCAGACCTGATGCTGCACACCGGCATGCTGAAGGGCTTTATGGACGGCTCCATGGGCGGGCATACCGCCGCGCTGATGGAGCCATACTCCGATGATCCGAAAACCTCCGGCCTGCCTCGCTACGATGCCGAGAAGCTGAACTCGGTGGCCAAAGAGCGCATACTGGCCGGATTCCAGCTCGGTTTCCACGCCATCGGCGATAAGGGCATCCAGATGGCGCTGGACGCGTTTTCTGGCGCTGAAAAAGTCGCCAGGGAAGCCAATGTGAAGGCTGCCAATGGCGGCGAAGACTACCGCCTGCGCGTCGAACACGCGCAGTGTCCCACGCTGGCGCAATTCTCGCAGTTCAAACAGTTGAAAGTGATTGCTTCCATGCAGCCGAACAACCTGCTGACCGATATGCGCTGGGTCGAGTCCCGCCTGGGACCAAAGCGGGCAGCAACCTGCTATGCCTGGGCCGCGTTCTTGAATAAGGGCGTTGCACTGGCGTTCAGCACGGACTATCCGGTCGAACCTATCTCTCCGTTCCGCGGTCTCTACGCTGCCATCACGCGCAAGAGCGAAGACGGCAAGCAGGAATTTTTCCCCGAGCAGCGAATCACAATGGATCAGGCCATAGCCGCCTACACCGCTGGCTCGGCCTTCGCCGAATTTGAAGAAAAAGAAAAAGGCAAGCTTGCTCCCGGAATGCTGGCGGATTTCGTGGTCCTCGATCGCGATGTCACCGCTGCCTCGCCCGAAAAGTTGCTGGCGACGAAAGTCCTGCGGACTGTGGTCGGCGGCAAGACCGTGTACGAGGCGAAGTAACTGCGCTTGCGGCTATGCTTCGGGCTCGTGTTCAAGTTCTAGCGGGTGTCGGATCTTCCGCCCCCTCCGCAAAAAACGGTTTTCCAGGTCGAACCGTCCAACCACCGACCGGCCATTTCCGGCATTTCGGGCAGGTCTGGCCACCTCGCGTAAATGGGTATAATAGAGGGAGTTTTGTCTCCGGGAGGGAAGTAGGACTATGGATTCGGGCGCAATGTGGACGCGCATGAAAGCGCATCGCTGGACATACAGCTTGAGCATTCTGGTGACCCTTTCTGTGGGTATTCTGATCGGTACAGTGATTTCATCGGAAGTCAAAGGCAAAGAGGGCCAGGGGAAAGGTGACGCTACGCCGCTCTCCATGCCTTCATCGTCGTCGGCGGGCAACGGTTTCTCGCAACAGCTTTCCAACGCCTTCGCTCAGGTCGCCAAGCAGCTGGAGCCGAGCGTCGTCAACATCAACACGGACTCGACCATCAAGAACCCGCACCGCCGCCGCGGCCAGGGCGATGACGAGGAAGGCGACGGCATGGATGATTTCTTCAATCACTTCTTCGGCGCTCCCGGAGGCCAAAACCCGTTTCAGGACAGTGGACCGATTCGCGAACGCGCGCTCGGTTCCGGCGTGATTGTCGATGCCAAGGGATACATCGTCACCAACCGGCACGTCGTGGACAAAGCGGACCGGATTCGCGTGCGCTTCCAGGATGATCCGCCCGGAATACAGCATGACGCCAAGGTGATCGGGATGGACTCGGAAACCGATTTGGCCGTAATTAAAGTTGACGTGGATCGTTCGCTGCCGGCCGCGAAGATGGGCAATTCCGACAGCATGCAGGTGGGGGACTGGGTTCTGGCCGTGGGCAGCCCCTTTGGCCTGTCCGAGACCGTGACCGCGGGAATTGTTTCGGCCAAGGGACGCGACATTGTGCCCGGACGCCAGTTCCAGACCTTCATTCAGACCGATGCCGCCATCAACCCCGGCAACTCCGGCGGACCGCTGGTGAACATGAACGGGGAAGTGATCGGCATCAACACCGCGATTTTGAGTGAGACCAACGCCTACGCCGGCGTGGGATTTGCCTTACCTTCGAAGACCGTGGTCGACGTTTACAACCAGCTGACCGGGCCCGAGCACCGCGTTTCGCGCGGCTCGATCGGAATTATGTTTGATCAGGTCGAGAACCCGGCCATCGCGCGCGTTTACGGCACCGGCTCAGGCATCACCGTTTCGACGGTCGTAGCCGGCAGTCCCGCGGATCAGGCGGGATTGAAGGTCGGCGACACGATTACCGCGGTCGACGGCAAGAAAGTTTCGAAGGGAGACGAGTTGGTCTCCGATATCGCCTCCCGCAAGCCTGGGTCGAAGGTGACGTTGACCTTCATCCGCAACGGAAAACAGCAGGACGCCACCGTGACGATTGCGGATCGTGCGAAGTTGTTCGCGGCTCGGCTGGGAGAGGACCGCGACAGCGGGGACGACAACGCGCCCAAACCGAGCAAGTTCGGCGTGAGCGTACGCAAAGTGACTCCGGAGATGGCCGACCGGCTCGACATGCCCGTCGGCAAAGGGGTGATCGTCCAGGAAGTGAAGCCGGGTTCGTTCGCCGAAGACGTGAACCTGGGCCGCGGCGACATCATTCTGGAGATCAACAAGCAGCCGGTGAACAGCGAGGAGGATTTCGCCCGCATCGAAGCGAGCATGAAGAGTGGCCAGGACGTTGTGTTCCTGGTGCGTCCCCGCGGCTCGTCGCGGCAGGACGGAACCATCTTCGACGCCGGTACACTTCCGTAACGTAAACTCGCCCGGCGGGGACTGGCACTGATCCTCGGGATCAGAGATGATGACAAGGCTAGCGCCCGTTGGGCTTTTTGTTGTTTGCAAGATGTGCAGCCGCAAAGCGGCGGCAGGTGAAAGCCCGGCACGGCAGTACCGGGTAGTGAAGCGGGAAAAGGAAACGAGTGCCGTAGGGACGACAGCGGATCTTCCGCCGGCGGTCCCGGCTCTGGCTGTTTTTCTGGAATGCTGCTCGCCAGCAAAATTCGTCGCCCCCGAAGCCGCGCTGCCTGCGCCGTGGTCGTGGCCTTTGCCCTGACTTCCCTGGCTGGCGCGCGGCAGGCGTCCGCGGATTCAGCCCAACCGGCCACGAAGAGCGCCGGCAAATCCACCACCCATCCCACGTCCGGAAAACACTCAACGCACAGGAAGAAATCCGCGCGAGCCCGCGGTCAGCAGAAAATCGATTCCGAGCGCGCCCAGGCCATCCAGGCTGCTCTCATTCGCGAACACTACCTGACCGGCGAGCCGAGCGGAACGTGGAATCAGGCCAGCGAAGAAGCTATGCGGCACTACCAGAGTGATCACGGGTGGCAGACGAAAGAAGTTCCGGACTCGCGCGCCCTGATCAGCCTTGGCCTCGGCCCAAGCCATGATCATCTACTGAATCCGGAAAGTGCGATGACCGGACCGGCTGAAACTAGAGCAAATTCTTCCGCTGCGGCATTGCATAGCCCTGACGCGGGAGTGACGAACAAAACCTCTGTCCCGCCCGCCGATCCGCGCCCGGCGACAGCTCCCGAGCAAGACACACCCCATCCGCAGTAAGTCGGACTGCAGCCAGTTGACTCTCTGGAGGTAATTTCGCGATTTCCGTGCTCGAGAACCGTGTTGGCGCAGCTAATTTCTGCCGCCCTTGCGGTAGCTGGTGACGGCAGGTCGCGGAAAGTAGGGTAGAGGCTGGTTGCTGATGATGGCGCGGGGGTTGGCATCCACCAGCGCTTCAGCGACTTCTTCTCCACAAATCTCGGCCGCAGCGTCACGCGATGTGGACAGAATGGGCACACGCTTCACCGTGTCATGGGCGTCGGTGGCCAGCACGTGCACGGCCTGATGTTCGAGTAGCCACTCGGCAGCGCGCTGGGAACGCCCGCCCCAGAATCCCGTCAGGGATGAGCCGGTCACTTGAATGACACACCCCTGTTCGGCCCACTCCATGACGCGCTGCAGGTTCTCGCGCAGAATGGGATTGCGTTCGGGATGCGTGATGATTGGCGTCAATCCGGCGTCGCCCAGCTTGTGAAATGAGTCCGTGATCTGCTGCGGGATGCTGTAGTTCGAAAACTCGACCAGCAGGTAGCGCGTGCCGGCGATTATGTAGCGCATAGGGTTGGCAAGCGCGTCCTGCACGTTGTCATAGGAGAGATGAAAATCACATCCCAGACTCAACTGGGGATTGGCGCCGACCAACTGTTGCAGGTGGTCGACGAGTGATTGCAGATAGCCGCGATCATAGTGATAGCGGTCGTTGGCATGCGGCGTGGCCACCATGTGGCAGATGCCGTCGGCCGCTGCGGCGCGGCACATGGCAACGCACATGTCCCAGGTTTTGGGACCGTCGTCTACCTCAGGAAGGATGTGCGAGTGGATGTCGACCACGGTTACAGGAATACCGATTCTATAAACCCGCCGCGCGCCCCGCAGTTGCGCATGGCTTGATTTAAGCAGATTTGGCGAGAAAGAGAAAGCAGTAGTCCCCGGTCACGTGCGGCCGTGACCCGCATCACTGCAAGGGTTGGTGCTTCTTGGCGAGATTAAATGTTCTCGCCCAACGTCGCAGTTCCTTCCTTTTCCCCTTGGACGAAAAAGCCAGCCATCTCGAGCCCAGGCGAGAACACCGAGAGGTGCACTATGCGCGATCGCAAAGCGGTGCTCTTCTGCGGCCTCCTGATTCTCATTTCCCTGCCAGCTTGGTCGCAGCAAACCGACGTGAGCCGGTACACACTCTATACCGGCTTCGACTACATGATCAGCCCGGCCCGAAACCTTACTGAACGAGGATTTGATGTCGACTTCGGCATCACGATAAGACCTTGGTTAGCCTTGGGAGGCGATTTTGGCGCCCTTGGCAGCGACATCATCAGCGGCGCCGGGACCGTCAACGGCGCTGATACCGTTTACGCGCCGTTGCTCATCAAGGCTGAACCATTGGGTGCACCGCCCCCGGACACGGTGCACGTGCCGTTTAATTCGACGACCTATACGTTCGCTGTAGGTCCGCAATTCTATCTGCGAAGGTGGGAGAAAGTGACTTTGTTTGCGCGACCCGGCTTCGGAGGAATTCACGAGAGCGCCAGTTTCACGCTGCCACCGGGAATCGGCCCGTTGCTGCAGGAGTTGGGTGCGACCCCTCCGAGCCCGCACCAGAAAGATACAGAGCTGTTCTTCGGATTCGGCGGCGGGGTTGACGTCAACTTCTCTCACCGCTTGGCTCTGCGCTTGACAACCGATTGGGTGAACACGCACTTGTTCTCGAATCTGTTGACGAACCGGCAAAACTACGCTCGCTTTACGGTGGGACCGGTATTTCATTGGGGCGCGTTCCGGTAGAGGCAATAGTCGCGCGGAGCGACTACGTGCCTGTACTTCCGACAGCGCTCCGCGAAGGGGCCCTACCGTCAGGGCTCTTCAAAGGCTCTGGAATTTGGGAATTACCAAATCGTCGGGACGGCTCGCGACTTCCGGATTTGTGCGTCGGCAGTGAGCAGAGGAATTTCTTCGACCAGCGCAGTCGCCCCGATGCTGCGATCGACCGGATCGTTGGGGTAGCTTGCCGGCAGGTCGAACGCTGGATAGCAATAGTGGCCGTGAAAACGAGGATGATCGGTACGCGGCCCTATTCGTGCCGGTAGATATGTTACGTTGGAGGGCATGAATTGCTGCGTCGGGCTTATATGGTTATTCTGCCTGGCCGGTGCGCTTTTCGCTCAAACGCAACAGCAAATCATTAGAGATCACTCCACGCTTCAGGATCGTGGTCGCGTCGACGGGCGTGTTTACACCAGCGATTCGTTGGGGATTAGATACAAACTTCCTGAAACATTTTTCGTGAACGATCTTCCCGACAACCTGCCTGCTGGAAGTCTGATGTTGATGATCGCGGATCAGCATACGGGCACTCCCTGGAAGAATCGAGTGATACTGGTGGCGGACGACGCGGGGAAATACACATGGTCTACGAAGGAATATGTCTTCCACTACGTCCATTCGTTGCCTACAAGATTGCATGTGAGGGTTTGAAGGAGTCCTACCGACTGCAGATCGCCGGGGCGGATTTTTTTCGTGCCGACTTCGAAAAGACAGAAGAGGGGAAGACGATCTACGAGGCATTTATTTGCGCTCGGCGCAAAGGCTCGTTTGTGAGTTGGTCCTTCGTGAGCCTGTCACCTGCGGCATTAGAGCAGATCGCCTCGTCGGTGCAGAGCGTCTCATTCCATTAGGGCTGTACTCTATCTTCCGTACCGCTCGCGAATAAACTCCGCAATCCCCGCATACGCCTTCGTCAGCGTCTGCTCATCCGGCAGAAACACAATCCGGAAGTGCTGCGTGCCGGGCTTTTGGCCGAAGCCGGAGCCGTGCACGACCATGACGTGCTTCTGGCGGATGAGTTCCTTGACGAAGACTTCATCCGTCTCGCCGTCTGGAAGATCGATGCGCGGGAAGGCGTAGAACGCTCCGCGCGGGGCGACGCAGCTGACGCGCGGCGTGGACTCGCACCATTTCTGCGTGAGGTCGCGGCGGGATCGCAGTTTGCGCTTCACTTCGACGAGATGATCCTGCGGGCCTTCGAGCGCGGGCTTGATCGAGTATTGCTCGGGATGGTTGGCGCACAAGCGCGCTCGCAGCAAGCGGTGCACGCCTTCTGTATACGTCTTCACTGCGGCGGCGTCACCCGAAACGATGCCCCAGCCGATGCGCCATCCGGGAACTAGATAGTTCTTCGACATGCCCCCGAAGGTTACGCAAGGCACATCGGGCGCGACGGCAGCGAAGGCGAGGTGAAGGGTGTCCTCGAGGATTAACTTGTCGTAAATCTCGTCGGCGAAAACGATCAGGTTGTGGCGGCGGGCGAGGTCGGCGATTTGCTCGAGCATCTGGCGGGTGCAGAGCGAGCCCGTAGGGTTGTTGGGATTGATGATCACGATGCCGCGTGTGCGCGGCGTGAGTTTGCGTTCGATGTCGGCGAGCTCGGGCTGCCAGGCGTCGTCTTCATTCAAATCGTAAGCGTTAAGGCCAATGCCCAACTTACACAACACCGCCGAATAGAGCGGATAATCGGGCTTCGGCGTGAGCACGTCTTCGCCGGGATTGACCAGCGCGGAGAGGCAGAGATCAACCGTCTCGCTGACGCCGGATGTCACGAACACATCGCGCACCGTTGTGATGCCCTTGCGCGCGGCTTCACCGCGAATGGCTTCGAGCGCCACCGGAACCCCGGGCGAAGGCGCGTATCCGTTCTTGCCGTCGCGCATAGCCTTGTGGACGGCTTCGATGATGTGCGCGGGCGTTTGGAAGTCGAAGTTCAGCGGGTCACCGACGTTCAGCGGCAGCACTTTGTGTCCCTGGGCGATGACTTCGTCGGCCACACAGGCCAGGTCGCGGATGGCGTAGCGGACGTTTTCCAGCCGGGAGGCGGCGGCGATTTCGCGGGTTTGAATCAAGGACATGAACAAGATTTTACCGCCGCGGCCTGGAACACGCCGGAAAAAACTCTCACCACAGAGACACAGAGTCACAGAGAAATCCGATGGATCTCTGTGCCTCTATGCCTCCGTGGTGAGACGATTCAGTCTTTTTCCGTCAGCGTGTCAATCAGGTTGGGCGCTTGAGGAGAGCCCCAGCCAGTCACCAGATCAAAGCCGGTCACGGCCGAATATGCGCCGTTGCTGCCGCTGGTGATGTCATGGAAGTCGCTGTCGTAGTTTGATCCGACGCCGATGTGGTAAAGCCTGGGGTTGAGGAACCCGAGCGTGGTCCCTCCGCCGCTCACCGCCTGCTCGTTGGCCAATGCGGTGATGCCGGCCCATTGCGGAGCGGCGAAGCTGGTGCCTCCATTCCCCTCAGAGCAACCGGCGTCATAGCAGCTCCATTGGTTGGTGTTGGCTTCGGCCGCGACATCGGGAATGTTGCGCAAGGTGCTGGAAGCGTGATTCTGCGATGTGACCACCCCCTTGAGCGTTTGATACTGCGGGATCTTAATGCCATTCTTGGACGGCATACCCGCACTTCCATTCCAACCGGTCTCTGACTTCCAGGCTCCGCCGGGTCCAGTCGTGACCAGATCGGTGCCGCCAACGGCGGTCACCAAAGGATCGTCCGCCGGCCAGACAACGTCGCCCGGCGTTGAGGAACCCTGGTCGCCCGTGGCCACAAACACGGTCTGGCCTTGCACCGCCATTTCTTTGAAGATCGGGTCCAGGCTGCTCTCGTTGTCGCTCCATCCCCAGGAGCAGCTGAGCTGCTTGGACGTGTTGTCCGCCGCCATCCGGTTGAAGATGGAAACGTCTTTTGATCCCACGTAGACCACGACCTGGTTCAGACCCGGGGCCATGGAAATTGCGATCTCTATGTCGATTGCCTGCTCAGAGTCGTCGCAGCTTGTCGGAGGACAATTGATGCTGACTCCATTCAAAGAGACGCCTTTGATCGGGACGTTAAGCGGCTGTTTCAGCTTGCTGAAGTAATTTTGTATGTCGGTTACGTTGTAGCCGGCGAACTCGAACAGGCCGAGGGACTGTCCCGCACCGGTGAGAGAACCGGAGCCGTAGTAGGCCGCGCGCAGGTCGCTGCCCACGAAATTACCGCCGGGGCCAGAACCGGTAGCCTTGGCAACGCCGTCCGCCTGCACATTCAGCAGTGGTTTCTGGATGTTCTTGGCATAGGGTAATGCAAAGTTGTCGAGTCCGGAGAGGTGCAGCAGCGGCGCGTCGAGCTCAACCGTCGGCTCGCGATCAGGTGCATAAAACGTCCGGTTTTCAGTGGGATGCTGATAGATGTTCATCGAAACATGGAAAGCGCTTTCGATGTCGGCTGCCCTGCCCTCGACGTCTACGACCATGCGGTTCGAGGCCGTTTCCACCACGGACAATCCGTGTGCCCGGGCAAACTGACGAACTGCGGCATGGTCATTCTGGGTGGGGCCGAATCTGCTCGTGAACTCCTGCACGCTGAGGTAGCGGTGATAGTTGGGGCTTTGCGGATCATAGATCTGCGCCAGTAGAGCATCCAGCCCCGCCTCGTTGCGCAAGGGCAGCGAAATGGCAAGGCTCAGGTGCTGGTCCGGCGGAACGTGGCCGACGAGCGGCACCGCTCCGCTTGAGACTGCATCAGGAACATGGCTGGTGAGAAGTGCGCGCGGCTCGGCCTGCGCCGCGGCCGCTACAACAAGGATGAACGCGAGAAAGGTGGAGGCGAAACGCTGCGGGGTCGTCACTGCAAGAAACTTCATATGTTTGTCTCTCCAGGGGAGTAGTCAGGGGGCAGCCACTTTACAACGGAATGAATGACCGGACAAGGAGAGGATAGACCCTATGCCGTCTGAGCTTGGTGGTGCGTTGCGTGAAACTGTCATTCCGAACGCCACCTTTGCGCGAGAATGACGTTCGGAGTTGGCCCAGGAAAGCAGGTTCCTCGTCGCTGCGCGACTCGGAATGACAAAGAGTTTTGGTTCGCCTAACGCCTAAGGGCCGAGGCCTGACGCCTGCCCTTAGTCTTCCCGGTCGATCTGCGCTTTTTGCAGTTTGTCGGAGAAGTCCACGTAGACCGACTTCCACTCGGTGTAGAAATCAATCGCGCCGATGCCGCCTTCGCGGTGGCCGTTGCCGGTGGCCTTTGTGCCGCCGAAGGGGAGATGCACTTCGGCGCCGATGGTGGGCGCGTTGATGTAGGTGATGCCGGCGTAGAGGTCGCGAATGGCGCTGAACGCCTTGTTCACGTCTTTGGTGTAGAGCGCAGACGACAGGCCATACTCGATGCCGTTGGCGATTTCGATGGCACTCTCGAGATCGTCGCAGGGAATGATCGAGACGACCGGGCCGAAGATTTCTTCCTGCGCGATGCGCATCTTCGGGTCGACATCGATGAACACCGTCGGCTCCATGAACCAGCCGTGCGCATATTCACCCTGGTCGAGTCGGTTGCCGCCGCATACGAGCTTGGCGCCTTCATTCTTGCCGACTTCCACGTAGCTGAGATCCGTTTGCAGCTGCTTCTCGTTAATGGCGGGCCCCATCTGTACGGTTTCGTCCAGGCCGTTACCGACTTTCAGTTTCTTGGCACGTTCTACGAGGCGATCCACAAATTCGCGGTATACGCCTTTCTGCACGATCATGCGGCTGGTTGCAGTGCAGCGCTGGCCGGTCGTGCCGAACGCGCCCCAGAGTCCCCCTTCGATGGCGAGGTCGAGGTTGGCATCATCGAGAACGATCATGGGATTCTTGCCCCCGAGTTCGAGCGAGCAGTGCTTGAAGCTCTTCGCGGCGATGCCGCCGATGATGCGTCCAACCTCGCTCGATCCAGTCAGCGAAATGGCCCGCACGTCGGGATGTTCAGCCAGCGGCGTTCCTACGGAAGCGCCGAATCCGGCAACAACGTTAATGACGCCCTTGGGCAGGCCAGCGTCATAAAGTGCACGAACAAGATTGAAGGTCGAGAGTGGCGTGTCTTGCGCCGGTTTGATCACGCAGCTATTGCCGCAAACGACTGCGGGCAGCAGTTTCCATGACGAGATTGCCATGGGGAAGTTCCACGGCGTGATCATGCCGCAGATGCCGATCGGTTGGCGCACTGCCATGGCAAATTTGTTCGGCATCTCCGACGGCACGGTGGGGCCGAAAAGCCGGCGGCCTTCGCCGGCGTTGTAGTAGGCGGCGTCGATGGCTTCCTGCACATCGCCGCGCGTTTCGGCCAGGACCTTGCCCATCTCGCGCGTCATTTCGCGGGCGTACTGCTCTTTGCGCTCGATCAGAATCTCTGCGGCGCGAAACACAATTTCCGCACGCCGCGGCGCGGGCACGAGGCGCCACTTGGCGAAGGCGCGCTTGGCCGCGTCGACCGCCGCGTTCACGTCGTCTCTGTTCGACTTCTGGAAGATGCCGACCAGGTCGCGCGTGTCGGCTGGATTGCGGTTTTCGAAAGTTTCTCCAGACGAGGATTCGACCCACTCGCCGTCGATGAAGTTCTTGAAAATTTTTGCCTGGCTGTCGCTGAGCGTGGCGGGGGTGGCTAGGGTATCGGTGGCCATAAATGTCTCCTGGGGCTTGCGGTTGATTCTATTAGTACGAATGCCTGAACAATTGATGCTACAACCCTGACGAGAGGTGCGGCAAGAAGCGTGTAGGGGCGGACGCACTCGTCCGCCCGGCCCGGACGAATGCGTCCGGGCCTACACGAGCAGGGCTAGTTTCCGCCGGCTTTGGTAGCCTTACTACCCGCGAATTCTTCCTCCATCCACTTCTGCAGGGCGGCCATGCTGGCCGGGCGACCAAGGAAGTTCTTCACCAGATCGTTGGCTGACATCGATCCGCCCGGTTCCAGCACAAGATGGCGATAGCGCGCCGGGGCGTCACCGGACAAGAGATTCTTCTGATCGAACTGCAAGAAGAAATCTTCGGCGATCACTTTGTCCCAAAGATAGGTGTAGTAAGCGGAAGAGTAGCCGCCAAGATGGCCGAACGACGCCCACATGTGCGTGTCTTCGATCGGCGTGAACAGCGTGTATTTGCGTCCGTTGCCGAGCGTGACCGCGTCCAGGTCGACATCTTCCGGCTTACCTTTGTAGATGTCATACGAAATCGCGGAATAGTCGTTCTGCCGCAGAACCCAGCCGCCGCGCCCGAAGGCCGAGGCGCGATTCATGCGCTCGACAAGCTCTGCAGGGATGGGCTCGCCGGTCTTGTGGTGGCGCGCGAATTTTGCCAGCACCTGCGGCGAGTGAATCCACTCTTCGAGCATTTGCGAAGGCGCCTCGGCGAAATCAGATTCCATGCTGATGCCCGCGATCCCCGCCCAGGGCTGCTGCCCGCCGAGAATGTGGTGCACCAGGTGGCCGAACTCATGGAAGAACGTGGTGACGTCGTTGTACGTCATCAGGCCGGAATCGTCAGCAGTGGGATTGGGGAAATTGCAAACCAGGATTGCTTCCGGTATCTGCTTTCCCTTGATGCCATCGAGCACGGGCGCCATTTCGGCGTGGCTGTACTTGCCCGGCCGCGGATGCATGTCGAGGTAAAAACGGCCAATGGGCTTGCCGTGGTCAATCACCAGCCAGGTTTCTACCGCGGGATCCCAGCTCGGAACCTTCATTTCCTGCTGAAAGCTGATGTGGAACAGGTCGCTGGCGGCGTCGAGAATGCCCTGCTTCACCTGATTAAACGGGAAGTACGGGCGCACGGACTGAGAATCGAAATTGTACTGCGAACGGCGGACAAGCTCGGAGAGATAGTTTCCTTCATCGTCCAGAATCTCCTTCGCTCCGGGCGTTGTTTTCTGTTTTTCCGCCAGCAGCATGTCGAACTCGCGCCGGGCCAGCGGGCGGGCCGCGTCATTGATCTGCTGGATGAATTCCGCGATGTTGCCGCCTTTGGCAATCATCTTGTCGGCGGCGTTGTAGTCGGCCCAGGAGGAATAGCCGATCAGCGTCGCGATTTCGTAGCGCGTCTTCATCAGGCTGGTGAGAACTTCCTGATTCTTGGGGTAGGCGCGGGTGTTAAAAGCCATAAACATGCGATGCCGCAGCGCCGGACTCTTGGCGAAAGTGAATACCGGCAGGGCATCTGGATAATTGGTGCTGAGCTGGACCTTGCCGTCGGCACCGGGCTTGTGGTGGTCGATGTAATCCTGCGGCAGGCCGTCGAGTTCGCCCGGATCGGCCTCAACGGTTTTCTGACCGTCAGAAATGTTGCGATCGAAGGTCGACTGTTCCTCGGTGGCGTCGTCGTTGAGCTTCTTGAGCCGGGCGCGAGTAGCGTCATCCTTGTCAACGCCAGCAAGGCGGAACTCTAGCAGTTGACGTCTCACGTAATACTGCGTTGCGCTGTCGGCCTTGGAAAGATCGAGGGCAGTGAGCGCGTTGTAAACGTCCCGGTTCAGCGAGATGGCGGTCTGCACAGCGGAGGCTTTGGTCACCATGGCGGTCGCGTGATCACGGAACGTGGAGTCGGGGTGCACCTGCTGCATGAGCCCGGCGAAGTAGATTGCGGAGTTGACCTGGCGGGTCGCCTCGTCGAACGGAACCAGCGTGTTCTCGATGGTGCGAGCGCCTTTGACGGCGACAAGAGTGTCGATCGATGCGTTCGCCGCAGCCAGACGATCGTTCTCGATTTTTTCGAAGCCGACAACGTCGGGTTTGGCCGCCCAGACTGTGGGCTGCGATACGGATACGCTCTGCGCTGAGACAACACTCGCGGAGACAGCAAGGAAGAACAGGGCAAAGAAAAAGAGGGCGGAGAAAACGATCAGAGCACGATGGAACATGGGGAACCTCGCAATAGGAGTTTGAGCGATTAAAATCGCACCAATTCAGAGGGCAAGCAATTCTGGTGGACGCCGGAATGCAATGTCAAGCCAGCTCGGCCAACCGGCACCGTCTGAAATAACGTTTAAGACACTACCGGCCAACCCTTACAGAATCATCGACGCGATGTTTTGTTTTGTTCTCCACCCCAAAAGGCTTTCAGCGCCAGCGCTTCAATTTTGGCCAGAGGCCAGCCCAGGAATCGAACTTCTTGCCTGTGCAGATGAACACCGGGATCTGCCGCTCCGCGGTGTATAGGTTCGGGGCCGAAGTGCCTACGAATTCGACATTCTCCCAGTAGCGCTCGAGCACGCCTCTGCGATCGTCAAGCACGATCATGCAATTGCCGCTATAACTGTGCGGACCCCAGAGAAAATAGGTACGGTCTCCACTCATGGCCCCGGGCAGCCCTTGGGGACGGCCGAAGAAATCAATGGCTCCAGCCTGGCCATAATCCTGCGCGAAGATGCCGCAGTCGCTGCGTGCCTTCGGCGGGATGCGATTCCAGGCGACCTCAGTTTCATCTGCGATTTCCTTCCATCCGAACTGGTCGAAGTACCACTGCGGCAAGGCAAACCCGGCATGCGAGTGCTCCATCACCGGGAGCTTCATGGGCAGGTACTTCGCGTACGCGATGAAATGCTCGGGTGAAAGAACAGGAACCACGATGGGCGCGAGGTAAGCTCCCGTGCCGAGCAGAACGAAGGCAATCGTGGGCTTGAGCCATAGGAAGCGAGTCTTGCCGTTCTCGGGGCGGTCCAAGGCCGATTCAATCACGATCGCACCTGCGGCGAACAGCATGGGATAAACCGGCGCCAGGTAGTAGTTCTTGCCGTGCTGCCAGAAAAAGAAGCCATAGCAGAACAGATAACACCATCCCAGAGCGCGGTAGGGTCTGAGGCGTGCGGAGAATAAAAAGGCGAACAATCCTGTAAGCCAGATGGGAGCGGCGAACAGATTGACCAACAGGAGTTGCTGGAAGAAAAAGTCGAATGGGCCAAGCACGACGTCGCGGCCCTCAGCGCGGATGTTGTGCATGAGCTGCGCGAAAGGCCAGTCGTAGTGGATGTTCCAGAGGACATTCGGCAGGATAATCAAGAACGCGGCCAGGCCGCCGAGCCAGATCCATTTGTTGAGCAAAACTCGGCGTTGCTCGGTGAGCAACAGGCCGATGACAATGCCGGCGCCGAAAACCGCGATCGAGTACTTGTTTTCGAGACCCAGCCCGGCGCACACGCCAAACCATAGCCAGTAGCGCGGTTGATCACGCTTAATGGCAAGGATGGCGAAGTAAGCGCATCCCATCCAGAAAGTCGGTTCGAGACAGTTGGTGCCGAGCAGGCTGCCGTTGGAAAGATACTGCGGAGGGATCAGCGCGCAAATGGCGCTGAGCAACACGGCGTAACGGCGCCCGCCCAGCTCGCGGGCGAGAACGGCGGTCTGCACGATCAGCAGCGATGACGCGAGCGCAGGAATGAAGCGGATGGCACGCAGCGAGTCGCCAAGGATGGCCCGGCAGATGTGAATCAGGAACGGGACCATTGGAGGCTGGTCGACGTATCCCCACTGCAGGTGGTCGCCGCACGACATGTAATCGAACTCGTCGCGGAAATATCCGTAGCGGTTGTTGAAGTAGATGTGGAAGACGAGCGTGGCGAAGGCGATGGCCCAGGTGACGGCCATGCCGTCGGCGAAGAGAGATTGTCGGGAGGGTGTGGAGACGGGAGCGACAGTCGTCGACATGGGAGATAAGGATACCTGCAAGCGGAGTACGAACGTACGACTTGGCTAGTTCCGTTGAGAAATTGCGATAGGTATTGAGTTGCAAGCAAGTCGCACAGATTCTTCGTCGGGCGGCGCCCTCCTCAGGATGACAAGAGGTGTAGGGCGACGGCGGCCGGAACTTGGCAGGAGGCGGTGGAAACCAAGGTAACCTACTGTGCTGATTACCTGTTCTTCCACACTTTTTGCTTATGCTAACGTTGATCTTTACCGACTTATTCGTAAGGGAATAACAAGGTTTCTTAGCCAAAAGTGTCTTCGGCCAATCGCAAACCGGGAATCCACATTGCCTGGACGACGGTCACGTACCGCAGTGTGGCACTGCTGATTCTGGCAGGGGCCGCGGTGTTTTTCATCGCTATGCGGGCAGCGTTTCCGCAATTCACCGACAGCAGCATCAAGAAGGCCAACGACGTTGCCGGCAAGTTGCTGGAGAAGGTGGCCGGAATGGCGCCGGCGGCTGGATCTGGGACCGTGATCGCGCAGCAGGCGCACTTTACCGCGCTCGACGGAACGGTGCGAGTGAAGAAGAGCACGGGCAACAGCTGGGTGGCGGCCGACTACAGCGTGCTGCTGGAAAAAGGCGACGTGGTGCAGACCGGATCGGAAGGTATGGCAAAGGTCGTGTTTAATGACGGCACCAGCTACACCGTCAAGCAGGATTCGCTGATCGTGATCCAGGAGAATTCGGCGAACGATCAGCAGCAAACCAACGTCGCCGTCGCGGTGAGCACCGGAACCGTGGATCTTTCCACCGCGACCTACAGCTCCGGATCGAAATCGCAGGTCATCGTGGCGGGAGCCACGGCCTCGTTGGCGCCGGAGTCGGCGGCACAGGTGCACAACGATCCCAAGGCCGACCAGCACGAAATCTTGATGAAGAAAGGAACCGGCGAGGTCACGCGCAACGGCGAGACCGTGCAGTTGGCCAACTGGGAAAAAGTCAGTTTCCACGGGCAGGAATCGCATCTAGAGAAAGCCAAGGAGATCGGCCCGCCCACGCCGATCGCTCCAGCCAATATGGCGCCCCTGTTTTCCTCCGGCGACGCTGCCAAGGACGTGGAGTTCACCTGGACTGCGATGGCGAATGCAGTTGGTTACCGCCTGAGGATATCCCGCAATCCGTACTTTTCTTCTACACTGGTTGACAAAAAGGTCAACACGGCGGCGGTTACGGTAAGCGGCCTGGGCGAGGGCGCGTATTACTGGATGGTGCAATCCTACGACTCGAATGGCAAGGAATCGGTGGAGAGCGAGAAGAACCGCTTCACCATCATCGCGAAGGGCAAGGGAACTGAGGCAATTGATTTGGAGCTGGATCCGTTTATCCAGCACGGGCACGTGATCGAGGTGACGGGCAAGACGCAGACAGGAGCGCGGGTAATGGTGAATGGGAGCGAGGTGCCGTTCGTGGGCGCCGACGGCTCGTTCCATTACTTCACGCCGCCCTTGCCGACGGGCGAAGCGGTGATCACCGTGACGGCGCAGACGGCGCAGGGCGGAGTCAATACGCAGCAGAAGAAGATTATTATTCAGTGAGAGCGAAGGCTTCAAAGTGGCAAAGTGGCAAGGTTTCAAGGTTGGCGGGGTGAGTGATGCGAGGAGCTTCTTAGGCGATTGTTGTTCTCACATTGAAACTTTGAAACCGTGAAACTTTGCAGCTTGGATTTTGAGCAGGGTGGCCCGGCATCTCGTAAAATGGAGACAGCCGGCAACCCCAGACAGAAGAGAAACGAGAACTTCGGGAAAAAGCGTCCCACGAAGGGCGCGGGAACTTAGTCATGTCGAATAACGGATACTCAAACGGAAATCGCGCGCACAACCTGAGGTCGCTGTTCAGCATTTTCTCGAGCGACCTGGCCATCGATCTGGGCACGGCCAACACGCTGGTGTATGCGCGCGGCAAGGGCATCGTGGTGAACGAGCCCTCCATTGTCGCCATCAACAAGAACACGGGCGAAGTGGAGGCGGTGGGCAAGGAGGCGAAGGAGATGCTGGGCCGCACGCCTGGCAACATCGTCGCCATCAAGCCCATGAAAGACGGC
>CAYOUY010000046.1:0-5501 GCA_964407245.1 uncultured Acidobacteriaceae bacterium
ATCCACCAAACGCATGGGCTGCCTAAGCCGCGGGTGCAGAATAGTGCGGCCAAAGAGCGCCCTGTCGATTTCTGCAACCCGGTCCACAAGCTTCGTTCGAGCGCTCCGAAATTCCACCAGAATGTCTTGGATTTGACGCGCGTTGTGATTGGCCTCGTCCGTTTTTCGATTGCTCAGATCCGCGCTGGAGAGTTGATCGGATCCGGCCAAATAGTCCTCCACCCGTGTCATCCATAACGGTTCCAGGTCGAGCAAGTGCCCGACATGCTCCTGGGCTGACCATTTTCCCGCCGGCTTATCGACCAGAACCTGGCGCGACTGTTGCCGGAGCAACTCCTCTACTCTCGCGGGAGTTCCTCGTAAGCGCACAATCACGTTTGGGTACAACTCGACGGGAAATGCAAACTCGAACCTTCGCTCAAACCACGTTGCAACCTGCGACATGGGTCTACCTTTGTCTGCGAGAACGCTTGAGCTTAATCATGACTCAATCGACAATTTGACCACCGTCGTCCCGCCGCCATTGGGTTCGATATGCGTCCCGATCTTCGGGATCGTGAAAGAACGGAAGGAGCGTGCTTCGCGTCTACGGCGATGGCGTCCATGCTCGACCTCTAAGTCTTCGCGGACAGACGAGTAGCCAATCTTTGCCTTAACTCTTTTGAATCCTCGTTCCGCCCAGTGCTTACTGAAGAGGCTCGAGACTCAGCTATTGCATGAAGAGCATGGAGTAGCAGGTCGTGGAACTCTCGAGCCCTGGCCGAGAGTTGACGGGCAGCATGTAGTGTCAGCGGGACCGTTCCGAGCGCTGGCAGTCCGTCCTGGGCCCCCAAAACAACAAGGTCCGGGGGAGCACTCGCACGCAGGCGAACGGAAATCCCGAGACCAGCCTTCACCGCAGCCCACTGCCCCAGCAGGTTGGGGCTTTCGAAGACGATGTTCCACTTCAGCGCGGCGCGATCGAGCGCCTCCAGTGCTGCAGTCCTAAAAACACAGGGCGGGCCGAAAAGCACGAGCCGCACGGGTATTTTATTTCGAGGCTCCCGCTCGTGCGAGCTGCCGATCCAACTGATCTGTAGATCGGCCGCGTGCAGCGCGCCCGGGCGATCCTGGTTGCCGTAGACGATGGCGAGGTCCAACTCGCCGCGCTCGACAGCGCTAACCAACGTTACACTGCGACCCATCCGAACCGCGACATGTGCGTCCGGACGCCGCACCGCGAACCGCTTGAGCGCATCTGGCAGGCATCCGCTCGCGATATCTTCAGGGATCCCGAGACGCACCACTTCCATGTGTCGCGCCAACTGAAGCCCGCCAACCGCTTCATCATTGATGGCGAGCAGGCGGCGAGCGTACACAAGCAATTCTTCGCCGACGGCAGTGAGCACGAATTTTCGACCGTCGCGACGAAACAATGCGTGCCCGCATAACTGCTCCAGCCGATCGATCTGCAGACTCACAGCCGAAGGCGTTCGGGCAACGAGCTCTGCCGCGCGAGCAAAACTGCCGGTCTCAACCGCGGTGACAAACGTTCGCAGCAGATCTATTTCGAGGTTCACAAATCCCATGTGAATACTCCGAGCGTTCCTGCCGAGCCCAACGCTGTTTAGACAGTGCAATCCGGTCGCAAGCTGCAGAAAGTTCATTTGCCCGTGTAGGCCGGCGTCGTTTTTTCCAGAAAGGCCTTGGTTCCTATGCGGAAGTCATCGGTTGATACAACCAGGCCAAACAGGTCCGCGCCGAGGAGAGTCGATTCCTCTAGCGTCAAATCGAGTCCACGGTGGATGGCTTCCCACGTTAGTTTCACCGCGATTGGCGGATGCGCAAGAATGTCGCGGAGAATGGCCTTTGTTTCGGCCAGAAGGTTTTCGGGCGCGACCACGTTTTGAACCAGTCCGATTTGCAGGGCCTCATCTGCAGTCACGATACGTCCGCGCAGAAGCAGCTCAGCGGCGCGTCCTTTGCCGATCAGCCGAGGCAACCGTGTTGTGCCTCCGAAACCGCCGATGGCGCCGATGCGAACCTCCGGATGGCCCATTCTCGCGCCCAGCGCGGCAACGCGGAGCATGCACGACTCGGCCAACTCTTCGCCGCCGGCGATAGCATAGCCGTTGATGGCAGCAACAACAATCTTACCGAGTGTTTCGATCTTGTTATTGACCAGTACAGCAAGGCGAGCAAACTCCCGCACCTCGAGCGGTGTTGCCTGATTGAGGAACCGGACGTCGGCGCCAGCCGAAAATGCCGTGCCGCTGCCGGTAATGATCGCAGCTTTTACGGACTCGGTCGTGCGCACCTGATCCAGACGAACTAACAAACGCTCCAGAGTGGCCATGTTCAGAGCGTTCAGAGCTTCCGGGCGATTAAGCGTAAGGAGAGCAATTCCAGCGTCTTCCTGGTACAACACCACGTCCTGGTCAACCATCTGCAAACCTCCGATTATGCGTTCCGATGATCTTCGGCGGTGTAGAGGTGCAGCTACATGGTTGAGAAGTTTCAAAGTAATGATTAAGAACAATCAAACTGTCGTCGTGGAGGTGCCCTGCATCTGTCCATGTTGTATCTGAGTTGGGAACATAGGAATGTCACTACAGCGCTTACATGAGCTTTGAAACGCATCTGGAGATGGGGAACGAAGATCAATCGTGGAAAAAGAGAGGACGCGATGGACGAATCCGTGCTGTTTCATGAAAACCAGGGAATTGCCTTCATCACACTGAATCGCCCGGACGCCCTGAATGTCATGAACCTGGGAATGCTCGAACGGTTGTCGCTGCTGCTCGATGAGGCGAGCACCAGCCTGGCGGTGAAGGCGGTGATTATCACCGGGAGCGGCAACCGCGCGTTCTCGGCGGGCGCCGACGTCCGGTTCCTGAATCAGGCCACAGCGCTCGAAGTAAGAGAATTCGCCCGCTTGGCGGTGCTGGTCAACCGCAAGATCGAAAGCCTGGGCAAGGTGGTCGTTGCGGCCATCAATGGTTACGCGCTCGGGGCAGGCCTGGAGATGGCCGAGTCGTGCATGATCCGGATCGCCGGGCACACTGCCAAGCTCGGGCATCCTGAGGTCCGGATCGGCGCAGTGGCAGGCGTAGGCGGTACCACGCGGCTTCCCCGCCTGGTCGGTAAGGGACGGGCCGCGGAACTTCTTCTGCGCGGCCGGGTCGTTGCAGCCGATGAGGCATTGCAGATTGGATGGGTGCAGAGCGTCGTGGAGGCAGAAAAGCTTCTTGGCGAGACGGAAGCGATGGTTCGCGAAATTCTCGCGCAGTCCCCCATCGCCGTGAAATTGACCTGGGAAGCCATTCACCGTGGCCTCAACATGACCCTGGAGGAATCGACGTTGCTCGGCGCGGACATCTTTGGCCTGGTTGCATCAACCGATGACTTCCGCGCTGGTACCAAGGCTTTCCTCGAAAAAACCACCCCTTCATACACCGGACGGTAGTTCGGAAGCGTTCGCAGATGCGACAAGCGCTTCAAATTAATTCGAATGCAGAAGGAGATGACGAATGCTGTTAATTCAAGTGAAACTGGTCGAAAACGTGTTCACCCCGGGGCAGAAGAGCCAAATCATCGCCAAGCTGACCGATGCGATGGTGTCTATCGAGGGCGAGAACATGCGCCCGGTCACGCTGGTGGTGATCGAAAAAGTACGCAGCGGTGATCGGGCTATTGGCGGGAAGGCTCCGACCGCCGGCACCGTGCACGCGTCAGCCGCACCTGCGGGCTGGGAATGAGCTGCGGCTGGTCGGCGAAGCTGACGCCCTGCGCGCCCACTCCTCGATCTGCGCGTCAGATCGGTATCGAGATTCGTGTAGGCCATAGTTCAGATCCTTCAAACTGAGACTTCAGAACATTCAAAGACCCGCCCTTGGTTCATTCCACATCTCTAGTGATTGCGCAGACGGTTACGGTCGCAACAAAGAGAGGTTTTCGACCCTCGATGCGAAACGGGGGAACAGGATTGTGGATCAGGCACAGATAGACGGTATGCTTTCTTACATTGAACAAGTTCGCCAGCGGACATTATGGGTTGCGCTCTGTATCCCGGTGGAACGGTTGGAGTGGGCTATAGCGCCCAGGCGGTTCACGTTCGGCGACATCCTTCGGCATGTGGCTGCGACGGAGCGATACATCTTCGTGGAAAACGCTGCCCGGCGTCGGTCGCGTTATCCAGGACACGACACAACCCTCGCCCAGGGCTATCGCGGTGTGCTGCGCTACATGGCCGACCTCCATCAAGAGTCTGTTTCCATCTTGCGGAGCCTGGAGCCGGATGATTACGAGCGCTATTGCTCTACTCCCGGAGGTGCGCCGATTGTGATTTGGCAATGGCTGCGGGAAATGGTCGAGCACGAGAATCACCATCGGGGTGAGATTTGCGCCTACCTCGGCGCACTTGGGGTACGCAACCCTTCGGTCTTCGGACTTACATCGGAGTTGGATGGGGACTGGTCGGTCGTCCTCTGAAAGTGAATCTGGGTACCGACGATAGAGCGCGGCTTTCAGCCAGAACAGCGGTAGCAACTAATAATGTGTCGTTCTGGGGGAGCGGGGCCGCAAGGCCGGAGAATCGAGCTGAAGCAAGTTCCAGCGCCTAAAGCTAGGCAAACGATCTCACGTAATTGGCGGAGAGGAGTTCCCCATGGGTATTACGCATAACGTTCGACAGGCCAGAGGAGTTACCGTCGTCGATCTTAGCGGAGGAATCACCCTGAACGACACGGCTGCCCCCGGAAGCGGCCTGGGGCTGCATGAGCTTATTCGCGATCTCGCGAAGCACGGTTACACAAAGATACTGTTGAATCTTCGGGACGTGACGCATCTCGACAATTCGGGCATTGGCGAATTGTTCAGTTCCTTCACCACCGTGCGAGATCAGGGTGGGGTCCTGAAGCTGACAAATCCAACTGAACGCGTGCGAAACCTTCTTCGCCTCACCAAGCTCAACACGGTGCTCGACGTGATCGAGAACGAGTCCACGGCGGTTCAGTCATTCTTGAGTTCTCCAAGCCCGGCCGGTCCCGTTGCTCGTACGCGGGGCCTGGCAGCAGTCCAACATCCTTCTTGCACCAAGGGGATGGCGGACTTGTGTGCCTGCTGGCGATAGCGGGGTTGGGAGTCGCCATGGACCCACCTCAAGAGCTTTGAAAACCTGACGTTAGTCAAAAAGTTCGAGGAGGTAAGGTTTGAATTCATAGCTGCAGGAAGGCATGGCATTTGCCCTGGGGACCTAAAGCCGCTCATTAGAGCAGTCCGATGGCACAGCTTCGGCCGTGGCCTCACACGTGACGTCTCACAAGGCAGTTTTTCTTAGCTCGACGCTGCCAAGGCGAGGACCTCGGAACGCGATTATGAACGCAGCCAAAGCAGCCAAAGTCCGGCACATCTTCGACGGTGCCCCGTTCATCTGCGAGATGGGCGTGGAGCTGACTTCCATCGAAGACGGCTGGTGCGAGACCCATCTTGTTCCCGACCGCCGTCATTGGCAGCAGCATGGC
>CAYOUY010000047.1:0-2208 GCA_964407245.1 uncultured Acidobacteriaceae bacterium
GCCATCGAGATGTCGCTGCGCCATCGAGGCAAAAATGTCGAAGCCAGCGACCTAGAGAGTCTGTTGCGGCTTTCAGAGGACGGATCGCCTTCACCCAAGCTTGTGTTGCTCGTGCACGGCCTGTGCACGAACGATTTGAAGTGGAACCGCGACGGCCATGATCACGGCGCGTCTCTGGCAGAGGAACTGGGATACTTTCCGCTTTATCTCCACTACAACAGCGGCCTCGCCATCGCAGCGAACGGTCTGCAATTTGCAGCCCTGCTCGAAACGCTCACGGCGAATTGGCCTGTTCCCCTGCAGGAAATCACCTTCATCGGCCACAGCATGGGAGGACTCGTCGCGCGCAGCGCCTGCTTCTTCGCCGAGCGGGCGGACTACGGTTGGCGGAAGCTTCTTCGGCACATGGTGTTTCTTGGAACGCCGCACTGCGGCGTGCCGCTGGAACGCGGCGGGCATTGGCTCGACGTGGTCTTGGATTTGAGCCCGTACTCTGCGCCTCTTGCTCAGCTGGGCAAAGCGAGAAGCGCCGGTATCCAGGCCTTGCGCCACGGCACGATCACGAATAAAGGCGATCTGTTCGTTCCGCTGCCTGGGAATGTTGAGTGCTATGCCGTAGCGGCGTCGCTCGCGAAGCGGCGCAGCCTTCTCGCCGACCGGGTGCTCGGCGATGGGCTTGTTCCGCTGGATAGCGCTCTCGGGCGGCACAAGGACGCTGCGCGCTCCCTCGGCATCCCGGCGACGCAACAATGGATCGCCTACGAAGTGGGCCATCTTGAACTCCTTTCGAGCTTGAAGGTCTACGCCCAGTTGCGAAAGTGGCTGCAAGACTCTGCGTGACGCGTGGACCCGCGCTGCGTAGCGCCGTTGCTGCGCGGCGAAGCGGCGCGAGCGGGGCCCTCGCGAACCTAGGCAGGCAAGGCCGCTCGGCGCCACGGTCCAGGGCGACGTTTCCAAAGCGCAGGTGGGGTGTCAAGCCTTTGGGCTGTAGCTACTTAGAATTGCGATGGGAAGCAAACGTTACGGGCCGGCGCTGCCCGTCGGCTGTCACTGCGACCTCATGCGGTCAATGCGAGTAATCGGCGCGAGTGATGTTCAAGCGCCGCATTTTGTTCTGCAGGGTGGTACGCTTCAGGCCCAGGCGCTCCGCGGCGCCTCCGGCTCCGGCAATCTTCCCGGATGCCGCCTTGACCGCTTCGATGATCGTGATGCGCTCTACATCGTGGAACTTGGACCCGTCACTGGCCACTCGACTAGTACTCGCTTTCCTGAGTTCCGACAGCGGTACCGATAGCTCGGTTCCTTGGGTAAGAATCACGGCCCGCTCAATGAAGTTCTCCAGTTCCCGAATGTTGCCGGGCCAGGCAGCGCTGCCCAAAGCCTCCATGGCGTGCTTCGGGATGGTTTTAATCTGTTTCTGCATTCGCCGAGCCAGGCGTGACACAAAATAATGAACCAGGAGCGGGATATCGCCTGAGCGCTCGCGAAGCGGCGGGATCTCAATCGGGAAGACGTTCAGCCGGTAGAACAGATCCTCGCGAAACTGGCCGTTACGGATCATTGCGGAAATATCTCGATGCGTGGCAGCGATGATGCGGACATCCACGTGAATGGTCTTTGTGCTGCCCAGGCGCTCGAACTCCTGTTCCTGCAGAGCGCGGAGCAATTTCGGCTGTAATTCGAGGCTGATGTCGCCGATCTCGTCCAGGAACAGCGTGCCGTGATCGGCCAGCTCAAAGCGGCCCTTTTTCTGCATCAACGCCCCAGTGAAGGCGCCCCTTTCATGTCCGAAAAGCTCGCTTTCCAGAAGGCCTGAGGGAATCGCGGCGCAATTCACCTTGACAAATGTCCGGTCCCGCCGCGGGCTGTTACTGTGGATCGCCCGGGCGATCAATTCCTTTCCAGTTCCGGTTTCACCATGCAACAGCACGGTGGAACCGGTCGGGGCAACAATGGAGATCTGGTCCAGCACTGCCCGCAAGGCCGCGCTCTTTCCGACAATATCCTCGAAGTTGTATTCCGAACGGATTTCGGATTCGAGGTATAGGCGCTGTTCTTCGAGGCGATCCCTCGCCGCCGTGATCCGTCCGTAGGCGATTGCATTCTCGACAGCAAGAGCGATCTGTGTACTGATCTGAGACAACAAATCCAGGTCTTCTTGTCCAATGCCGTTTGCTCGGCGGCTGCCGATCGTAATCACGCCTAAAG
>CAYOUY010000048.1:0-5724 GCA_964407245.1 uncultured Acidobacteriaceae bacterium
CCAATAGGAATTGTAGAAGCGGGAGACGATCAGGCAGGTGATCATCGAACCAATGCCGATCATGATTCCGCCAATGCGGCGGCCAACCACCTCGGACAAAAATGCCCATACGCACTTTCCGACAATGCTGCCGCAGGAAACAAAGATGAACATCTTCGCCGCTTTCGTGGGCGGAATCTTCAGCACCAGGGCCAGCAGCGTCGGCCCCCACAGGACAAAGCCGTAATCCATGATCGACTGGAAGAAGCTGACCGTCCAGGTGATGATCACGCTGCGGCGATAATTGAAGATCTGAATGAAGGATGGCTTCTTTTCCGATGTGGTCAAATCGTCTGTGACTCTCACATTGCGGTAATCGACGCTGTCCTTCATCGCCCAGTTGAGCGATTTCACCGCTTGCTCGTACCGTTTCTGTTTGATCAACCAGCGCGGGGACTCGCGCATCCAGAAACGGAAGAACAATCCCAGCACCGCGGGAAACAGTCCGATCAGGAAGAGTCCTCTCCAGCCAATCAAGGGCGTCAGGAACGCTCCCGAAAGGCTTCCCAGCAAAGTGCCCGCCGGGATCAGAGCGGTCACAATTCCGCCGACGAAACCCCGATACCTCGTGGGCATGAATTCCTGCACCAGCGGCAGATCGACCGAGTACAACCCGCCAATACCAAAGCCAACCAGAAACCGGAATATGGAAAGGAAGAGCCAGTTCCCTTCCGGCGTGAAGTACATGATGCCGCTGGGTATGGTGAAACTCGCGGTGGTAATAAACAGCACGGGAATTCTGCCGATTCGGTCCGCCAAGTGCCCGAAGAAGAACGATCCGATCAGGCTCCCCACTCCCGCACTCAACAAAACTGTCGCCGTCTGCCCAAAACTCAAATGCCACGGCACCACGATGAAGGCCAGCACAAACCCGATGATGTAGTAATCGAAGAACTCGAGCATATCGCCCAGTACGGCGGCGATGATCAGCTTGTAGTGATTGCCGGTGAGCCTGCTTTTATCCAGCTTGGAAAAAAGATCGTTAAAGGTAATAGTGGGGGAACTCGTAGACGTTGTGGCCATGATGGCGACTCCTGACGGGAGTTTGGCACAATCTTCGACAGACCGGGACACTCGATCCGATCGCTATGCTGCGCGGCCGGCCACAAACCCGCTGAGGCAAGGGCTTCACCAGCCTTCGCTGATTCGAATGTCCGGGCGATAAGAGCTTAGAATTGAGTAACTTATGTGTCAACAGATTTATCGCTGGGAAGACGGCATTGCATATTAATTTTCGATATATCGGCAATACCTGAAAAGTGTTGCCCCAAAACAACTGGTGAACAGTCCAGAAGGCCGCAGCTACGCCAGAGCCAGCTAACCATTGCATCCAAAGCAGGTCCCGTCCCTGGGAATGGCGAGCGTCCGGCCGAAATGATCTACGTCGAAGCGGAAGACATCCGTACTCACGTTGGGACTGCCGCTCAAAATCCTCAGCGCTTCCATGGCCTGCACCTGGGAGACCGTGCGCGCGATCAGGTCAGTAACCGTTGGTAAGTATTGAAGTCCACGGTCGTTAAATGGCTCCAGCTTCCTTTTGACACAATCAATGCATGCGGTTTTGCCGGGTATCACGTTCACGACCATTCCACATCCGCCGTTCGCTTCCGCGTAAATCCACGGCTTTACCAGTTTTCGGCAGGTATCGCTGATCAGCTTTCGACGTTCGATACTTGTGTCCTCGTACAGAACAAGGTCCATGTCATCAAACAAATCCTCGAGCCGATTGGTGTTTGCTGCGTCCACTACCTCGAACCCGAGTGAAGGATTGGCGGCTGCCAACTCCCGGGCCGCTGCGGGACCGCTGGGAAGGCATTCCGGGCTATCTGAGCCGTGCCTAACGTCCGTCGCCCGCAAGTCACCTTCCGTGGCTGCATTCCAATGAAGCAGGCGCAGCAAACGCACTTGGGCCATGGCCAAAAGTCGGCTCGACTCGATGGCGATGCCGCCGAAACCTATAACTGCCACTCTTGCCCCATACACTCTCTGCCGGTCGTCAACTCCGGCTTCGTAGAACAAGATATGTTGGGAAGATTTTTTCTGATAGTCGAGGTAATTAAACACAGCGCCGTCCCCCTGCCAATTCAAGACCAGTATCTTCCCGGGCCTCGGGGCCGCGTAAAGATATCTGACCTAGGTTCTTGAAATCTATGTTTTCTGGATCGAGTTTTGCCGGTTGCGAAGGATGTTGGGAGCCCGCTGGGCAGCCTCATGGACAAGCGTTCCCATTTTAGGATGCTGGGGCTCAATGTCGACGCGGATGTTGTGTAGGGAAAGCGCCTCGCTGCAGGTCGGACCCACCGAGCAGACCACACTTCTCGCGAACGCATCGCGCAAGCGCTGCTCGCAGCCTTCACCAGCGGCAAGAGTTAAGACGCTATCCACCTGAAACGCATTGGTGAACAGCACGACCTGCGCCTGGCCTGCAACCAGAGCCCGCATCGCTTCACGAAGGGGCGCTAGATCGGTGGGAGGTCCCCAACGATACACCGGAACCAGAATCAGCTCGACGCCTCGTTTCCGCAGTCCTTCGAGCAGTCTTGTGTTGGATATCCCATACTCCTGAACGGCAACGCGCTTTCCCTGCAGGACGAAACCGCCGGGATGCTGATCGAGAGTCTCAAGCACTTCCCTCCAGGTATTAGGTTCAGGGACGGCCACAGTCACTGAAATCTTGTACTCGCGAAGAACTGCAATCGGTTTGGGACCGCGCGCCACTACGACCACAGCTGCCAGAGCACGAGTGATTTGGTCTAATGGGTACCGGGTTTCGAGCACCTGAAACAGGGTTCGCGCACCCACACCGGTCATGAAGATTACCGCATCCAGACGCCCCGTGAAGAGCTGATCAGCGAAGCCAAACGCTGCCGGATTCTCCTCCAGCGGGATTTCGCGCATCGCTGGCGCGATGAGCGGAATGCCCTGTTGATTCGATATCAGTGCGGCTATCTCTTTCGCCTTACGACTCTCGAAGGCAACCACACTGAGGCCGGCGAAATTGGCGCTTTGCGGGTCTGCCATGTGGCCCATCAGAAGAGCTGCTGGGTGGCAAACGAACTCGCGGCCGGACGTGCCACGGGTGCGCGCTCAACGGCGCGGCGCGTCACGGCGCCGATCACCATGAGGTCGGAGAAGACAGGAGGCACGTCGGCCAACCCGCCTATGGTAGCAGTTCGGAATTGCTCCGCCGCACTAGTAGCAGAGGGAGACAAGAAGACATGCCGTTCCGGGATCAAGCCCAGCGGCGCAGAGATCGCGGGAAATCCTGCCATAGTCGTCACCGGGCATGTATACAGCTACGGTGGCACCGCTGGCAAGCATTGCCCCCAGTTCGTCGCCGACGCTCCGCCCGCGTGGGTATATATAACCAGAGCGACAGCAGGCGCCAGGTGCCGCTGGGTCAGTGTGATCGCGGCTGCAGCAGAGGCGCCGATCGCAGCCGTCACGCCAGGAATAATCTCGAAGTCGATGTCGGCCTCTCTCAGCTTGTGTTTTTTGCATCCGTTCGCACAACGAGGGCGAGCGGTGCTTACCACAACAAAAACGGCCGGCAGCCAGGCTGCCAGCCGTTGCCTACCCCGCGCGAAGATCCGCTAGCGGCGCCAGCCGCCGCGTCCCACGACCGGACCACGTCCAATAACCGGACCATGGTAGAAACCGCGTCCTGGGGCCGCATAATACGGATGACCCCATCCATGGAACCACGGGCCCGCACCGATGAACACTCCATTCACAAAAAAGTTCGGGCCGTAATACCCGTAAGGAGCACAGGCATACGGAGCATATGGGTAGTAGCCGTACGCGCAAACCGGAGGTCCGGCTACAACGGCCGGCCCAACCCCGATGCCGACTCCAACTCTGACCTGCGCCTGCGCAAAGGCCAGCGGCACAATCAACACAGCCAGCAAAGCGAAATATTTTAGATACCTCATAGTGATTTCCCCCTTGCTTCGGATCCGCTTCTCCGATCACGACCGCCGGATCCTGATCCCTTCTAACCTTTCGCTTCTCTCAGAAGCGCCTACTGAATTGAACGCGGAAAGCAAAGAAAAGTTGCAGCCGATGGTGTGGCTGATTTCAACCATCCCGGTTGAATTCAGCCACTTAGCCAGGGTGCCCCACATCTGCCGGTTTTAGCAGATGTGGGTTTTACGCCCAGCTGAAACCACTTCTAGAAAGGGGCAATCTGCGGATACGTTTTCCCGTAGCAGCAAAGATTGCGTTGCACACGGCCGGCAGCGCCGGCGGCAGTGTAGGCTCTCCAAGCCCGGTGGGTGAAAACTCGGTCTTGCGGAAATGCACTTCGATGTCTGGCGGCGCCTGCGAGATCCGCACGGGAGGATAGCTGTCGAAATTGCTCTGCTGAGCGCGGCCGCGGTCAATCGTGATTTCGTATCCCATCATGTGACTGAGGCCATCGATCACCGCACCCTGCGCCTGGTTCAGCGCGTTGCCCGGATTGATGATTTGACTGCCAATGTCGCCCGCAACCCAGACCTTGTTGACCTTCAATCTATTTTTCTCGTCAACGTGCACCCGCGCCACCTCGGCAAAGTATCCAAGATGGCAGAAGTGGAAGGCCACACCCATGCCGGTTCCCTTTTCTGTCTTGTGCGAATTCCAGCCCGATTTCTCGCGCACCAGTTCGAGGACTTCAATCATGCGTTTGGCATTGAACTGAGCGACGGGCGGTTGTGAGAGGCCTTCGGGAGAGAAAGCCAGCGGCGTCGACTCTAGCAGTGTCAACCGGAATTGCAAGGCGTCCTTCCCTGCAGCATGCGCAAGCTCGTCAATGAATGATTGCATCACAAACGCGATGGCATTGCTGCCCGGTGCACGCAGGGCTCCCGTGGGAACACCCAGCGGCATTACCGAGGTATGCAGCGCGTAGTTGGGAATGAAACGGGCCGGGAACTCGTCGCCGTCAATGCCGGCGGCCGGCGCGAAGTGGTTGCCTTCGCCAAAGCCCACAAAATGATTCCGCCACGCTATCAGCTTGCCGGAAGCATCCACACCACCTTTGAGAAAATGAAAGCCAGCCGGACGATAGAAGTCATGACGCATATCGTCCTCGCGCGTCCACAGCAGCTTCACCGGAACGCCCACCTCTTTGGCGATCCACGCCGCCTGCACAACGTAATCATTACTCAAGCGCCGCCCGAATCCACCACCGATGCGCGTGAGGTGGATGGTGATGTCTTTCGGCGAGATGCCTAGCGCTTTGGCAATGATTGGTAGCCCGCGCTGCGGCGTCTGCGTAGGGGCCCACAGCTCCAGTTTGCCGTCCTTGTAATATGCGGTACAGTTTTGTGGCTCCAAAGGCGCGTGGGCCAGGAAGGGATAGAAATAGGACGCTTCCACGACTTTCGCCGCCTGCTTCAGAGCGGCATCGGCGTCTCCATCCTGGCGAAGCGTGCGTGCCGGAGGCTGCGTTGCCAACTGCTCTGCCTGGCGCGCGAAACCGTCGCTGCTTTGCGCTGCAGTCGGCCCCTCGTTCCACTTGACCTGAAGTTTCTCGCGCGCGCTCCGCGCTGCCCACCAATTCTCAGCAACGATGGCCACTCCACTGCTCAGGCTCGCGAAATTGCCGTCGCCGGCGATGACAAACGCATGCCGTACTCCCGGCAACTTCTTGACTTCGTCAACGTTGGCGCTCTCGACCTTTCCCCCGAACACGGGACACTG
>CAYOUY010000049.1:0-4054 GCA_964407245.1 uncultured Acidobacteriaceae bacterium
GGTGGTGCTCTTGGCGGCTTTCAGTTGCGTTTGCAGGCGGGCGATCTCGGCATCCTTGGAGGCGGCCAGAGCGTCGAGGCGCTCGCCGAGGGCGCGGCGCACCTTGTCGATGCGATCGAGGTCGCCGGCCATGGTTTCAAACTCGCTCTTCGATCCGAAGGCGCCCACCGACTCGGCCAGCGACGCCAGCACGTCGTAGAGCACGTCCAGGTTGCGATACAGCTTGAAATTGGCGGCGAAGTTGTTGGGGGAGTTCTGCACCTCCGCCACGATGCTGGGCAGCGCGGTGGTGAGGTTGCGCTGGATGGCTTCGGCCTTGGTGGCGGCGTCATTCCGGGTGTCGCTCGCGACCTTCCAGCGACGGATCGAGAGCAGGCTGACATCGGCGGTGGTGGTGCGGCCGGCGGACTGGATCTGCGCCAGCAGAGGCGACACGCTGCCGGGGCTGGGAACCAGCACGGTTGAGCTGCCGTCGGAATGCGCTGTCGAGGATGCTTTGCCGCCGACGGGTGCCGCTATTTGCGCGGCCGCCGGCCAGACCAGTGCTGTCGCCAGGACGCAGAAACACAAACTTCTCATCACGCTACTCGCTTCCCGACGAAGTGGCCCTGCCGGCAGTCTGATGATCGAGCCGCCGTTTTGGTTACCTTCTTTTGTAACTCAGGGAGAGGCATTTCGTCCAACCGCAGATCGTGGAAAAAATTGGGAGGGCGAGAAAAACGGAGCTGGGCTGCGCGTTCCGCAGGCGACTCAGACAGCAATCAATTCACCTGACGCTGCCGAGCGCGGCGACGCGATAGCGCATCTAATTCATTGTGAAGGGCAGGTACGTATTTCACCCTCCATTCTGCTTTCTGGTCCGGGCTGCTCTGCTGCCCGCGCTGTCCGCCGGCATGACGGTCTCTGCTCAGCCCAACGTCCAAACCATCATCCAGCGTTCGGTGGAAGCCAATGAACGCGACTGGAAGGCCGATCCCGAGTACAACTATTCGGAGCGTGACGTGAAAGATGGGGTCTCCAAGACTCATCGCGTTTTGATGATCGAGGGCTCTCCCTATTACCGCCTGACGGAGATCAACGGCCAGCTGCTCCCGGAAGCGGACCAGGCCAAAGAAGAACGCAAGCTGCAGCAGGCCATCGCGGAGCGCAAGCGCGAATCGCCGCAGCAGCGGGCGGCACGCCGCGCGCAATACGAAAGAGATCGCACACGCGATCACCTCCTGATGGAGCAACTGACCCAAGCCTTCAATTTCACTCTGACCGGCGAGCAGAAGCTTGGCCCCTACGACGTTTATGTGCTGCAGGCGACGCCGCGCCACGGCTACGTGCCGCCGAATCGCGACACTAAAGTGCTCACCGGCATGAGCGGCACGCTCTGGATTGACAAGCAGACCTACCAGTGGGTCAAAGTGGAGGCGCATGTCATACATCCCGTCTCTATTGAGGGCTTCCTCGCTCGCGTCGAACCTGGCACGCAATTCGAACTGGAGAAGGTTCCCGTCGGGAATGGCGTTTGGCTCCCCAAGCGTTTTGCTATGAAAGCCCACGCCAAGGTGCTTGGCCTGTTCAGCCACAAGACGCAGGAGGAGGATACCTACTGGAACTACCAGAAAGAGGCTTCGTCGAGCGAGGGCATTCAGCAATCTCTCAATGATGGCGAGAGTGCGAAGTGATTTGGAATCCCGCCTCGCACGCTGACACAACACGCTCCAATTCACCGCTCTGCGGGAAAGCTTAAGCTCACCCCTAACAAGGGCAGGCACGCTTCTTGGCGTCCATGGTTATCTCAGACGGAGGGGAGCGGCGGGGAGAAGTTCCGAGGCACCCATTGATCGGGGTCGCAAATGCGACCGCCTGCCTGGCAGCATTCGCGGATCTCTTCCAGCCGCCTGCGGTGTTCTTCTGCTTGTCGGCTTTGTTCGCCGTGCTTACGGACGGCTTTTTCCAGGCTTTCTTCCGCCTTGCGAATCAGGCGAGGGCAAGCCTTATCGCCATCTGCCCGGGCAGGCGTTGCCGCTCCCGCTAACAAATACACGGCGAGCGCTGCGCACCACATGGTTTTTCCAAAGACTTCGTTGCGCGACATATTCGAGCTACCCGCTCAAAGGTCTGCCCACTCTGATGCAGGTTGGGTGCGTCACGCTGACAATTTTCGAAGCGGGTTGTTCTCCGGCGTGGATAGACGAGTTGGCGACGTAGCTGGGTGCCCCAGCTCTGGCGGTTTTCGAGACCTGGGACACAGCGCAAATCCGGTTGAGACCGACGAATCGGTCACAGGTTCGCGCTCCACAAGTGGGTAGTCTGGAAACCCGGATAGCACGAGGGAGTGGAACGATGTGGCGCAGCACGCCTATTTTATTCGTTCCCAGGTTGGCGCCGAAAGTCGCGGCGCCAACCTGGGGCACCCGGCAGCCGGCTGTCGGGCGCCGGTCTGATACCACTTTCTAGGTATGACGCAGTCTGTTGCTCCTGTTAGCATGCATGCTTCTTTACCGAAAGGAGCGCCATGTCCCATCACCTCGATTCACCCATCGCTCGGCAGGATATCCGACTCGACATCACGGACCTCTACGTGTTCAGCGGGCAGACGGGAACGGTATTCGTCATCAACGTTTGCCACTCGATCTTCGGTCCGATTCCCGTGCCTGGTTACCACCCGGAGGGAATGTACGAGTTCAAAGTTGATTCCAACGGGGATGCCATCGAAGAGGTCACGTATCGGCTCACATTTGATGAGCGTGACAACAACGGGAAGCAAAGGTACGTCGTGCGGTGTGTGAAGGGCCAGGACGCCATCGATCCGCATGCGCCCGGCATGGTGGTCGCCGAGGGAACGACTGGTGAGACCATAACCACGGCGACCGGTCTGCGCGTGTGGGCGGACAGAGCGGGGGACCCGTTCTGGATTGAGCCCGATGTGTTGCACGCCGTGGGACACGCTTTCCAGGACGGCACGACGGTGAATCTATCCGGTTGGGATCCTAGCCGCGCAAAGAACTTGTTCGCGGGCCACACTGTGTATTCGATCGTCTTGGAGGTACCCGATCAGGAGTTGCTCTCCGGTACCAGTGGCAACCGCCGAGTCGGAATTTGGGCAGTGTCCACGCTTGCTACGGACGCTGGCGGGTGGCGCTCGATCAACCGGGTAGGTCTGCCGATGATCCATCCACTCTTCACTCAGTTCAACGAAGACCTGGGCAACCGTCTGAATGCAGGGCGCCCCCATGACGACTTCGCGACGTATGGAGAGGTTGTCACGAAAGCGATCGCAGGGGTGGTCACAGCCAACGGTACTGCGGAAGATCCGCGTGCTTATGCGGAAAAAGTGGCGCACCGGTTTTTCCCCAACATTCTTCCTTATGAGATCGGCACGTCCGCTGCCTTTGGTTTTGCGGACTGGAACGGCCGCTCGCTCACCGACAATGCGCCAGACGTGATGTTCTCGGTTGCCGCGAACACTCCCATTCGCCTCGGGATCGGCAAAGAATTAGTCACCTCGAAGCCATCGCGGACCTTTCCCTACGTTCCGGCCGTGCTTGCACGGGGTGCAGAACGAGCCGCCTGACGTGTTCAAAACGCGAGCGGAAGGAATGCCGAAGTGATTGAAAGAAGACTTGGTGGACCTGGTCGGGTTCGACGCACTGTTCCCGGCCATGCGCCGCGGTGTTCTTGCTGCGACCTTGTCCAGCCCAGAAAAATGGTGGTATTTGTCCGAACTGGCGCATCATCTGCGAACTACGCCCTCCAGCCTCCAGCGAGAGGTTCCCATGCTCGTGAAGTGGGAGTTCTTGACGAACGGCGGGAGAGAGCAGGCACCTACTTTAGGGCAAACCGAGCCTCTCCTCTATACTGGAGGTTGCGCGCCATTTTCGAGAAGGCCGCCGCCGGAGTCCCCCCTAATAATGAAGAAGTCGCTGCTCTGGAAAGCCTTTCGTCTCGGCCTCTCGTTTCCCATGTGTTGATGTCTCGCTACAATCGCGAGGAACTCTACGACGAAGTTTGGTCGCAACCGCTTCAGCGACTTGCTGGAAAACACGCGCTCTCGGACGTGGGG
>CAYOUY010000050.1:0-59078 GCA_964407245.1 uncultured Acidobacteriaceae bacterium
GCTCCACGCTGCGGAGCACACAGCCACTGTACGCCCGCTCGTCCATGCGTTCCTCCCCCTCTAGCTCACAACCCGGTGAAGGTTTGAGTAGATGCACGCGCAGAGACTCTTGAAAGGCGCACTCTCCGCCCAAGGAAGTTCACAAATCACACGGAACTGTCGGTGTGACTCGACTGAAGACCTTGAATGCCTCAGTGCAGCATCTAGCTGATTCTTGGATCTGCCTGCGCTTCTCGCTCTCGGCTTTTCGGAGTCTGCAGCCTGGATTGGCCCAGAAAATCAGAAAGCGCACGCGGGAAGCTCTGGAAACGCGGACTAACTATCCCAGAAAAATGTTACGTAGACATGACTGAGGAATAAACCGCGCATGAATTTTCTGCCCTTTGGATTTCGGAGTGTGGAAAGCTGAGAAGCCGCTGCCCGCGCGCCTTCTCAGGGCTGGCAGCAACGTGACCACAGTTGAAGTACAAGCGACTAGAGTCGTGAGGAAGAAAGACACAAACTACAGCTTCTCAATGGCAGTCTGGGCGTGCTCCCAATACAGACAAGACGAACCCGCGCTCAGCACTCCCCGGGAATTCGGGTTACTGCTCGAGAATGATCACAGACGGGTGCGAATTCAAAGGGGAATTGTCCAGGTAGAAAATGATGTTGCCGTTTGTGACGGCAACAGTTTCGCCTGCAACCTTACCAGAGCCGTTGCTGCTCACCGAATACGTAGCCGTCGCCATCGTCTCGTTGGGAACCAGCACTGCGCAGCCGGATTGCTGGCAGTAGGTGGAGTTGGGGTAGCTGACACTTTGAATTGCCTGTAGACCTGCGTTGTTGGGATTCGCGCTGGCTGCTCCGTCCAGCACCGGACTATCAGCATCCATCATTTCGTCGGTCCCGTAGAAGTAGTATCCGGCGATGTAGAGATTCGAAAAAGGGGGCGGAGGCGCGACTACGGGAGTCTGGAATTCAAGCTGGCCCGCCTGGACGCTTGAGTCCGTGCTCAACAGAAATCCCGTCACACACATCGCCAGGTTCACGCAATCCTGCCGCACGAGCGTACTCGGCGGTGGAATCAAGTAACCCACCAGGGGATGGTCTCCCAAGCTTTGTCCGGCAGCAGTCGCAGTAAAGGATAGCCGGCCAGTGTTGGGATCCGCAACGTAGTTGCCCGACAGTTGTGTTGTGCCCAAAGTCGCGGCCTGGTTGTCATACTGCGTGCCGCTGACATCCCCTACGCCGTCAAACTGAAGGATGCCGATGTTGACGTCGGGACCGCTGGCTGCCAGTCCGGAGGTATGGAAGATTTGGCTGCTCTGCAGCGACGATGTCCCGAATGGCCCACTCGTCGCGATCGCCTCGCCTCCGATCACCGGAGTTGAAGGGCCTGGAGTGCCTGTGTCAACCAGAATGATCTCCTGCTTGCTCACCACATAAAGGGCAAGGTTGTTCAAGGCGGGCGTGCCGATGGCCAGAGTTGCGGTGGCTCGTCCGGTGGCCGAATCGACAACGCCGACTGTTCCGCTTCCCCCGGTCAGGGCCGATTGCAGCGCTCCGCCGTCGTTGATGTCCGCCGCCACTGAACTTAGTGCTCCCGCATTTGCCGTGAATGCACCCACTTCGGCGTAGCGCTGCTGTGTCGAGTCCCATCCGCGCAGGCCAAAGGCGAAGGATCCACTCAGACCCGCCGCCAATGCAGAGCTGTCCTGCTGTCGGACAATACCGGAACCGCGGGTCCCGGTACCCGTGGCGTCATCGAATTCAATCAACCGACCGGTCGTGAACAAACCTGGGTTGTTGTTGGCATCGGGGACGCAGGTACCCGTCCCGGGATCAGAACTGGTCGAGCATCCGCCCATGCTCAGGGCAAAAGTGGTGCTGCCACCCGACGTATTGAGCACCAGGCAGCCGGCTTGTTCAAACGTGTTTCCGATTCCACCCTGCTGCAAAATCGAATAGGAACCTCCACTGATCGCACTGTCCGTCTGCGAACCTGAGGTTCGCACAACATCCATCACTCCTCCGGTGACATTGCCGGAGCCGTCGGCGACAAAACTCCCCGCCATGGCCACTGGTCCGCTTCCGTCGAAACCCCGCAGCAGGAAAGCATAAGAACCCTGCAGACTGGCGTTGACCGCAGTGACAACGCCACCTTGTGCCGGAGTACATGCGTTGGCGGGAAGCGACGACCACTCATAGATGTTAAGTGTCACTCCACCTCGTGCCGCATACGGCCCTTGACTGTCGTAGACCGTCACCGAGGGCGTGTAAGCCCCATTGCCCGGCAGATTCGAGGGGCTGGCATTCGGAGTCCCGGAGACTACCGCCGACGCAGCGCCCGGCGTCAACGTCATTCCCAGCTGTCCTGCGATTCCCTGCGGACCGCTGGAATTCCAGGTGTATGGCGGCACTCCGCCCGACACCAGAAGGGTAATTGGCTGATAGGGAACACCAAAATACGCCGACGGGTAGCGAGGAACTGTAACCGCCAGCGCCGGCGGGGCAATGATCACGTAATTAGTGGCAGAGGTGGCTGTGGCGCCGGTCGCGTCCGTAACTTGCAGCCCGACCTGCGAGCAGCCAACGGCTGTCGGTGTGCCAAACAGATACGCGTTGGAGCTTGTCCAGCCTAGAGCTAAGCCTGGCGGAAGCAACCCGGAAGCCACGCTCCAAGTGTAGGGCGGCGTTCCCCCGATGGCTCGGGGAGCATTACTGGCATTGGGGTTGAAAGCCTGGCCAGTGGTCCCATCCGGATTGCCGGCGACCTGCTGTGTCGGGTTGTAACTGCTGCAGCTGGTGTTGTACTGCGACAGAGCCCCAGCGATGCCCAGCGGCGCGTTGATCACGATGGGCATGACCAAGGTCGCGCCATTTGCGGCGGCGGTCGCCACCACATTCACTTGGAGGGTCGTAGTCACAAGGCTGGCAGCGGGAGCCACGTAAGTGACCGATGTCCCATTCTGGTTCGTGAGCTGCCCCGCTGGTACCCCGAAAGGATATTGCAGGCTCCAATTAACCACTTGGTTTACCGTGATGTTCACGGTTTGTCCCGCATCAATGACCGGGTTTGAGGACGGCGAGGTGAATACCAGCCCGGTCGAGCTCGGCTTTGATCTCCCCGAGCAGCCGATCAGTAACAGGCAGAGGGATACGATTCCAGCAGTTAGAACCTGAGTTAGTTTCACTGCATGTCCTTCCACATAGACCCGCTTTAAAGTAAGAAACATCTCGAGCAAAGAGACGTCATCGCGAGACGAAGATGCAGCGCGCCGAGCTGGGCAGCTCACACGGCAACGCATACTCTTGGCCGTGAGAGCTGGAACTGCCAAGTCATTCCAGCTGCGACGTGGTCTCGTGCTGCGCCGATTCTTCGCGCTGCGAATCGTTTTGAGTCGACAAAACGCTGCCCGCCCCTGCTGCGGCAGGCAGATCCTTCACCGTTGCCTTGACCCAGTCGAACAAATGGCCCTCAGTGGCTGTCTTGGCGAGATCGCGTACGTTGTCATAGCGCACGACCTCGGCATTCTTCGGCGCTGCGTTTCGAATGGCAGCTTTGCATTCGTCCGGCGTGGCAACGTTTCCCATCACTTGCTGTATCCGCAGGTGAGTCGATTTCAACGTGGGCAGCCACTTCACCGGATCCAGGTTTTCCACTTTCTTGAGGAAGTCGAGCTGCGCAAAATTCGTTCGGTGGATGTCCTCCTTCACGATTGGCGACTTCGCCAGCCAGACCGGCCAGTCGCCCCAGGGATCGAGCACATCCACGGCCTTCAGGCGCGGATCCGCAGCCGCCGCCAGCAGCGCGATGGCTCCGCCGGAGGCCTGGCCAAACATTCCAATCCGGCTCATATCGATGTCGCCGCGCTGCGCCAGATAGTCCAGAATGAACTTGACGTCATGCACCGTGCTTCCCAGCGACTCCTGCAACTCGCTGACGAACCACTGTTCCAATGGGCGGCTTTGAAAGCGATGGCCGCTGAGCGCTGACACCATTCCAACCGCGGCCACTCCCTCGCGCGTGGCTCTTTCACACCAGCCATTGTCCTTGAAGCGGTCGGTGTCGTCTTTATAGCTGAAAAGGTAGAGCACGGCGGGGGGATTCTTCACACCCTTCGGCATGATCACATACAGATCCATGGGATCGCCCGGACGCCACTGCAACTGCACCAGCGTGCGAGTGAAGTTCTCCATCTCATCAACTTGCGCAATCAATGGAGGCGCGGGTTCCAGCTTGCTGGTACCGACCTGAAGCGAGCTCCAATCCTCCTGAATCGTCTCGTAGAGAGGCACTCCGGTCCTGGGGTCTATGCCAGGGGCTTGGTACGGCTTGTGCATGCCAGCCGTTGGATCGGCCGCCTGGGCAGCGGTTGGAGCAGCGGGCTGCCCGGTCGCGTTGGCCGCGGGGGCGCTCGTTCCGCTTGAGGAAGACGACGCGGACGAGGATGTAGATGAACGTGTCGATTCAGCGTAAGGCACAGTCCCTTGCGGGGTCTGCCCGCTCGCGGAGATGAATGCGATCAGAACAATTAGAAAGCCTGACAGGAAATGATTCTTGCAGATACCCGGCAGCGTCACAGAATTCTCCCTTCCCAAAAATCAAAAACTGCCGGGAGAAGAGAAGCAGGCGGTGTCGCTTGCTCTCTTCCCCGGCAATGTCACAACGTCGATCAAGAAACTTTACTGCGACAGGCCATACTCCTCGGTGTTGAAGTCCTCGATGAAATCGAAGTCCTTCTGCACCGTGAGCACCGAGCCGCCCACGTCGTTGCCGAAGTCAACGAAGCAGGTCGAGGAACTCTTGTTGCCGCCCTGCAGGTTGATCTGGGTAGTGGGGCAGAGCTCTTTGGTGGTGCCACTCAGGAAGAAGTGGCCATTCGCAGGCTTGATGGTTGCGCCCGTCCGCTCGAAGTGCGAACGGAACACGAACAGATTGAGGTCACCCGTCCAGGTGGTCGTAGTGCTGCTGGCGCACGCCGTGCCGTTCCACAGCTCTCCCGGGGGGCACACATCCTTCAGGAACGGAACGTAGTCGGAGAGCGTGTCGGTGGCCGACGTAATTTCTTCCGACGCAACCAGGTCCAGCACGCCTTCCGGAGTAACGACCTTTCCGGCCACCGGTGCGAGCGTTACCGTCCGCAGCAGCGACCACAACGGGTACTTTCCGTCCTTCAGGTGGGTGAAGGGGATGGTCGGACAGGTGGGCAACACGTGGCTTGAGTTAGCCACGCACAGCGGCGGGTTGAACGCCCCCGACGGGTTCGGTGTGGGATCGTACTGCCCACCCTCGGTGGTGAACAGCGGGTCAATGCCGTCCACCGTGAGCCAGTGTCCCAGCCAGCTACCCGTGCAGCTAGTGCCGGTAGCAGCGCTGCACAGAGGATTCAGATTGGCGAAACTCCAGAACGCATAGCCAATCGGGTTATACACGTTGGTGTTCGGTATGGGCGTAGCGGTCGTGTTGTTGAGCGAACCGACGATAGCTTTAACTGCCTGGCCGGTGCCGATGGCGCGCAGGTGAACCGGGAGACCCGGCGCTGCGCCGGCAGCACCCTTGCACTGGCTGCCGGAGAAGATATCCACACCGTCATAGCTGGTGTAACGAGGATTGAAGCAGTTGGCGTTGGGATAGCCAGGCTGCGTAGCCGAACTGCCACTTGAGTAGGTGCAATTTGTGGATCCGGTGAAGCCGGGGAACACGGCCGGGTCGTTGAACTGTTCCTGGCCGCTGTGGGAATTCGGCACGGGCGTGTACTTGCCAGAAACCGAAAACCCTGGCCCGCCAGCTTGCGTGTTGACAGCGGTGAATTCGAACGTGTTGTAGGTGCCCGACAGGGGTTCGCGGTGAATGACCTGCAGCGGAGCCGCGCCGGAGCCGAGAGCTCCTGCACTGCTGGTGGACAGATCTGCCACGCACTGCGTCCATCCCGAGAACACTTGCGCCAGGACCTGACGGTTGATGTCGGTGTAGACGTAGTTGCCGCCGCTCGTGCTGCCAAGGTTGCTCGTATCTTCGTTGCCGACGAGCACCACGACTGGCGCTGCGCCGACGGATACGGTCGTGTAAGTTGGGGCTGTTCCGCTGGCAATGGGGTCCGTGCCACCCAAGGCGAACTTGAGAACGTTAAACTGCGAGCCTTGGGCAAAAGAGTCCCAAATTCCGCAGCCGACGGTCGATGAACCAGCGGCGGCGCAGCCCGTGGTGCTGGCGCCGCCATAGCCCAAGCCGGTCAGGGTTGCAGTCGTGGTGCCAGAGGTTGCCGGCGGCACGATGCCGTTGTAAGCAGCCAGGGCGCGGGTGGTGGCGTAGAGAGCGTCTTCTGGACGGACGTCCGTTCCAGCCGCGTTGAAGTAGCAGTAGAACTGTGAGGTTACCACCACGGTGGAGACGTTTCCGCAGTACGCGGGTGCAGCCGGCGGAACCGCCTTGTTGACGTAAGTGGCAGGCGACGTGTTCAGAGGACTGTAAATGTTCGTGGGGACGCCGTTCGAGTCGGGGGATTGCGAGACACCGCCGATGAAGACCCCGTCGGGCAATCCAGGAATCTTGTTCCCTTCGGAGACCGGAGCCGTTGGCAAGGTAGCAAAAGCCGCGCCGATGCTCACGAAGTTCTTCTTGGTAGTGACCGTAGAGTTGGTTGCGGTGAACTTCGCATAAGCGAAGAAGTCCTTCACGCCAACACCAGAATCGGTCTGGAAGTATACGTACGCGTCGCACGCGCTGCTGGTGGCTGAGGGATCGTATGCCACCCAGGTTGTGATACCGGTGTCCGTCTTAGCTGTGGTGGGACGGCTGTCTGTAATGGTGCTGCCACTGAATGAAATCAGGGCATAGGTGCCCGTGCCGTGGTCCGCCTGAAGCTTAGCCACAGCGGCGTAGGCAAGAGCGTTGGTCTGAGCGGAGGAGCCGACGCCAATAAACCGCAGATTGGCGCCGCCAGTGCAATAGCTCGTTGTCGCGAACGCGCTAGTTGCGAGAAGCGACGCAACCGCAAGCGCCGCCACGAGAAGCTTTTTGTTCATCTTGTATCTCCTTATCGGACTTGTAAGGCAACGTGGGACACGTTACAGTTCGACAGCCTTCCGCCCGGGCAGGCCAAGCGGAAGTAGTTGACAGGAAAGCGGACGGCACCAATTGCCGTGCGCACACACTATCCGCGAAGCCCATTACTCTGAGGTGACCGCCAAATTAAAAGTCCATGAATTTTGCCGGGCCGTTTGGTGAATAAGGCGGCACATTTGTGGAAAAACGACTCCGTATTTCTTTTGCCGCAAAGCGATTGCGCGCATTCCCTCAAGAGCTTTCTGATCGTGAATTACCCGGCAAGAAGGCTGGGAACCGGTGACAAGCTCACACCCATCGCTCTGGGTTCTGTCATCCGAAATTAACGCTTCATTCATTCGTTTGTAACAGTCGCGCGCTAGCCTTGGGTGCTCAATTCCGCCAGTTGTTCCGACGTGTCCGAAGGTCTCTTCGGTAAAGACACGGCATCACGGCAAAGTGGGAGTGTGTCTTTGTGGAATCGCGCTTCTCTTACTACCGTTGTCTGATTTTGATCACCCTGTTCCTGGGTTCCGTCAGCACGAGCCTGGCGCAATCCGACGCTTCCCTGCACGGAACCGTCATCTTCATGAGTGGCGTTCCCGTGGCTCAGGCAACAATCACGGTGGAGGGAACCGGCGGCGGACAGGCCGCGACCACCAACGCCAGCGGCCGGTACAGCATGAGCAAGATCACTCCTGGAAGCTACACCGTGGAAATCACCTACCCCGGCTACGAAACTTTTGTGGTGAAGGTATCGTTGTCCGATGGCGCTGACGCGGAAGTGGACGCGGTGTTAACGGCTGAACCGACTCCGCCGCCCGCCCCAACCGAGGCCGCACCGCAGACCGCAGCCCGACCACCGGCTGCCGCACCCGAGGCGCAAGCTCCGCAGGTAACTACTGAGAAAGGAAACAGCGGTATATCGGGCGTAGTGACCGATCCTACGGGCGCTGTGATCCCCGGCGCTACGGTCACCGTGACAGGGGCATCGGGCACGAAGACCGTGACTTCCAACAATACCGGACACTATGTTGTGTCCGGGCTCGCTCCCGGCACTTACAAACTGAAGGTGACGATGGCGAATTTCGCGCCCTTTGAAACCGACGTCACGCTAGCCCGCGGACAGAGTCTTGAGATTTCGGCGGGCCTTCTGCCGCCGAGCGCAGTGGAGAATGTAAACGTGACGGCGGGCGGGCCGGCGCAGGTGGAAACTGGCACCGCGCACATCGAAGGAACTATCACTGAGAAGGAAGTCCTAAGTACCGGTCTCAACGGCCGCAACTTCACCCAGCTTATAGCCTTGGCGCCGGGCGTCAGCAATCAGACAGGACAGGACGAGGCCAAAGTCGGCGTGGCCGGCAGCGTGAAGTACAGCGTCAACGGTGGCCGCGTCGAATATAACAACTTCGACGTGGACGGCAGTGACGTGCTGAACGCGGGGCTCAACGGCGCTGAAAGCACATTGATGGTTTATCCCAGCCTGGATGCGATCAAGGAAGTCAAAGTGCTCACGTCCAACTACGGCGCACAGTATGGCCGCACCGCTTCGGGCACAGTATTGGTCACTACTAAATCGGGCGAACCGCAGTTTCATGGCGGCGCCTACGATTTTGTTCGCAACGAATTTTTCAACGCGCGCAATTATTTCGATCCTCCCGGCAAGGCGCCACTCTACCGCAGGCAGGACTTCGGATTCACACTCGGCGGACCAATCGATTTCCGCTCGGCAAGGAAGCGGGCCTTTTTCTTCTGGTCCGAAGAATTCAGGCTGGAAAAATCTCCTCTGGGCCCCGGCAACGAACCGGGAGACTTCAACCAGGCCGTTCCCACTCTGACTGAACGCGCGGGAGACTTCAGCGATGTTTGCCCGTTTGTGTTTCCCGGAACGGTGGTTCCCGTGAACCGAGTTCAGTATCCCGACTGCCCGTCATTTGCGGGAAGCACCTTCTATGGCAACCAACTGGGGAATCTTAGCCCTTCCAGCAACACTCCCGCGCTCAATCCAAATAGCGTGAGTCTGATGAATGCGTTAATCCCGGCGCCTAACGCTTTTTCAGGCTGTAACTCGTCGCTTGTAGGACAGGTCAATGTCCAGACCGGCCAGCCTTTTGAACCCTGCTATGTTGCCGCCGTTTCGCCTCCCACGTATTGGCGAGAAGAACTGGGGCGAGCGGACTACAACATCAGCGACCACTTGCGAGCAAGTTTCCGCTACATTCACGATGCGTGGGATACCACAACTACGGTCCCGCAATGGGATTACCTGCAGACGGCAGCCGTACACGCGGAAAATTTCCCCAGCGTGGAAAACCGGTTTCTTGGACCTGGGATCAGCTTGGTGGCGAACATCACTGCGAACAGCAGCACACTGGTCAATGAGTTTGTGGCCAGTTACGTGGATTCGCACATCACCCTAACCGATGAAAGCGGTCCGGTGGGGAATTTGAGTATTCCTATCTGCCGCGGCTTGAACCCTTGCAGCAATGGTGGTCCTGCAACGGGAATCGGCTACATTTTCGGCACCTATCCCAACGGTTATTGGCCGAAGTCGCCGGGCATTATCGTCGGGGGCACCAACGGCGAATACGGGGGGAACGGCTTTGCGGTAGACACGTCGTACATGCCCTGGAACCACACCAATCCCACCTATAGCTTGGCCGACAACGTGACCAAGGCTTTGGGGCCTCACACCTTGCAGGTGGGCATGCAAGTGGTGGACGCACAGCGCAAAGAGATCAACGGTGCTATCGGCTCGGCTACGGGCGAGACCCAGGGACTGTTGGGTTTCACCAACCTGAACGGTGCCGGCACGGGCAATGCGTTTGCTGACTTTTTGACCGCCAGCGGACGCAACGCCGGCAACTATGTCTCCAGTTTCCAACAGGACAGCGGGCAACTCACCTATTACAACAATTACTGGATCCTCGAGCCGTACGTGCAGGATGACTGGCGCGCCACTCACCGCCTGACGGTCAACCTGGGCGTGCGCTTCAGCCTCTTCACCAACTATCACGAAAAGAACTTGAACGCTTACAACTGGGATCCCGCCTATTTTGACCGAGGCGTTGCGGCCAATGTCAGCATCACGCCGCCAAGCGGTTTGAGCGGAGGCGGAACGCTCTTATACAACGGTCAGCCAGTTACGGTAGGGACGAATTCTCCCCTGATCAACGGTGTGGTGCAGTGCGGCAAGAATGGCATTCCGGATAGCTGCATGTCCGGTCATTTCTTTAATCCTGCTCCGCGAGTGGGTTTTGCCTGGGATCCGAAGGGGGACGGCAAGACTTCGATTCGGGGCGGCTACGGGCTCTTCTATGAGCATGGAACGGCCAAAGAATCAAATACCGGGTCATTGGAGGGCGGCCCGCCCCTCGTGCTCACGATGACGCAGCCGAATCCGTTCGGCGGTTTCTACGGCATTGACGGCGGAGTTTTCCCGATCGATGTCTCATCCATCCCTACGAAGACGATCTGGAGCTATGTACAACAGTGGAGCTTGAGCGTTCAACGTCAGCTTCCAAAAGATATGGTGGGAACTGTGGCTTACGTCGGCAGCAAGGGGACGCACCTTTCGGCGGAGCTGCAGTTGAATCAGCTGACACCGCCGCCAACCGGACCGGATACGGGCATTTTCCCGACTGGCAATCCGTTCGCGCCGGGACAGCCGATCACGGCCGCGATCTGTGATAGTTATGGCGGCCTGGGGGGATACAGCTACACGGATGCCAATGGCTACCAGATCGGCACCTTCACAGTGGGCAATATCGTTGTAACTCCTCCTAATTCCGCGAAGAACATCCCTGGTCAGCCAGCGTGGGCGAACCTTGCTGCTGCCTGTTACGCCCTTAACCCGGTCAACGGAGGTTCGGGAACCGCGGTCGGTATTCCGTTTCCCAGCTATCTGCAGACAATAGGTTCGGTCAACGGATTCGCGCCGGGAATGGGGCGCGTGCTATCGCTGCAGAATATCGCCGATTCGCAATATCATGCCTTGCAGACAACGCTACGCCGCACACGCGGTCCGCTCACTTTGGGTGTGTCCTACACGTACAGTCATTCGCTGGATGATGCCTCGGATCGCTCGGACACCGGATTCGTGAATTCTGCGAATATCCGCCAAAGCTGGGCCAGCTCCAACTTCGACCAGCGCCATCTTTTGAGCCTGAACTATATCTATTCGTTCAGGAAGCTCAGCGGAACGATGCAGCGATGGATGTTGCGCTCGGATCCGTCGGACGATGAAACGGGCACAAGCACCAAAACATCCCTGCCGGCGCAGGGCGACTCACGTATTTTGCGTGCGTTTTTCGACGGCTGGGAGTTCTCCGGGATCACCAGTTTTCAGTCGGGGACGCCGTTCAGCGTAATCAATGCCGGCAGCAGCAACGGGATTTCCGTGCCGGACAATGCCGGCGTGGCCAACGGGGCGGGAGTCGGCTCATATCCCGACGTGATCGGCAATCCTCGGGCGGCTCTGCCGGTGTCAAAATTTAACGCCTCGAGCGTTGGCCCACTGCTCTACAACCCGGCTGCATTTGCCGCGCCTCAAGGCCTCACTTTTGGCGACGCGGGCCGCAATTTCCTGACGAATCCTCATCGTCTGAATTTCGACATGTCCCTGTTCAAGAACTTCAAGGTCACCGAGAGCAGCGCATTCGAGTTCCGGGCGGAGGCATTCAATATCTTCAACCACACGCAATTTCGAATCTACAATCCAAACATCGGAAACACCGGCTCCAACGTCATCGGTTGCTACGGGGGACCTTTCAACTCTGCGCTGGGTGGTCCAACCCCCATTCCGAATGCGCCTCCAGGCACTCCGGATGTCAACGTTGATTGCACCACGGGAACTGCGTTCCTTCGGCCAGTAGATTCACACCGTCCCAGAACCCTACAGTTCGGTCTGAAGTACAACTTCTGATTAATGGCGCAGATGACTAATCGGTGGCGATCCAGGCAACGGCAAAAGGGCTATGTGCTGTTGGCACTGTTGCTGACGATGTCGCTGATGGTCATTGCGGCCGCGATCGTCGCTCCGAGCATGGCCAGGGAGATTCAGCGAAGCAGAGAGGATGAACTGATTCATCGCGCAATGCAGTACCGGCGCGCTATTCGCCAGTACGTCAAACAAACCGGGCGGTATCCCATGACGGTTGACGACTTGAACGCCGGGGGCTTCCGTTGCTTGCGTAAAAAGTATAAAGATCCCATAACTGGGCGCGACTTCCGGTTGCTGCACCTGGCCGACCTCGCCCAGGTGACAATCCCAGGGCAAAACGCCGCTGGCAATCTAAATGGAGTCAACTTGCCTGATGCCGCAAGTTCGACATCGGTCCCGGCCGCGAATGAAGCGAGCCCGACGACGCCTGACGGCGTGAATGCCGCTGGCAACAATCCGGGCAGCCAACCTCTTCAGCCAGGCGCCTTGGCCGGCCAGCCTTCCTCCGGAGCGAATTTCGGCGGAGGCGTCGTTATCGGGGTCGCCAGCACGAGCACCAACAAAACCATCCGGGAGTTCGATCATAAGAACCACTACAATCAGTGGCTCTTCTACTATCATCCGGCGTTCGATCCGGGGCGCGAAATTTACGGCCCCACTGGGCAGACAGTTCCGCAAGGTCTTGGCCCAGGTGCTCCCGGTTCCCTCAATAGCCAGCCGCAGACGCTTCCCCAGCAATCCCCACAATAAAATCTGGAAAGCGTTTGCTTGCCGCGGGCGCCGGACTTACTGCGAGGTCGCCTGATCTTTCGCGAGCGCGGTTTGCGCAGGCCCGAAATGCGGATCGATAGCGAGGGCCTGACGGTAGGATTTTCGAGCATCCAGGGGCCGCGCAGCAGCTTCCTGCAGCTGCCCTAGTTGCCAGTAACCTTCTGCTGTGGGGTGACGGGCCAGGTCGCCAGCTACTTTCACAATCTGCTCGTCCGTAAATGTTCTCGCATATCCGACAAAGGCATCTGATTCCGGGCCGGGGCTAATATTCATTGCCTGCTGGTAGTACTGCCGCGCCGTTGCATAATTGCCCAGCATCTCGTAGCAGGATGCAATGCCACTCGTTATCTGACTCCTGAGAGAACCGTCTTCGGCATACTGCAAGGCCAGCTTATATTTTTCGAGTGCTTCCAGGGGACGACCGCGTCCCCGCAAATCCATGGCGACGGAAAACAGCGCCCGGCTGTCACGAGGATCCAGTTCCAGCGCTTTCAGGAAATGAGGCAGGGCATCGTCTGAATAGGCTTGGCCTTTGTTAACGGCGTCGACCAGAAGCTCGGAACCGATGACATCTTCGGCGCCGGAGTTGTCGTCGGTAACTTCAACAGCGTGCGCCCACAAGTCGATGTTGGAATGCCAGAGGTGAATCTGCCTCCATGCCACAAAAGCAAGAAGCACGAGTGCAACTGCAGCCGCGGCGGCCGCGAGAGGGCGCATGTCCTTTTCAAGGGACTGGGCGAGGTCTACGCCGCCCCAAACCAGAACGATGTAAATCCCAATTAGCGGAAGATACGCGTAGCGATCGGCCATTGCCTGCTCGCCAACCTGCACGAGTCCGATGACGGGCACCAGCGTACCCAGAAACCAGCACCAGCCAGTGATCGGGTATCCCCGAGAACGTTCCCGCCAAGCCAAAACGCTACCTGCTGTCAGCAGCAGGAGGCTGGCAACTACTCTCCACGCTGGAATTCCAGAGGAAGGATAAGGATAAAGAACCGACAAGTGCGTCGGCCAAATCGTATTCCACAGGTAACTGGCATAGGAAACGATCGCATTTTCCAGCCGCAACAGAAGGGGGAACTTGTCTACGGGGCGAATGGCTTCGCGTTGGGCCACGACGGTCACGATGCAATCCGCGACAGTGATGGCCAGAAAGGGCAACTTCTCTATCAGGAGCTTGGGAAACTTGAATTGTGGTACGCGATTCCCGGCAGAAGGTTCGGTCCAACCCGCAACTCTGTGCAGCGGCCAGAAATCGAGCAACAGCAGCACGAAGGGAAATGTAACCGTCATTGCCTTGGAGGCGAGGCTCAGCGCAAGAAGCAGAGCGACAAGCAGGTAGGAGCTTATCCGTGGCCGCCGCACGTAAACCGCATAGGCAAGAATGGCGGCCAGAAAAAACACGGTGCACAAGACCGTCTTTCGCTCGGCAATCCAGACCACGCTTTCCACGCTGACAGGATGAATCGCAAACAGAGCGGCCACGAGCAGGCTCTTGACCGTGGAACCGGTCATTTCCGCGAGCGCGAAAAACAGCAGGATCACAGTCACGACGTGCAAAAGAAGGCTCATCACGTGGTGACCGATGGGAGACGGACCAAAAAGTTGCCAGTCCAGAGCGTGGGAGATCCAAGTGACAGGGTGCCAGTTTTCGTGCTGGGTCGAAGTGATCGCCCAGCGCAGCATCGTCAGGTTGATCCCCTTCTGAATCTGCCGATTGTTCTGGACATAGTCGCTGTCGTCGTAATTCGCAAAGGGATGATGGATCACCTGGATGTACAGGGCGAAGCTGATGAGAGCCAGGAGAATTGCCGGCGCAATCCGATGTCGCCAGACGGCGCTCGAGAAATCGGACATCTCCGTTTGTGCGATCTTAAGTGGCTGGCGAGTGGGCGCCAATGCCGCAAAAGGCTTCGGCACTGCCGCGGTGCTCTTCTTTCGCTTTCTTGCGGAAGCTCGGGTGGCGGGCATGGTGCAAGAGTTCAAGAATACCGGGGGAGCAAGGGATTCGGAGCAGGGTTACCAAATTTTAATCGAAATGTAACTCGCCTTTAACAATCTGCCTGCCGGCTTTGTTTTACGATCCCGCCGGGACTCGAAGGCAAGCGCTTGGTTTGCATTGACATGAGTAGGCTACGAGAGACTTGTCGGCCACCAGATCGCAGGGACGGCAGACAATCACGGAACTAGAAGCCAAGCAACCTCATAACGGGCCAAGTGAGCAACAGTCGCTTTGCCTCAGGGGCTGAAGCCCTAAGTTCTTAGCGAGCCCTGAACGGCTCGGCTGAAGCCGAGCCCTTTCAAAGCCGGTTTCGGGTTCGGCCCGTCGGCAGTCGCCATGAGTAACAAATCACGGCAAAGTCCGCCACTCGGGGCAGTGAGTACCCTGGTTCTCCGCTACTGGCCATACATCTCACTGAGCATAGTTATCCTGTTCTTTTCTGCTATCCGGATTCGGTTGCTTCATCTGCCTTTGGAGCGTGACGAAGGTGAATACGCCTACGCGGGCCAACTCATCCTTCAGGGCATCGCCCCTTTCAAACTGGCCTACAACATGAAGCTGCCCGGAACCTACGCTGCCTACGCTTTGATCATGGCAGCATTCGGGCAGACCCCCGGGGGTATTCATCTGGGCATGATTGTGGTCAACGGAATCACCGTAGTTGTGATGTTTCTCCTCGGGAAACGTTTATTTGACGCGACCACCGGTGTCGCCGCAGCTTGCAGCTATGCCGTCCTGTCGAATAGCGAGGAGGTATTGGGCTTTCACGGACATGCCACGCACTTCGTGGTGCTATTCGCGCTGCCCGGAATTCTTGTTCTGCTCCATGCCATTGCTGCCAAACGGAGGTGGATTTTCTTCCTGAGTGGCCTTCTCGTGGGTCTGGCCTTCGTAATGAAACAGCCCGGCTTGGCCTTTGTGTTGTTCGGAGCCTTTTATCTCGCAGCCAGCGAGTGGAAGCAGTTGGCTACATGGGCGGGTTTCAGCCGACTTCTTCTCTACGGCATTGGCGCAGCCTGCCCCTTCCTGCTGACCTGTCTGGTGATGTTCCTGGCCGGCGCACTGGGCAAGATGTGGTTCTGGACGTTTTCCTATGCGAGCCAGTACGCGTCGGTCACCGTTTTATGGGATGCCTGGGACAACCTGTTCATAATGGGTTCCCATGCCGTTGAGCCTTGCTTCCTTGTGTGGATTCTTGCCTTGCTGGGACTGGTCGCGCTGGCCTGGGATTCCCGGCTGCGCAAACACGCGCTTTTCATCCTTTCTTTCGTCTTTTTTCCCTGGCTCGGAGTGGCTGCCGGTTTTTATTTTCGCCCTCACTATTTCGTGCTCGTTCTACCTGCCGTCAGCCTTCTGGCCGGCATCACAGTGAGCACGGCGCGGCATGAACTTTCGAAATTCGTCACCAAAACAGCAGCAATCGCCATCCCCGCACTGATCTTCGTGATCGTGATGGCCGTGCCCATTGCACTGCAGAGAGACACTTTGTTTTACATGGATATGACTTCGATCTCCCGCGCTTCCTATGGCGCACATCCGTTTCCTGAAGCTGAAGCGATCTCCCAATATTTGCAGGCGAGAACAGCGCCGGACGCGCGCATTGCTGTGTTCGGTTCCGAGCCCGAAATTTTTTTTCTCACCCGCCGGCATTCGGCCACGGGATACATCTACGTCTACCCGCTGTTCGAGCCGCAGAAGTTCGCGCTGCAGATGCAACATGAGATGGCAAAGGAAATTGAACAGAACCAGCCAGAGTATGTGGTGATGGTCAAGGTGATGGGGTCATGGGGAGTACGGCCTGAGTCCGAGAAGTGGTTCCTTGGTTGGTCGCAAGACTACCTCAAGGCGCACTATGAGCTCGTTGGTGTCGCCGATGAGGTCTCTCCTCAGACCCGCTATGTGTGGGGCGACCCGGCGAAAGACTACAAGGAAGAATCCGAAGCCGTGCTCCAAATCTTCAAGCTTGCAAGTGGGTCGTAGACTCCCGCTCACGCTCCGTGTTTGGCACGCGGAGCTGATTCAAACCTTTCCCAGGAACCAGAACGAGCGTTCTGAGCATGGTTTGTTTGAGCATGGTTTATTTGAACATGATTTACGTGAACATGATTTCCTTGAACATGGCTTAGCAGTTGGCGGGCGATGAGGCTGTTTGGGTCTAACCGGACTACTTGCTCATAGGCGTGTTGTGCTTTCTCCGTCTCGCCGGCCTGCTCAAGCAGGAGGCCCAGACGCAGATAGCCACCAGGAGAGGGACTTTGGGCGACGTCGCGTTCCGCATTGAGAATGATCGTCCGGACTATCGCAGCGTCGGTCTGCAGGGCTTGTTGGGAATATTCCGAAGCCTTGGAATAATCGCCGAGTTCACTGGCGATGACAGCGGCGTTCAGGCACGCGGCAGTTAGTTGCCGCCGATTCTCCGGATTGCGAACCACCACCTCGTATTGTTGGGCGGCCTCTGTGAGACGGCCTTGATCTTCGAGGTTTGCGGCGAGCGCCCAGTGACTGAGTGGATCCTGGGGCGCGAGCCGGGCCGCTTCCTGAAAGTAGTGCAAGGCTTCCTGGGGATGTCCTTGAGCCAGCAACTCGTAAGCCAAGTTGTCGTCGGCAACATAGTTGTCTTTTGTGACTGCAATAGCCTGCTTCCAGAGGTCCACGCTACTGCGCCACACGCCGACTTGCAGGGAGGTCAGCCATGCAAGGGCGAATATGACAACGCCACCCGCCACGATGCAGTAACGCCGGTCTATCTTTCTGCTGCGCGCGAAATCGCTGCTTCCCCAGGCGACAACGATAAAAATTCCAATCAATGGCAGGTAGGCATACCGATCAGCCATGGCCTGGTCCCCGACTTGCACCAGTCCAATCATGGGCACTGGAGTCCCAAGGAACCACAACCACCCCGTCGTCGCATATCCGCTGGAACGCTCCCTCCAGGCTACTGCACTCAGTCCAATCAGGACGAGCGATACGAATGCAATCGTCCACGGGTTCAAACCCGCGCGCGGATAGTACACAGCCAGAGACGCAGGCCGGACGGCTTTGGCGAGATACAACCCATAAGCACAAATGGCGTTCCAGAGTCGGAGTTGGAAAGGGAGAACTCTCGAGGAGGCAATCGCGCCGCGTTGTGCAATCAGGGTCACGACGCAGCTGGCGACCGACAAGATCAGCAACGGAACCTTTTCCAACGCCAACCAGCGCCATGATTTTTGCCGCAGCGGCGGCTGCTTAGATTGCCTGGTCGAACCTTTTACGCGCCGCAACGGCCAGTAGTCCAACAGCATCAGCACAAAGGGCAGAGTTACGATCATGGGCTTGGCGGCAAGGCCTATCGCGAAGAGCGCAACTCCACAACCGTATCGCCACCACTTGGGCTGCCGCACATACCAGACGTAGGCAGCTAATGTCAGCAGGAAGAAAAACATGCTGAGCAAATTCTTTCTTTCTGCGACCCAGGCCACGCTCTCCACATTGATCGGGTGCACAGCAAAGAGCGCGGCCACAAAAAAGCTTTTGCCTGCCTGACCGGTCATCCACATCAGCACGAAGAGCAACAAGACAACATTCAGCAGGTGGAGCACCAGATTCGTTGTGTGGTGACCTCCGGCGTGTGCGCCGTAGAGTTGCCAATCGAGGGCGTGGGAGAGCCAGGTGACCGGATGCCAGTTGTCATAGGCCATGGAGGAGACAGCCCACAGCACCGTGGACAACGTCAGCCCCTGTTGGATGTGAGGGTTTTGCGCCACATAGTTCCCGTCGTCAAAATTCACAAACGGGTAACTGGTCACTGGGAAATACACAGCAAGTGTGCAAACAACCAGAAGCGCTGCGAGCGCCGCCTGGAGTTTGCTCCCGCCGAGGAGTCGGGGACCAGCCTGGCTCCGCGGCGGCTCGGGCACGAGTGACGCTCCTGAACCAACATGCGTAGTTTTCAATTTTCGTGCAGTAGGCATGGACGGCAACGGCGTGAGAATCCCAGCAGGCTTCGAACGATTCCACATCGTCGGCGATCAAGCCAAGGTGCCCGCAGATCTCCCGCCTGAGTCGCAGCTATAGACGCAGAAATCGGCGAATCTTGCCCAGAGAGAGCGCTCCTAATCCCGCCCCAAGAAGGCAGAAAGAGGAAGGTTCTGGAATCGCGGTCGCGTTGTTCCCCAGTGTAATGTCGGCAATTCCCAGTTCGTCCCCCGGACCGCTGAACGTTATAGATTTGGCGGTTCCCGAGAAGCTGGCTCCCGCGTCCGACCACACGCAGTAAGCCACGATAGTGCACGATGCGTCTGTACTCGACAGGACAATCGTGGCCAGCACTGTACCTGTGCCGTTCGCTCCGCTCCAGATCTGTACAGTTTCCGTCTGATTCTTGCTGAAGGCTGCGGTGAAGAAGAAGTTGATGCCAGTTGAGACGCCCTGAGCAACATTAATGACGCCCGCCGTCTGGCTACCGCTACAGTATGGCGGGCCGCCGGGACAGATGAACAAAGCCGCCGGGATGTTAAGTACTTGACCTAGGTTTGTCGTCATCGTGGGCACGAAATTTCCCGAGCCCCCGCTGCTAATGGCAGTCAGTCCATAGAAATTCGAAGAAAACGTCACTCCGCACGCGGGAGGGCACGTCGATCCACTGCCGTTGTATAAATTCCCTGGCTGTTGCAAATTGCCCAATCCATAAAGACTCAACAGTGCGCCCGAATTCGCGTGCGCTGGAGCGGACAGCAGCAGTGCTATCGACAGAACCAAGGCATAAAATACAGAGCGGATCATGACAGTCTCCCTGGGCCAGAGAAACAACCGGTGGCGACAAAAGTCCAGAAGAAGTATCCGGTAGAGGCTATTACAGGAAGATCACGCAAATGTTAACAGTGTGTTAATTTCCGCTGTTCAGCCTGGCGATCGACGATGTGTGGGAGTCAGAGCAAGAACTTGTAGATACGCGACTGGTGGCTTCCAGACGGCCTGGCTTGCTGCAGCCCCGCCAGCACCTGTAGACTCGGGCCGAAACGGCGTCCCCTCAGAGACCCTATGAACTTCCGCCGAATCCTGGCGTTTTCTTTGCTGGTCGTTTGCGCTTCCCTTCCTTTCCTTAGCTGCGCTCAAGGGCAAAGCCTCGCGACCAGTGCGGCCGTCACCGACTACGTGAAAACCGAGATGCAGCGTGAGCACATTCCCGGCCTGTCGCTGCTCGTTGTGAAGGACGGAAAGATGATTCGCGCCGAGGGCTTCGGCATGGCCAACGTCGAACTGCAGGTGCCGGTGAAACCGGAAACTGTCTTTCAATCTGGATCCATGGGCAAGCAATTCACGGCGACCGCCGTGATGATGCTGGTGGAAGAAGGCAAGATCTCACTCGACGATCCGCTGACAAAATATTTCCCTGACGCCCCGGCAGCCTGGAAAGATGTGACCGTACGCGAGTTGCTCAGCCACACTGCCGGCTTTGGCGACTATCCCAAGAACTTCAACTTCCGTAAGGACTGGACGGAAGATCAGGAACTGAAGTTAATTGAGAACATCCCTCTGGCCTTCCCGCCGGGCACGAAGTGGGACTACAGCAATCTCGGATACGTCACGCTCGGCATTCTGATTCACCGCGTCACTGGCGAGTTCTACGGAGATTTTCTCCAGCAGCGGATTTTTCAGCCGCTGGGCATGACCTCCACCCGCATCATCAGCGAGGCGGATATCATTCCGAACCGCGCCTCCGGCTATCGTCTGGTGAAAGGCGAACTGAAAAATCAGGAGTGGGTGGCACCCATGGTCAACACCACCGCCGACGGCAGTCTTTACTTTTCCGTTCTCGACCTGGCGAAATGGGATGCATCCCTTTATACGGAGAAATTACTCAAGCGATCCAGCCTTGATCTGATGTGGACACCCGTAAAGCTGAAAAATGGCGAGCCTAATAAGGATGGATACGGCTTTGGCTGGTTTATCGAGCAAAGACACGGCCATCGCTGCATTTCTCACAACGGCGCCTGGCAGGGATTCAAGTCGGCCATCGCTCGCTATGTGGAGGACCAGTTGACCGTCGTCGTGCTCGCGAACCTTGAGCAGGCGAAACCGGGAAGCATCGCCGAACACGTTGCGGAGATGTACCTGGCGGAGAAGTAGCACTGTATACCATCACGCTGCGGTCCGGCGGTCGGCGCTACGGGCTTCGATCTCCATCTTCATCCCATACTTGGGGCGCAGCGTGATGAGAGGATCGGGCTCAACGCAATGCCCGGGTAGGAGCTTCAATCTCCACCGTTGCGCCAGCGTCGCCAGAAGCAGCACTCCCTCCATCCATGCGAAAGACTCGCCGATGCACTGCCGCGCACCGGCGCCGAAAGGAAAGTAGGCGAACTTCGTTCGCCGTGCCTTGGCCTCAGGCGTGAAGCGCTCGGGATCGAAACGCAACGGATCGGGAAAGAACCGCGCGTCGCGATGAGTAATGAACTGGCTAATCAAGACAGTCGTTTTCGCCGGCAGGAAATATTCACCCAGTTGAAACTCGTGGCGCGCATACCGACCCATCGCCCATGCCGGAGGATACAAACGCATCGACTCCGCCAGCACCATCTCGACGTATGGCAGACGAGGAATGTCGTCCACGCCCGGCAATCGGCCTTGCAGCTCGCGGTCAATTTCTTGGTGAAAGCGCCGTTCGCACTCCGGATTCTGCGAAAGCAGGTACCACGTCCAAGCCAGAGCGTTGGCCACTGTTTCATAGCCCGCCAGGAAAATTGTGATGACCTGGTCGCGCAGTGATCGCTCGGAGTCCGCGCTTCGATCCGGTGATGCGGCGATCATCAGGTCGAGCAGGCTGCCACCTCCGGCGCCCCGCCGCCGCCGATGCGCTTCGATCATGCGATATACGACCGCATCAATCCGCTCGCGAGCACGCACGAATGCCGCCAGGCCCGGCGGCCGCATATGTACCAGCCATTTCGCTGCGGGCAGCATGACGAGAAAATTGTAGAGGCCCATGATGCGGTTAATGGCATCGGCAAGTTCGCGCACTTGGTCCCGCAGGTCGGTGGCAAACAGCGTCTGCGCCACGACATTCAGCGTGAGGTGCATCATGTCGATGGCAATGTCGCGCTGGTCGCCGGCAGGCCACGCGTCGCGCATGCGAGCCGCCTCGCGGACCATAGTTGCCGCATATTCGGGAATCCGCTGGCGATGAAACGCGGGCTGCGCCGTCTGCCGCTGCGTGCGGTGCTCGGCTCCCTCAGCCGTGATCATGCCCTTGCCCAGCAGCATTTTCGAGCGCTGCACCGTGCGCTCTTTGATGAAGTTGTCGTTCTGCGCGACCAGCACTTCGCGGATGTACTCCGGATGATTCAGGAAGACAATGTTGTGCCAACCGATTTTGTAATGAGCGATGTCGCCGTATTCCTGGGCGAGGTGCTGAAACAGATGAATCGGATTCGCCGGCCGGAATTTGCGCAACGCGAACCACAGCAGGTTTTTGTGCAAGCCGGGCGGAAAGCGGTAGGCTAGGGGCTTTCCGTTAGAAATGCGAACATCATTTCTGGCAGCTGTGGCCATGGCGGTAGTCTACTTCGTCCGGCAGTTAGTCAACGTCTATCGCATCGTCCCAGCCGTTTGCAGCGAATCTAGTTCGGCCAGCACTTCCTGGCTGTGCCTCAAGGGATCGACACTCAAGTACGTTTTGGCAATCTTGCCGGCAGGATCGATAAGAAACGTATGCCTCGCGGCGAACTTGACCAGACCAAGATTGGTCAACGAGCCGTAGGAGTCGCTGACTTTGTGATTGGTGTCGGCGAGCAGTTTGAAGTTCAGACCTTCCTTGGCGCAGAACTTCTTGTGCGAATCTACGCTGTCGACGCTCACGCCCAGAACCACCGCGTTCCGCTGCGCGTACTTCGGCTGATCCACCTGGAAGTTATGTGCCTCGCGGGAGCAGCCCGGCGTCTGATCTTTGGGATAAAAGTAAAGGACCACCCACTTGCCGCGGTAATCTTTCAAACTCACAAGCGATCCTTCCTGGGAAGGCAGCGTAAAATCCGGTGCGTTGCTGCCCGCCGCAGGAGCCGCAGAACGCGAGAGAAGCCGCGGAACAAGCAGCACCACCACGATGACGACGATCACCAGCAGCACGATTCGCAACATCGAAGCCTCTGAGACGCGCGGCAGGGAGTGATTCTAACCCAGCCACGTCTTGCGCCAGCAAAATTTTCCCCGATTGAATATGATGAAGCATTGCGCATTTTGCGACGGAGAAGCCAGACGTGCCCCCTACGGAAACTGACGGTTTAGAAGTTTTAGAAACCCGGGAATGGGTCGATTCCCTCGACTACGTTCTGGAAAAAGGCGGCCCCAACCGCGCCGGCCGCCTGTTGCAGCAGTTGGCGCTGCACGCGCGGCGCGAGGCCGGCATCAACCTGCCGTTTTCGGCTACCACTCCTTATCAGAACACGATTCCTTCGCGGCAACAGGCACCGTTTCCGGGAAGCCAGGAAATGGAGCGCCGCATCAAGAGCCTCGTGCGCTGGAACGCCCTGGCCATGGTGGTGCGTGCCAATAAAATTCAGGAAGGCATTGGTGGGCACATCTCGACCTACGCCTCCGCGGCGACGTTGTACGAGGTCGCCTTCAACCATTTTTTGCGAGCGCAAACCGAGAACGGCGACCGCGATGTCGTCTACTTCCAGGGACACGCTGCGCCGGGCATGTATTCCCGCGCGTACCTGGAAGGACGAATCTCGAAAGAGAAGCTGCAGAATTTCCGCCGCGAACTCAAGCCTGGCGGCGGCCTGAGCTCTTATCCTCACCCCTGGCTCATGCCTGATTTCTGGGAATTTCCTACCGTCTCCATGGGTCTCGGTCCAATTCAGGCGATCTATCACGCGCGCTTCATCAAGTATCTGGAGAATCGCGGGCTCAAGCAGTCGACCGGCGGCAAGGTGTGGGCCTTCCTCGGGGACGGTGAAATGGACGAACCGGAATCGCTCGGCTCGATCACGCTCGCGTCGCGCGAGAGGCTCGACAACTTAATTTTCGTGGTGAACCGCAACCTGCAGCGGCTCGACGGGCCGGTGCGCGGAAACGGCAAGATTATTCAGGAGCTCGAAGCCATTTTCCGGGGCGCCGGATGGAACGTCATCAAGGTTATCTGGGGATCGGACTGGGACAGCCTGATTCAGAACGATCGTGACGGCCTGCTGGTCAAGCGCTTGGGCGAGGTCAGCGACGGGCAGTATCAGAAATACTTCGTCGAGAGCGGGGCCTACTTCCGCCAGAACATGTTCGGCACCGACCCGCGCCTGCTCAAAATGGTGGAACATTTTTCTGATGAGCAACTGGCTCGCATGCGTCTGGGCGGCCATGACCCCATCAAGGTGCACGCGGCGTATCGCGCCGCGGCTGACCACACGGGCTCGCCGACTATTATTCTCGCGAAGACCATCAAGGGCTACGGACTCGGCGAAGCGGGCGAGGGCAAGAACATCACGCATCAGCAGAAAAAGCTCAACGATGATGAGTTGCAGATGTTCCGCTCACGCTTCGGCATTCCCATTCCTGACGACGAGTTGCACAACGCGCCGTTCTATCGCCCGTCCGACGACAGTCCCGAAATCAAATACATGCAGGCGCGCCGCCAGCAACTCGGCGGATACATGCCCACGCGCAAAGTCCGCGCTACGCCGCTGAAACCCTTCCCCGACGCCCACTTTGAAGAATTTCACAAAGGCACCGAGGGACGCGAAGTCTCGACCACCATGGTCTTCGTGCGACTACTCGCAAAATTGTTGCGCGATCCGGAACTCGGCAAATTCATCGTGCCCATCGTTCCCGACGAAGCCCGCACCTTCGGCATGGAAGCGCTCTTCCGCCAGGTGGGCATTTATTCGAGCGTCGGCCAGAATTACGAGCCGGTCGACATGGACACGCTCCTTTATTACAAGGAAGCGAAGAACGGGCAGATTCTCGAGGAAGGCATCACTGAGTCCGGCTCCATGTGCTCGTTCATCGCCGCCGGCACAGCCTATGCGAATCATGGGATCAACACAATCCCCTTCTTTATTTATTACTCGATGTTCGGCTTCCAGCGCATCGGCGACTTGATTTGGGCAGCGGCCGACATGCGGTGTCGCGGATTCCTGGTCGGCGGCACCGCCGGACGGACCACGCTCGCTGGCGAAGGACTGCAGCATCAGGATGGCCACAGCCATGTGCTGGCTCTGCCCGTGCCCAACCTGCTCGCCTACGATCCTGCGTTCGCTTACGAAATTGCCATCATCGTTCAGGATGGTATCCGGCGCATGTATGTGGATCAGGAATCGATCTTCTATTATCTGACCGTCACCAACGAGCCTTTGCCCATGCCAGAAATGCCCGCGGAGGCCAACGTTCGAGACGGGGTGCTGAAAGGCTTGTACCGCTTCAAGGCCTCTGCAAAGACAGGTTCCCTGTTGCGCGCGCAGTTGCTGGGCAGTGGCACGATTATGTATGAGGTACTGAAGGCGCAGCAGATTCTGGAAGAAAAATACGGCGTCGCCGCTGATGTGTGGAGCGTAACCAGCTACAAAGAGCTGTATCGCAACGCCAACGACTGCGAACGGTGGAATATGCTGCATCCCGCCGAGGCGGCGAAAGTACCCTATGTGACCCAGACATTAAAGGCTGCGGCCGGGCCATTCATCGCCGCCTCCGATTACATGAAGGTATTGCCCGAAAGCCTGGCCAAGTGGGTGCCCGGGCAGCTGGTGTCGCTCGGGACGGACGGTTTCGGCCGCAGCGAAAACCGCGCCGCGCTGCGCGACTTCTTTGAGGTGGACGCCAAGCACATCGTGCTAGCGACTCTTGGAGCGCTTGCCCGGGAAAAGAAAATCGGCACAGATGTCGTGAAGCGCGCGATCCAGGAGTTGGGGATCAATCCGGAGAAGGCAAACCCGGCAGTGAGCTAGGCTATCAAGCCATTGAGTGATCGGGGTGATTGAGCGATTGCACTCTTTGGCAAACACGTGACCATCAATCGCTCAATGACTCAATCGCTCAATGACTCAATTGACTGAATTCAAACTGCCCGAACTGGGAGAAAACATCGAACAAGGCGACCTAGTCCGCCTCATGGTGTCGCCGGGCGCGACTGTCAGCGCGGGCCAGTCGGTCATGGAACTCGAGACCGACAAGGCCGTCGTGGAAGTGCCTTCGTCCGTCAGCGGCACGGTGCAGGAAATTCGCGTCAAGGAAGGCGACAGGATCAAAGTCGGCCAGGTTATTTTCACGGTCGACGGAGCCGAGGCGAAATCCTCGGACCCGCCCCGCGCGGCGGCAGCGGCTGCGCCGGTCTCGCAGAAAGCCGCCCCTGCCCCAAAGGCAACTGCGCCGGTCGTGTCCGCACCTCCTGTTCCCACGGCCGCGGCGCCAACTCCTATTCCGCCTGTTGCACCAGCCACAGGTCCAGGCGAATTCAAGCTTCCCGAACTCGGCGAAAACATTTCTCAGGGTGATCTTGTCCGATTGATGATCGCGCCTGGCGCAAAGGTCGCCGAGGGCCAGCCGGTGATGGAACTCGAAACCGACAAGGCCGTGGTCGAGGTGCCATCGACGGTGAGCGGCATCGTCAAAGAAGTCAAGGTCAAAGAAGGCGAGAAGATCAAAGTCGGCCAGGTCATTTTCACGTTGGAAGGCGGAGCCTCTGCTCCAGCCGAATCGGCACGTCCGCGTACCACGCCCGTGGAGCATGTCTCTGGACAACACGGCGCGCGGCTGGCCTTTCAGGCTGCCATCCGCGCGGAAGGCAAAACCGAAGAGCAAGCTCTCCCGCCAGACCAACCTTTGCCCGCGCCGCAAGTCTTCAGCATGCCGGTGCAACTGGGAAAAGTCGCGGGCACCGAGCACCGCCAGCCGATTCCCGCCGCACCGCACGTGCGGCGCCTGGCGCGCGAAGTCGGCGTGGATATCTACGACGTGAAGGGCACGGGGCCCGGCGGCCGCATCAGCGAAGACGACGTCAAGGCCCATGCCAAGTCGCTGCTGCAGGCCGCTTCGGCAGCCGCTCAGGCCGCGCCACGCGCCGGGCATTTTGTGCAGCCGCAATTGCCGGACTTCACCAAGTGGGGCAAGATCGAGCGCGTCTCCATGCGCGGAGTCCGCCGCAAAACGGCGGAGCATCTCGCCGAATCCTGGAACACCATTCCTCACGTCACCCAGCACGACCGCGCCGACATCACCGAGCTAGAGCAACTGCGTGCCCGTTTTGCTCCCAAGGCAGAAGAAGCGGGTGGAAAGATGACCGTCACTGCGATAGCGCTCAAAGTCTGCTCTGCGGCGCTGAAAGTTTTCCCGCAGTTCAACGCCAGCATTGACGTGGAAAAAGAAGAAATCGTCTACAAGCAGTACATTCACATCGGCGTCGCCGCCGACACGGATCGCGGCCTGCTGGTTCCGGTCATCCGCGACGTAGACAAGAAAAATATCGTCGAAATCGCCGTCGAGTTGTCGCAGCTTTCGAAAAAAGCGCGCGAAAAGAAACTCACGCCGGAAGAAATGCAGGGCGGCACATTCACGATCACGAATCTCGGCGGGATCGGCGGCGTCGGTTTCACGCCAATCGTGAATTTTCCTGAAGTCGCGATCCTCGGACTTTCGCGTTCGCGCATGGAGCCGGAATGGGTGCAACACAAAAGCGGAGGGAAGTTTGAGCCGCGGCTGATCCTGCCGCTGTCGCTCTCCTACGATCATCGCCTGATCGACGGCGCCGACGCCGCCCGCTTCCTGCGCTGGATCGCGGAAGCGTTCGAGCAGCCGTTCCTGTTGTCGGTGCAAGGTTGATGATGGCCGACACCCCGACTTTCCACATTGCTGTCGTCGGCGCTGGCCCCGGAGGCTACGCCGCCGCGTTTCTTGCCTCCGACCTCGGCATGTCCGTCACGCTCATCGATCCCGAACTCAATCCCGGCGGTGTCTGCCTTTATCGCGGTTGCATTCCGTCGAAAGCACTCTTGCACGTCGCCAACCTGATTGAAGAATCGGCGCAGGCGAAGAACTGGGGTGTCGACTTCGCCGCGCCGAAGATTGATCTCGCCCGTTTGCGCTCGTGGAAAGAGGGCATCGTCAAGAAACTGACCGGAGGCCTTGGCATTCTCTCCAAACAGCGCAAAGTGAAATATGTGCAAGGCCGCGCCGCGTTCGAGAATTCCACCACGCTCCGCATGAAGAAATCCGATGGCTCGGAAGAAACCTTAACTTTTGACCGCATCATCCTCGCGACCGGCTCACGCCCGGCAATCATTCCGGCGCTCAAACTCGACACGCCCCGCATGATGGATTCCACCGGCGCGTTGAATCTCGAGGATATTCCCGGCACGCTTCTGGTCGTCGGCGGCGGCTACATCGGACTCGAACTCGGCTCGGTCTATGCCGCGCTGGGCACGCGCGTCACCGTGGTGGAAATGCTCCCGGGCCTGCTCCCCGGCGCCGATCGCGACCTCGTTCTGCCCCTCCACAAGCGTCTCGAGAAACTGTTCGACAGCATCCTGCCCAACACCACCGTCGCCGCCGTCAAAGACGAAGGCTCGAGCATTCGCGTCACGCTGAAAGCGCAGGACGGCAGTACGCAGGAAAAGATTTTCGATCGTGTGCTCGTGTCCGTCGGACGCAAGCCCAACTCGGAGATCCCCGGCCTCGACAAGACGCAGATCAAAGTCGGCGCCAAAGGCTTCATTCAGGTCAACAAACAGCTGCAGACCGACGATCCGGCGATCTACGCCATCGGCGACGTGGTCGGTGAGCCGATGCTCGCCCACAAGGCCATGCATGAAGGCCGCACCGCGGTCGAAGCCATCGCCGGACACAAGGTCGCCTTCGAGCCGAACGCCATCCCCGCCGTGGTTTTCACCGATCCCGAAGTTGCCTGGTGCGGCCTGACCGAAACGCAGGCGCAAAACGAGAACCGCGAAATCAAAGTCGCGAAATTTCCCTGGGCCGCTTCCGGACGTGCCATCACCCTCGATCGTCCGGAGGGCATGACCAAGATGATCATCGACCCGCAGAGCGAGCGTGTGCTGGGATTAGGTATTGTAGGAGTTGGGGCGGGCGACATGATTGCCGAGGGCGTTGTGGCCATCGAAATGGCAGCGCTCGCCAAAGACATCGCGCTCTCGATTCACCCGCATCCAACGCTTTCAGAAACGATCATGAATTCTGCGGAAGTGTTCTTCGGCACCGCCACCGACATCTACCGGCCGAAGCGGGGATGAAACCCCAACTGAGATGCACGGTTGTTTTCGATACAATGGTTTCTCGCTCGAGCGGTCAAGTCGCCGCATCCAAGGAATGCTTCTCCGCACTAAGCCGGACGGGAGAATTGTCATGTTCTCTTCGCTGAAGATGGCTCTCGTCTTAGTGCTTTGCGTCTCGATTCTCGGCCTTTCGACGTGCTCCACTTCTTTTGCTCAGTCGCTGCTTAGCCAGGTTCTTCCATCGTCTACAACGACGACCGCACCGCCCACAACCGCCACTCCCACTGATCCCCTGAACCGCACCACGCCGTCGGGCTGTGCTCTGGGATTTCTGCAGGCCGCGCAATCGGGCGATTACAGTATCGCCGCGCAGTACTTGCAAATGAGCGCTTCGCGCCGTCAGACGGAAGGCGAAGAGCTTGCCACTCAACTCAAGACCGTGATGGACGCTGCCTTCAGCGGCCGCGTCGGAAATTTCACGCAGGCGGAGGGAATTCCACAGGAGGGCGTCCCGCTCGGACGGCAACGACTAGGAACAATGTCGTCCGGCGACGTCGAAGTCGATCTGGATCTGGTGCGCGTCTCCGATCCCAGCGCAGGAAAAATCTGGCTGATTTCTTCTGAGACCTTGGCGAAGGTTCCTGAACTCTACGACCAGGTCGAGGCGAGGCAGGTCGAGCACCGACTGCCCAGCGTGCTCGTCAAACATCAGATCGCAGGAATGCCGCTGTGGCAGTGGCTTGCGCTGCTGGTGGCGTTGCCGATTGCCGCAGGCATCGGCTGGCTGGCGCTGGCATTGCTGGGCATCCCCATGCGCTGGTGGGCGCGTCGGCGTGGCCAAATGGATGTCGCCAACTGGCGTTCCGTCTCCGCGCCGGCCTGGTTGCTGGTGGGCACGCTTGTACATCAAGTTCTCGCTCGCTATCTGGGCATGCCGCTACTGCCGCGGCACTACTACTTCCAGTTCACTTCCATTGCGCTGATCATTGGCGCAACGTGGATCACCTGGCGTGCGGTTCGGTGGCTGCTGCGCCGCGTGCGCAATCGCGCACTGGCGCACGGCCACATGGGTACGGGATCGCTCATGTTGCTGGGCGAGCGCATCCTTAAAGCCGTCATCTTCCTAGCGGGCGTTCTCGCTGTGTTCGGCAGCCTCGGATTCAACATGAGCACCGCCCTTGCCGGCCTCGGCATTGGCGGGCTCGCAATCGGCTTCGGTGCGCAGCAGACGATTGCCAATCTTTTCGGCGGAGTTTCTGTTCTGGGCGATGAAGTCATTCGCGTGGGCGACGTCTGCCGCTTCGGCGATCGCACCGGAACGGTGGAAGACATCGGCCTGCGTTCGACGCGCGTCCGCACCGATGAACGAACTTTGCTGGCGATTCCCAACGGCACAGTCGCGACCATTAACGTAGAGAATCTCAGCCGGCGCGACAAAATCTTGTTTAAGACCAATCTAGCGCTTCACCCCGAAACCAAAGCCGACCACCTCCGCTACGTGCTCTCCGAAGTTCGCCGTCTTCTTTATAGCCATCCCAAGGTCGAGAGCGGCAGCGTACGCGTCCGCCTCACCGACATTGCCGGTACTTCGCACACCGCGGAGTCCGTTTGCTACATTCTGACCCGCGACTTCAACGAATACACCGCCGTGCGCGAAGATTTGTTGCTGCGCATTATGGACATCGTGGAAGAGTCCGGCAGCAGCCTGGCGCCGCCGACGCAGACGCTATACCTTGGCCGTGACCCGGGGCTCGCGAAAGAGAAAGCCGATGCCGCAGTCCAGAAGATTGCCGACTTGCGCGCCGGCAACCAGCTGCCCTTTCCCGATTTTCACAAGGACGAGATTTCATCGTTCAAGGGAACGATCGAATATCCGCAACCGGAATCCGCTGTGCGAGACAAACCGGCGGACTCCTCCAAAAACCGCTAGGGACAGGACTTCCGGCGCTGCATCAGCCATCCCAGAAACAAATGCGTCGGGTAATACACACCCATCGGCACCACAATTAGATAGCCGAGCAGGTACATCCACCCCGGCATGACGTGTTGCTCGTGAAAGAATGGGCCGCGCGCCCAGTTCACATCCATCTGCGGGCGCCAGAAATAATTGACGGGAACGACAATCCATGCCGTCAGAGTCTGCAGCTTCCATCCGCGCGGGTCATAGCCCAATCGCCAGATCGCCCACAGAACCAGCGGCGGCGTCACCACATGAAACAGGCTGAGCAGTCGCACCGCCAGCGACAGGTGCGGATCAAACATGTACTCCGTGCCGCCGACAAGGTGACGCCCGGTCAAAAGCGCTCCGGCAAGATCGACAATGTAGAGAGATTGAAAAACCAGCAGGCCGCACGCAACCCAGGAAAAAATCAACCCGCTCTCCAGCCACAAGCCAATGCCGATCAGGACGTTCCCAATATCACAGAAATAGAGGAAATTCTGCGTACCGTATTGGCGAAGGTATACCGGCGCCCAGACGATCAGCCCGACCGTCCATGCGACCTTAAGCCAGAGCGGCACGTGTCGGCGCATGGCCCGCTATTGTATGCGCGAAGCGGTCTTGGGTCTTGGGCCTTGAGCGTAAGGATTGCAGGTTTCTTGTGAGTTGCCTAAGACCGGAGACCGTTACCCACGGTCGAAACACCACCAAAAAAGCAACATTTCTTGAAATTACCGCCGTAACTTGCCGCTCCTTACCCCTGTACCTACGATGGATTTGGTATGGGTTACCAAGCTCTTCTCTTCTGCCCCGATGAACGCACCGCTCGCACACTGACGCAGGTGCTGAGCGAACTTGAGTTCAACGTGGAGGCCAGCACTGAACCCTTCGCGGCCGTCAAGAAGCTGATGGGCCAGCACTTCGACGCTGTGGTGGTGGATTGCGATAACGAGCAGAACGCCACACTTTTGTTCAAGAGCGCGCGCAATTCGACGTCCAACCAGGCGTCGCTTGCCGTCGCCGTCGTGGAAGGTCAGGCCGGGGTGGCCAAGGCGTTTCGCATAGGCGCCAACCTCGTCCTGACCAAACCCATCAACATCGAGCAGGCCAAGGGAACGCTACGGGTAGCTCGCGGTTTGTTGCGCAAAGGCGAACCGGCAAAACCGGCAGCGCCCGCGCAATCAGCTGCAGAGTCTGCTGCGCCAGCGGCTCAGGTTGCTGCCAAGCCTGTGCCCAAACCGGCCCCACGCGCGACTCCGGCGACACTTTCTGCAGCCTCGGCTGCGCGTGCAGTTGTGAAGCCTTCGCCAGGTGCCGCGGCTGCGCCATCTGCGCCTGCAGCTAGTTCGGCCGCTTCGGCGCACGACACGAATTCAGGCGAAATCAAGAGCAAGCCCGTTGCGTCGCCGGCGTCCAGAACCGCTATGCCGGCCGCTCCGCCAAAGCCAACAGCTCCTGCGGTCGCGGCCGCTGAGGCAAAGCCTGCTATCAAGTCAACCGCGCCGGTCTCCGCGCCAACATTCAGCGGAGCAGCCAGCGCGCCTGCTCCGGCCCGAGAGCCGGAGCCCGCTGTCGTAACACAAGCTGCGCCACCCAATACCGAAACGGAAGCCCCCGCCGCTAAACACGCGGAGGCCAGTGAGCCTTCCGCTCCCATCGGAGCAGAACCGTCTTTCACTTTTGGTGGGGCTAACGTCGCCGAAGCAAGCGGCGGATCGAAGAAGATTTTCCTGGCAGTCGCTGCGGCCTTTCTCGTTGTCGCCGGCCTCTACACCGGCTGGACCTACTATCAGGGACGCCGCAGTCAGGCTGCCAGCCTGAACCCCGCGCCTGTAGCGGCCTCACAGGCCGTGAAACCCGCCGCCGTTCCGCCCGCAACGCCTTCGACACCTCCCGCGACGACCGTGGCGCAACCTGCCTCGCCGAAGCCCGCAGCCGATACGAGTTCGACAGCGTCAACGACCGCAACGTCAGCAGCTTCGCCCACAGCCGACAGCACTGAATCTGCCGACGACGACAATTCGCCCGCACCGACGCCAGCCAAGAAACCGATTTCGGCGCCGCCACAAAGCAGCAAGGCTGCACCAGCGGCGAAGTCCGCGTCCGCTCCGGCCGCCGCTCCTCTCGTCGTCAAGGGCGGCGCGGTTCCCAAGATCAAAACGAAAGTTGATGCGGACGCCGAGGCTCCCAGCCTGATGGCGACGGCTGGAGCCGGAGCACCGCCGCCCAGCATCGTGGGCACCGAAGGCACCGCGCCCAAACCGGTGCTGCAGTCCGTGAACGTCTCGCAAGGTGTTTCGCAGGGACTGCTGTACAAGAAGGTTGCACCGGTCTATCCCAGCGGAGCGCTTGGCATGCACATTGAGGGCGCGGTGGAGTTGCAGGCCACCATCTCGAAAACCGGCGATATCAGCAAAATCAAGGTACTGAGCGGCGATCCGCAGCTCTCCAAGGCCGCTTCCGACGCCGTGAAGCAGTGGAAGTACAAGCCTTATTTGCTGAACGGCGAGCCAGTCGAAATTACGACGCAAGTCACGATCAACTTCAAGCTGCCGAAATAAGGCCGGCGGTCACCTTGCCGCCACTACTTCGAACGGCCTCATCATTTCATTGTCCTCGTGCTCGAGGACATGGCAATGCCACACATAGCGTCCGGCGTAGCCCTCGAACCGAGCGATGATTCTTGTAACCATGCCGGGGTCGGAGCGCACCGTGTCTTTCCATCCCAACTCGTTGGGCTCCGGCGGTACCGCTGCGCCTCGGTACTTCACCTGACCTGTGGACCAGTAATTGGCAATGTCAAAGCTTCGCCGGTCCAGGATCTGGAAACGGACCAGGTGCAGGTGAATCGGGTGGGCATCGTCGGTCGTATTGATCAACTCCCAAATCTCGGTTGAATCGAGCACCGGATTTTCCGTAACAGGCATGCTCCAGTGGGTATTGTTGAGCAACATTGTTACCGGCCTGGCGACAAGATTCTGCACCTCCACCAGACTCAGGCTGCGAGTCTTCATGGCGGAGGTTTCCGCGATTCTTGCGACCGGCCGTAGGGTCTGAGGCAGGACGCTGGTATCGCGCGGCCCCCTTTGTGTCACGCGAAACTGCATCACGTTGAAGGCGTCGTTTTTCAGCACAATGCTGTTGCCGCCCTGTCCCCCCAAGTCGACAATCAGGTCGGCGCGCTCCGCCGGCGCCAGAGAAACGCGTTCCAGCCGCATGGGCGCCGGCAACAATCCCTGATCCGTGCCGATCTGATGAAACGCCTGCCCATTGGAAAACGACAGGTGAAAAAACCGTGCGTTAGCCCCGTTCAGCACGCGAAACCGGTATTTGCGTGGCTCGACTTCCAGATAAGGAAAAATCTTGCCATTGACCAGCATGGCGTCGCCGAAAACCTCCGGCGTCCACGGTTTCGTGGCATCTGCCGAGACCGGGTAGTTGAGTTGCCCCTCCAGGTCCAGAATTCGGTCGTAGATCACCAGCGGAATTTCGTACTTGCCGCGCGGCAGATCGAGCGCATCTTCCAATTCATCCCGCACGAGGAACACGCCTAGCAGTCCAGCGAAAACATTCAGGCGGTTAATTCCCAGCGCGTGGTCGTGATACCACAGCATGGCCGCATCCTGGGAATTGGGATAGTAGTAGATCGCCGACTTGCCCGGCGCGTACCAATTCTCCGGATAGCCGTCGCTGTCGGCCGGAACCTTGCCGCCATGCAGGTGCACGACGGTGCGCACTTCGGGCTTGTCTGCCTCGGCCCCATGAATAGTGTGGTCAACCGGTAGAAGATGACGGTCGGGCAGTTCATTTGCCCACTCCACTACTAATCCGTGGCCGCTGCGGGCGTCGAAAGTAGGTCCAGGAGAAGCTGCTCCGAATCCCCAGAGCCGAGTGGGCTTCAGGTCGCGATGCAGCTTGCCCTCAAACTGCTGCATCGGTATGCGGTAATAAGGCACCTGGACTTTGGGGTCATCTGGGCTGGGACGAAATCCGCTGGGTCGTGCAATCTCAGGAATGGGTAGAGGATCGACAAACGGGGCCAGCGAGCTTGCATTCAGTTGCGTGCGGAATTTCGGAGCCGGCCCGTGAGGTACAACCTGCCCCATAGCCAAAGCCATGGTGGCCCTGCCGCCCTGCCCGAGAAACTCCCTGCGCGTAACCCTCAATGCAATCCTCCCCGAACACAGAATCACAGAATCGAAACTCGGCCTGCAAAACCAGCGGGCACGCGAACGAATTGTTGCGCGTGCCCGTCGGAGTTCAGTGAGACAAATTGTACGTCAAAATGCGGGTTCGCCCGTGCTCGGATTCAGGAACAGGAGCTGGTTGGGGCGTTGGTTGAAGTCAAACATCTGGACGATCGAGTTGGCGATGCCATCGAAGGATCCCTGGCCAATGCGCTCGCCGCCCAGCCAGTTATCCTCGATGAAATGGGCGATGGAAGTCTGATCCGTAACCGTGCCGTCAACGAAGTTCGGCCGTGACCAAGGCGAGATCACCAGCAAAGGAAATCTCGGACCATAACCGCAGCGGCCAAGAGCGTGCGGATTGGCTGCGCCGTTCACTCCAGGCAGCGACGTGGCAGCCGTGCCGCAAGCTCCCGGTCCCGTCAGCGCATCCGCCGTTCCAGTCGATGTGTTGACGATCGGTCCAATCTCGTGATCGTACCAGCCGTCGGAGTCGTCATAAGCGATTACCACCGCCGTACTCGACCACGTGGGGAGGGTTTGGAGGAAGTTGATCGTGTTGACCACGAATGTCTGTTCATCCAGCGGATCCGAGTATCCGGGGTGGCCATCCTGGAATGCAGGCGCCTTCAGGAAGCTCACTGCCGGCAGGTTACCCTCGGAAGCAGCCGTGTAGAAATCCAGGATGTCATAGTCATGGTTGGCCGGGCCGTCGTGCCCGATCTCGGCATGCGATGCCGGACGGGTGTGCTGCGGATTGGCCACTGACGGCCAATACGACGACAGCGAATGATGTGGCACATAGTCGCTCTCGTTCTCACCCGTTACTGCCGACGTGGTGTTGCGGCCGCATCCCGTGGTTCCGTTCGAATTGACGATGGATAGATTGAACCCGCCCATGAACACTCCGTAGCTGATCCCGGCATTCTTGAGCAGATCGAGAATCGTCAGACTCGACATGTTGACCTGGTTGCGCGTGGGTGAAGCGCATACATCCCCAGTCGGATCCGGGTCGCCGATCACCGTCTGCGAACCGTCCGGACCGCCAGAGACTTCGTCGCCGGTTCCGTTCACCGTGTTGATCGCGCCGTTGGTTTGGCCCGAAATAAGGTTGATCACACCCGGTGTCGAGGGACCGAACGTCGTGCCATGAAAGTTGTCGCTCAGGGCGAAATGCTGGGCATAGTTCCACAGTGCGGTGACGGTGTTGCCATCAAAATATCCCATGACTAACCCATTGGTCTGCGTCACGCCTGAAGCCGATGGCGGTGGCCCCGCCGATCCTGTGTTCAACGGGAACAAGTCCATCAACCCAGCGTCGAAGGCTTGCTGCTCGGGCGTGTAGTCGTGGTCCTGGTCCGCCGTGGCCGCTTGCGACCGATCAAGCCGGAACGGATTCGAAGCGCCAGAGCCGTTGGCGGGATTCAGGTTGGGGTTGTTCGTCAGCAGCGCACCGCTTAGTCCATTCACGGTTGGCGTGCCCGGCCGAGCCACGAACTTGGGTTCCCCGGTAGGGTTCAGCGCGTTCGGATACGTCCCGAAATAGTGGTCGAAAGAAACGTTCTCGTTGAAAATTACCACCAAGTGCTTGATCGGTGTCGCTGTCGCCGTGCCGTTAGCGGGAGCCGTGTGCGCCGGCTTCGACGCCGCGAATGCGGGCATGGCCGTCGGTCCCAGCGCGATGGTCCATGCCAGCAGCAGCGCCATCGTCTTTCTGGGGGCAAGGGACTTCACTTTTTCTGTCATAGGTCCTCCAGTATCCCGCGCGAACCAGTGTCAGGGAAACTGCAGCCCCACAAGCCGCAGCCTTGCGCCGGGTTCCCGTTCGGGTCATGTAAACATATCTGGGGAAGGTTTCGCCCCGGTTGACCGAAGATGAATTGGAGATGAATTGAGCGTTACGGCTGTATTACAACGGCCGTGGTTTTCCACAGAGAGCGGAGGGAGCCGAAAGGAAAGAAATGCGCTTTTTTGCGGGGCCGGCGCCCAAACTGGAAAGGCCGCGCGACTCTACTGCGGCTGCAGTACTTCGTCGAGGACTAACTTGCCGCCTTGCTCAGCAGTAATGACTTTATGCACCGGCGCGTATCCGGTCAGCGTAATGTCGATGACGTAATTGCCCGGGTCGAGCGCAACATCCATCGGCGAGTTCTTCTCCATCAGGTGCTGGTTGATGGCAACCTGCGCGCCCTTGGGCTGGGTGCGGATGCTGACCGTCGCCTGTCCCGGCTGGGCACCCTTGCCGCCGAACAGCTTCGACATCTTGCCGACAGTATGAATGTTGTCCACGTTGCCCAGCGGCCGCAGAGCGGGGGAGAAATTGAACGTCTGCCCCAGCACAAACTGCGTGCTCATGGTTTCGTCCAAATAGCCAGCCTTGCGGACGAGCACGGTGTGCTGTCCCTTGTCCACGCTCACTTGCCCCGGCGTTTTCGCGCCGGAGTCGCGGCCGTCGACGTAAATGTTGGCTCCGGGAGGATCGGTCTTGACGACCAGCGTCGCCATCAGTTGTGATAAGTGCACCACAATCGTGGCGCGGTTCGCAGCCGTCACCGCGACGGGATGCGTGTCGGTCGAGTAGCCCGGTTTGCTCACCGTGACGGAGTGCTGCCCCGGCATCAGGTTGTTGACGGCGAACGGCGTCACCCAGCTCGGATCACTCTTGCCGTCCAGCTGAACTTGCGCGCCTTGCGGCGTCGAATCGACGGCCAGCGAGCCGGGAATGATCACCGGCTTCGGCGGCGGCGCCGGTCTCTTGTGCGCAGTTTTCCTCACGCTTTCGGCCGGTTCGGCTGGAGCGGGCTGCGCTTCCGTAGTCTGCTCCGGCGCACTCTGGGCGACCGGAGCCGGTTTTGATTCCTGCTGCACGGTCGGCGCCTGGTCAACGGCACTCTGCCGCGGCGCACCATTGTCCTCATCGCTGTTCTGGCTGTGCACGTAGTACGTCACGGCGATGCCGATGGCGAGGATCACCACTGCGGCTGCGCCGATCGCATAGCCGTAAAGTTTGGGCGGAACTGCTTTGATCTCCTTGATCGCCTTCTCGGCGACTTCACGGGTCTGGACCTTGGGCTTCTCCTCAGTTCTCTTGAGGTTGCCGAGGCTGCCATTGAACATGGTCGAGGTCGGTTTCTTGGGTTCTTCCGACTCAAACACTGGCGGCGGAGGAGGCGGCGGTGGTGCGGTGTAAATCTCCTTGAGCGGAGGCAATTCAGAAATTTCCGAGAAGCTTGTGCCCGTGCTCCCGGCTGGTCCGCCTCCCGCCATTAGCGGATCGACCGCGATTTTGGGAGCTTCTGCCTGCGGCTCGAAGGTTTCGACTTGGGGCGTATCGACAAGCTCGTCGGCCACGGCCGAAGACATGGTTGCCCTCGGAGGCTCTGCCGATGCGATCGTCGCCTTCAGGCTGGCACTAATGAACTGGTCGGAGAGATCGATCTCCGGAATCTCGTTATCAGTGGGCGATGCCGGTTGAACATCGGACCTGCCCACGCCCGCCGCAGCCGCAGCGGCTTTCGGGGCGGAGAATGTGCTGGCCGGTTTTTCGTCGTCGTGAGCAACGGCGCGAGTAAAGGTCTCCGCGTCCGCCGCTGGTTCAACTTTCTTCTGAATCGGCTTCGCCGGCGCGGGTTTCGGTGCTGCCGGCTGAGCCATCTTCGGCGGCGCGACAGTCTTGGCGGGAGCCGGAGCGCTGGGCTTCGTGGGCTTTGCCCCACCAGGCGCGATGAACTTCGCTTGCGCCGCGGCGTTGGCCTTGGCGGGCGCCATCGTCCCCTTCGCCGCTGCCGCCTTTGCCGCCAGCGGTCTCGATTCCTTGCATTTCTCCAGATCGTCGAGCAGCGCACGGCCGGTCTGATAACGCTCGGCCGGGTCTTTCGCCAGCGCCTTCATAATCAGGTCGCTGAGCAGCGGATGCACCTTGGGATTCACATGAACAGGTGCAACCGGTGTGCTGCTGAGAATACTCTGCCGCAGGTTCTCGGCGTCTTCGCGATCGAATGCCTTCCGCTCCGTCACCATTTCATAGAACATGGCGCCCAGCGTGAACAGGTTGGAGCGCCCGTCCATGGGCTGACCCAGAATCTGTTCCGGCGACATGTAATGCAGCGACTCGGGAAGTCCCTCAGTGATGTGCTGCAGAAAATTGCCCGCGCTGGAAACGCCGAAGCCAAGAATTTTGACCGTGCCGTCCCAGCCGCACATGATCTTGGCCGGCTCGAGACTGTAGTGAACGATGTTGTGCGACGTGGCGTGATCGAGACCGCTGGACAACTGCCGCCCGATGTCGAGCAAATCCCAGATGGAAAATCCTTCTTTGCGGGACAGCATGGTAGCGATGCTGTTGCCCTGGACATATTCCATGGCGACGCAGAACTTGCCCTCAATCTCGCCCGCTCCCAGCGCGCTGGTAATGTTTGAACTGCTCAGGACCTTGGTGCTCTCCGCTTCGGCCAGCAGCGCCTGTTCCAGCGCGGTTGCGGCCTCGCCAAACGCGCTTAATTCGATCGCTTTCAGCGCAATCGTCTGCCCGGTTTCAGGGTCGTTGGCCTTGTAGACCACTCCCGTGGGCGATTTCGCGAGTTCACTTAGAATTTCGAAAGGGCCGAGTTTGGTCGACATTTCTTGCTTTGCTCCATTCCTTCACGAGCCTGTCCAGTGGCAGCGACAAGGGCTCGGCCGGCGGAGATTCCGCGCGCGAGTATGCTTAGCATAACCCTGCTCGTTCCCGGCTTCGAGTTACCGAAGTAAGGGGTATTCCCCGGATTTACAATGTGGGGCGATGATTTCCCGTTCCGATGATTACGTCGAGTACTGCCGCGAAACCGCCCGCCACGCCCGCGACCTGCACGATCTTGCCCTGCGTGGAAGGGATAAGAAAGGGTTCACCCGGATTATTCACGAACACATTGTGGAGGCCGTCGAGCTTGGCCCCGACGACGACCTTGTGGATATCGGCTGCGGCGACGGTACCCTGCTTCGCATGGCGCGGGAAGTGGGCGTGCATAGCGCGCTCGGCCTTCTCGCAACGGAAGAGGAAGTGGAGCTCGTGCGCCGAACCGGCCTTGACGTCCGCCAGGGGCTCACTCATCAACTCCCCCTTCCAGACGCGAGCGCTTCCGTGGTTGTGTGCAACAACGTGCTTCTTGTGGTCCCGCGCGAACACATTCCTGCGAGCCTGCGGGAAATCTGGCGCATCGCCAAGCCGGGAGCACGCATTTTCATCGGCGAGATCCCTTACGCTGAGCAGCGAGATCCCACCCCCCATTTCGGAACACGCCGCGAGGCTCTCTCATTTCTTTATCACGAGCGCGGCTTTCGGACCTGGTTCGGAATGCTGCGCCGCATGGCCTGGTGGCAGCTTACCGGAAGGCCGACGGTAATTAATTCCGGCACCGCAATCGCGTTCTTCGCTCCTCCACAGGAATTCATCGCGCTCGCCAACTCTACAGGCCTGGAGACGGTGCGTTACTGGCAAAGCGACTATCCCAAGACGCGCAACAACTATTTGTTGCGAAAGCCGGAACTGGCAACCACTGGCCTGACGTAACTTCTTCCCTCAAAGCGCGGCTCTAATGAATGGGTGTCTTCACTGTGACATTTGTCATCCCAGGCAGATGACGAAGTCCACTTGTTATAAGAACGCGGCGGGTGGAACATCACACGTGGAATGGGCAATAACGCTGGAGCCTGCACCTCACCGGCTGTGAGACGAGAGTGGCTCCTTGAATTCAAAGTTATGATTTCCTCGTTTCAACGGCGTCGTCCCGAGCGCAGCTTGAGGCGTTTGCGCGGCGTTCGAGCCGCGCGCCGAAATCCTGAGCGAAGCGAAGGACCCGGCGGAGCGAGGGATCTCGCGTGTGGTGTCACGATCGTGCGCGCGAGATCCCTCGGCCCGATGGTGAAAACGCGGGCCTTCGGGATGACTCATCGGATAAGGCAGCGTCAAAAGGAAACACAACTGGAGAGTGGCTGGGTTGTCCGCGGGATGGGGCATCGTTTATTCTGGCGGGGCTGGGGCGCGTCTCCCTGCACCGCCCGGTGTCCGCTTCTCCCCGGAGTTCACCCATGACGTTGACCCGGTTCGTCACCAAGAACGCGTTCCGCAACAAGCGCCGCAGCATCCTCACCGTGCTGAGCATCGCTTTTTCTTTGCTGCTGCTTACGTTCATGATGACTCTGTGGCACGCGTTCGCGCTGGAAGACGGCAGCGCGGAATCGTCGGAGAGGCTGATCACGCGGCATCGGGTGTCGCTGACGTTCCTACTTCCCGGCTTTTATCGGGAGAAGATTCGTGCGGTTCCGGGCGTGGTGGCGGTCGTACCCAGTTCATGGTTTGGAGGCACTTACAAAGACGAGAAGGCCCAAAACATGTTCGCTCAATTCGGCACTGACCCGGATGAATTTTTGAAGGTATTTCGCGACATTAAGGTGCCGGAGGACCAGGTTCTTGCCTGGCAGCGCGACCGGCAAGGCGCGCTCGTCTCGGATTCGCTGGCCCAGAAATACGGCTGGAAGCTGGGCGACCGCATTGTGATTCAGGGGACCATCTATCCGGTGGATCTCGAACTTAACGTCCGCGGCTTCTATCATCGGGATCCGGATTTCAAATCGGTTTACTTCAACAGTAAGTATGTAGAAGAGGCGGTTTCAGGTTTCAAGGGACAGGCCGGCACCTTTTACATTCTGGCGGACAATCCCTCGGATGTAAGCAAAATTTCGGCAGCCGTCGATGAAATGTTCCACAATGCGCCCCAACCGACGAAAACGGAGAGCGAGAAGGCCTTCGGTCTGGAATTCGTCGCCATGATGGGCAATGTGAAGGTGTTCATCCTCAGCATTTGCGGTGCGGTACTGTTCGCGACGTTGCTGGTCTCCGCCAACACAATCGCGATGACCATCCGCGAACGCACGCGGGAAGTCGCCGTGCTGAAAACTCTCGGCTTCACACGTCGCGGCGTGCTGGGATTGTTCGTGAGCGAGGCGGTTGCGCTGTCGCTGATCGGGGGACTGATCGGAGCGAGCCTGGCCAAGGGGATGGTGTTTGCCTTCGAGCACGCTCCGCAGATGACGTTCTTCCCCCTGAAGTTGACGCCCGGGATTTTCGCCTCTGCGCTCCTGATCTCGGCAGCTGTCGGCCTGGTCAGCGCGGCTTTACCCTCCTATCACGCGTCGCAGGTCAACATTGTGGACGGACTGCGGCACATTGGCTGATTTTGTGTAGGGACAGCCGCCCTCGGCTGTCCAGTCGGGCGAAGCTCGACATGGGTTTTCAGGACCTTATGACGCTGGGAAGTTTCATCGTGCGCAACACGTTTCGCAACAAGCGGCGCAGCCTGCTGACCATGATCAGCATCAGCTTCTCGCTGCTGTTGCTGACGTTGATGCTCTGCATCTGGCGGACTTTATACGTCGACCAGTTTGCGCCCCAGGCGTCACGGCGTCTGATCATTCGCGACCGCGTTTCGCTGGCGTTTTCTTTGCCGACTTACTATCGCGACAAGATTCGCAGCGTTCCAGGCGTAACGGCCGTAGTGCCATACATATGGTTTGAAGGCCGCTACATTGATAGCCGCCCGGAGCATTTCTTCGCACGCATGGCGACCGATCCAGATGAATACCTGAAAGTCGCTGTGGACAAGATCGTTCCGCCGGATCAGTTGAAGGCCTGGCAGCAGGATCGGACTGGAGCACTGGTTGATGTCACGCTGATGGACAGGTATGGATGGAAGTTGGGGGACCGTATCCATATTGAAGGCACCGATTTTCCCGTGGATCTCGATCTGACGATTCGGGCGACGTATCGCCGCGATCCGCCACAGAACACCCTGTTCTTCAACACGAAGTATCTCGAGGAAGCGGTGCCCTTGATCAAGGGACAGGCAGGATGGTTTGCCGCGATGATCGATTCGCCGGATCATATAGCGCCCGCGGCCGCGCAAATCGATGAGATGTTTCATAACGCGCCCCTGCCCACCAAAAGCGAGACCGAGAAGGCGTTTCAGCTGAGCTTTGTGGCTACGCTGGGCAACGTGAAGGCATTTATTCTTGGAATTTGCGGCGCGGTGGTGTTCGCCATCATGCTGGTTTCAGCGAACACCATGGCGATGTCGGTGCGCAGCCGCATGCGTGAAGTGGCGGTGCTGAAGACGTTGGGCTTTACGCAGCAGAAGCTGCTTTCCATTTTTGTGAGCGAAGCGGTGGCGTTGGCACTCGCGGGAGGAGTGCTGGGCGTGCTGGTGGCGATTCCGCTGATTCGCCTGATGACGCATCATTTTGTAGGAATAGGCATACCGCTCGACATGACGGTAAGGGCGCCCACGGCGGGCCTGGCGATGCTAGCGGCACTGATCCTGGGACTGGTGAGCGGCTATCTGCCGGCTTATCGAGCGTCACGGATGAACATTGTGGACGGGCTTCGGCATATCGGGTGAGTTCTCCCACTTCTCGCGCACAGAACGCGTGAGAAACGGGGCACCCGCAGTTAGTGGCGTTCGGGAAGCAGGTTGATTTTATGACCCTGGGAAGCTTCATCGTGCGCAACACGTTTCGCAACAAGCGGCGCAGCCTGCTGACCATGATCAGCATCAGCTTCTCGCTGCTGTTGCTGACGCTGATGATCTGCATCTGGCGTTCGTTTTACGTCGATCAGGTTGCGCCCGAGGCGTCGCGGCGGCTCATCATCCGCGATCGCGTTTCGCTGGCGTTCTTTCTGCCGGCGTACTATCGCGACAAAATTCGCAGCGTCCCCGGCGTCACTGCAGTCGTGCCGATGACCTGGTTTGAAGGCCGCTACATCGACAACCGCGCGGAGCATTTTTTCGCCCGCCTGGCTACCGATCCGGACGAATACTTGAAAGTTGCATCGGACAAGATCACGCCGCCCGATCAGGTCAAGGCCTGGCAGCAGGATCGCGCCGGCGCGCTGGTGGACGTCACCTTGGCCGACAAGTACGGATGGAAGCTTGGCGACCACGTTCACCTTCAGGGCACCATTTTCCCTACGGATCTCGATCTGACGATTCGCGCCATTTATCATCGCGATCCGCCACAGAACGCGCTTTACTTCCACACCAAGTACCTGGAAGAGGCCGTGCCGTGGTTCAAGGGCCAGGCGGGGTGGTATGCGGCGCAGGTCGATTCGCCCGATCACGTCGCCGCGGCGTCGAAGCAGATCGACGACATGTTCCGCAATTCGCCGCTGCAGACCAAGAGCGAGAGCGAGAAGGCGTTTCAGCTTGGCTTTGTCGCTTCGCTCGGCAACGTGAAAGCCTTCATTCTTGGAATCTGCGGAGCGGTCATGTTCGCGATCATGCTGGTTTCGGCCAACACCATGGCGATGTCGGTGCGCAGCCGCACGCGCGAAGTGGCGGTGCTGAAGACCCTCGGCTTCACCCAGCAACGGGTGCTTTCGATTTTCGTGAGCGAAGCCATCGGGCTGGCTGTCGCCGGTGGTTTGCTGGGAGTTCTGGTGGCGATCCCTGTCATCTCCGGAATGACACATCGTTTCATTGGGCTCGGCATTCCTCTGGATATGAAGGTCAAGTGGCCGACCGCGGCGCTGGCCATGCTTGTGGCAGCGATCTTAGGAGTGGTGAGCGGCTACCTGCCGGCCTATCGCGCGTCACGCATGAATATTGTGGAGGGACTAAGACATATCGGGTGACACTTCCAGGCGGGCGTCATCCCGAGCGAAGCCGTTTTTCAGGCGGAGCGAGGGATGACGCCGAGGAAGAGTTTAGCGAGTTCAACTTATGGCAATACCGATCAGCTACAACATCCGCAATTTGAAACTGCGCAAAGGGCTCACCGTCATGACCGCGCTGGGCATCGCGCTCACGGTCACCACGGCTATTTTCCTGATGGCGCTGGTGGCAGGGCTCAATCGCGCGTTCGTCTCGAGCGGCAGCAAGCTGAACATACTGGTGCTGCGCAAGGGATCGGAGTCGGAACTGACTGGCGGGTTCGATGCCGCGCTTTTTCCCACGCTGAAAGTGCTGCCGGGCATCGCCAAAGACAGTCACGGCGAGCCGCTCGCCTCCGGCGAGTGGAACGTGGTGATCGTGCTGCCGCGGAAAGACGGTACCGGCGAAGTGAACGTAACCGTGCGCGGCATGATGCCCGACGGGCTTGAGATGCGGCAGTTGCCGGGCGCGGACGGCAAGCCCAGCGTGAAACTGACCGACGGACGCTGGTTCGAGACCGGGCAGCGTGAAGTTGTCGTGAGCAAATCCATCCGCGAGCGCTTCGCGCATGCCAATATCGGCGACACGATGGAATTTGGCAAAGGATCGTGGAAAGTCGTCGGCGTGTTCGACGCGGGCGGTTCGGCCTACGAGTCTGAAATCTGGGGCGACGTGAATCAGATGGCTTCCGACTTCGACCGCCAGGGAGGATTTTCGTCGGCGTATCTGCGGGCGACAGATCCCATTGCCGCCGAGGCGCTGAAGAATCGTGTGAGCGACGACCAGCGGCTGAAGCTCGATGGACTGATCGAGACCGACTATTACGCGAAGCAGACCAGTTCCGGCACGCCCATCAAAATCATCGGGATCGTAGTGGCGATCATCATGGCGATCGGCTCGATTTTCGCCGCCATGAACACCATGTATGCGGCAGTGGCGTATCGCGGGCGCGAAATCGCGACCTTGCGCGTGATCGGATTTTCGCGGCCGGCCATACTGACTTCGTTCGTGCTGGAGTCGCTGATTCTGGCGCTGCTGGGCGCTGCGCTGGGCATTGTGCTGATGCTGCCCTTCAACGGCATGCAGACCGGAACGTCGAACCAGGTTACGTTCAGCGAGGTTGTGTTCGCCTTGCGCATTACCTGGTCGGTTGCGTTTGCGGCGGTGTGTTTCGCGCTGGTGATGGGATTTTTCGGTGGGCTCGCTCCCGCCTGGCACGCGGCGCGGCAGAATATTTTGAATGCACTGCGGGGATAGAAAATCCCCACTCAAGCCAAAACCGGGCTTGAATGGGGCACCCGGCCTGTGAAAGCGGTGCGAGGACGATGGGTTTGTATGGCAATTGATGCCAAACACGAAGATCTGCAGAGCCTCCGCATTGACCGCTCGCAGCGTGGCGACAATGGCGGCGAGCCGCCGGCCTGGGCGCGGCGGTACATCATCGTTGGGATCGCGGTGGTCGTCCTGCTCGGCCTGATTACCGTCGCCTACCGGGCTCTCTCTGCGAGCGTGCCGGAAGTCGAAGTTGCGCGCGCCGCCGCTGAGTCGAGCGACGTGGGCGGCACGGTGCTGTCGGCGACCGGCTACATCGTGGCCCATCACACCATCAACGTAAACTCGAAGGTGACGGGCCGCCTGGCGTGGATTGGCGTGGAGAAAGGCGACAAGGTCAAAGAGGGCCAGGTGCTGGTCCGTCTGGAGGACCAGGAGTTTCGCGCGGCCTATGAGCAGGCCGAAGGCGCCGTGGCCAACGCCCGCTCCTATCTCGAAGAACTGCAGCACGGTTCGCGGCCGGAGGAGATTCAGCAGGCGCAGCACAACCTCGACGAAGCCCGTGCCACGCTGGTTAACGACAAGCTGACGCTCGACCGCACGAAAGAACTCGCCGCGGCGGGCGTGGTTTCGCGGCAGCAACTCGACGACGCGACCGCCAGGTTCGAGGCCGATCAGCAGCGCGTGAATTCGCTGCAGAAAGCGTTTGAGTTGACGCATATCGGTCCGCGGCAGGAGGAGATCGCCCGCGCCCAAGGGGCTCTCGTCCAGGCTCAGGGGCAGCTCGACTATGCGAAGTCGCAGCTGGATGCGACGATCATTCGCGCGCCTGTGACCGGCACAATTCTCGATCGCACGGCGGAAAAAGGTGAGTTGATCACGGCGCAGTTTGCCAGCGCGGCGGCAGGCGGGCCGCAGGGATCGGTTGTATCGCTCGCCGACCTGAACGACCTGCAAGTCGAGCTGGATATTGCCCAGGCTGATTTTGCGCGGCTGAGTCCGGCACAGAAGGCGAAAGTCACGACTGACACATATCCCGATAAAGAATATGACGGCGAGATCGCGCAGATTTCTCCCGAGGCGAACCGGCAGAAGGCGACGGTGCAAGTCAAGGTTCAGGTGCTGAATCCCGACAAGTACCCCGAGATCCAGCTGCGGCCGGAGATGAACGCAACCGTGAAATTCCTGGCCAATGAAACGCCGAAAGATGCAAAAGGTCCGCAGGGCGTTTTCGTGCCGTCGGCAGCGATTCGCGATCGCGACGGCAAGAAAATTGTTCTGGTTGGGTTTAACGGCAAGGCGGTGGCGCGCGACATTCACGTGTTGAGCCAGCGCAGCGACGGCGCGCTGGTCGACGGATTGGTTGGCGGCGAGAGCGTCATCACTATCGCGCCTGCGACTCTGAAAGACGGGGACAAAATCAAGATCAAGGGTCAAAACTAAAAAGGCAATCCTGCAGAAAGGGCAATCATGAGCACAGTTGCACAAACGAATGTGGCCACCAACACCAAAGTCGTGCAGGCGCGGGGCGTCACGAAAATCTTCAAGCGCGATGCTTTCGAAGTGAAGGCGCTGGACGATGTTTCCATCGACATCGCCAAGGGAGAATTCCTTGCCCTGATGGGGCCCTCGGGCTCGGGCAAAACCACGCTGCTGAATATGATCGCAGCCATCGATCGCCCGACGGGCGGCGACCTGCTGGTGCAGGGCCAGGATATTTTCCGCTTCAGCGACAGCCAGATTGCACGCTGGCGCAACGAACACATCGGCTATGTCTTTCAGACGTTCAACCTGATTCCTGTGCTCACCGCGTTTGAAAACGTGGAGTTACCGCTGCTGCTGACCAAGCTCAATGCGCAGCAGCGACGCGACCACGTTTTGACCGCGCTGAAGCTGGTTGGACTGGAAGATCGCGCCGACCACCTGCCCAAGCAGCTTTCCGGCGGACAGGAGCAGCGCGTCGCCATCGCGCGGGCCATTGTGAGCGACCCGACCTTACTGCTCGCCGACGAGCCCACGGGCGACCTCGACAGCCACTCAGCGACGGAAGTTTTGGAGATTCTGAAACGGTTGAACGAGGACTTTCACAAGACCATCGTGATGGTCACACACGATCCGCACGCTGCTTCCTACGCGCATGTGACTCGGCATCTGGAAAAGGGAATGCTGCTGCCACCGGGCTAGGCGGCAGCTTCCGAGTACGACACCGCCCCGAAGCGCGACTGGCTCAGGCGTGTGCGAAGTTCGAGACTACCGGGCTTGATTCGATTACCGGATTCGCATCGGTTACCCAGCGCCAGGCACGTTTGCCATTGTTGGCGTGCACGGCTTCGGCCTCGCCATATTCCACCAGGCGGTTCAGGACCGTCGTCACCGAGGCCATCGGGTCCTTGTGCCGGGCCAGCATGGCGGGCAGCTTCTGCTCGAAATATTCGCAGATGTCGCGTGCGCTCAAAGCGCGCCCCGATTCCATCAGAATCATGCGGCATGCCTTGGTAAATCCCGGCTGGCGGCCGTTGGTCTTGCGATCAACCAGCTCCATCAGCTCATCGTTCAGCACACTATCGCCAAACAGATTCGCCAGACCACTGATGGTTTGCTTGACCGTGCCGATGCGCTTCACAACTTCGGCGCGCTGCTGCATCAACTGGCGCAGTTCCTCGTGCGCCTGACGAATTACTTCCTGCACGTGCGCCATGTCATATTTTTCCGTCGGCTTCAGCGAACCGTTCGTCTTGTGCCCGTTTTCCATGCCATCCCCCAGATGTGGTCGACTCCCGTTGATCCATGCGCTGCAGGGTCAGCGCCCCAAACGCGAAGTTCCTTATGACCGCACGTGCGGCCTTGCGAGAGGCAGAATCCCGCTTGAGTGTCTATACGATGGACACCCTTCCGCAGTTCCCCTTGACGCTTGAATGCGGGAACCGGGCCGCCAAACCCACAGGAACTATTGGATTAGACGCAGGAATGCCAGATTGGTTAACCGGCAGGACGGCAAAAGTGACGAGTCTGCATTGCTGAACTGCGAATGCCGAGCTGTGAGGGACGACTGCATCCGAATCGATGCAGTGCTCCTGTCTCCGGTCTGCAGGTCGAGACCGGTATCGGTCCAGGGTTGCGAGGCGGAAACCTGAAAGTTGAAATCTTGTGGAGACGCGCCTGCCTGCGCCTGAAGCTGCCAGGCACTCAGTAAAAGCATGGCGAATAGCGGAAAAATCAAATGTCTGACCATATCTCACTTCCAGAAGATCAATATCGTTTAATGTTAATTATTATCCTGCAATTTTCCAGCGCCAGCCCTTGGTAACCGTTCGTCCCGAAAAAGAGTCCATCCCCGAATCGGGAGCCTGCGGCCTGCAAACGCCGTGAACTCTCTGGTGCCCGCCAACCCGTTTGCCCTGGGTCTCCGATGGTATCCAAAAAGGAGCCAAAGTGCTAACGGCCGCAAAACCCGCGCTAGCCGCCACGCCTTTGTCGGTGTTGCTGGTGGGCGAGAGAGAGGAAGATTTCTTCCTGGTGCGCGAAATTCTGGAGCGCAACCGGCAAACACTCGCGGCAGACCTGGATCACGCGCACACGCTCGAAGAGGCCAAAGCGATGCTGCAACAGAAAGCGTACAGTTTATTGCTGTTTCAGCACGACACTGACAACAGCGAGGCCGTCCTGCTCCTTTCCCAGATTCAGCACACGCGGGTCACCGTTCCTTTTATCTTGCTCACGGAAGACGCCGATGAAAGAACGGTGGCAAAGATCATCGAGGCGGGAGCGTGGAACTGCGTGCCCCGGTCGCAACTGGACGGGGCAACCCTGGTGCGGACCATCCACAGCACGCTGGCGTTGCACTGTCTGCAGCAGGAACAGCACATCGCCGAAGAGTCGCTGCGCAAGTTGTCACGCGCCGTCGAGCAATCGCCGGACACGGTCATGATCACCGACCGCCACGGAATCATTGAGTACGTCAATCCTGCCTTCGAGACCCTGACTGGCTACGGCCGAGAAGAGGCCTGCGGCACGACTCCGGCCCTCCTCAATTCGGGCGAGCAGGAGCCGGACGTTTACCGCGAACTTTGGCAGACCATCCTGGCCGGTAACGTGTATCGCGGCATTCTGGTCAACCGCAAGAAGAATGGCGAAAAGTATTGTGTGGAGGAAAGCATCAGCCCGGTGCGCGACGCCGAAGGACAGATCACACATTTCGTCTCCAACGGGCGCGATCTGACCGAGCGGCACCGTCTGGAGGCCGAGCTCCAGCAGGCGAAAAAGATGGACGCCATCGGGAACCTGGCCGGCGGAGTGGCTCACGACTTCAACAATCTCCTCACCATCATTACCAGCTACGCGGAGCTTGCCCTGGACAATGTGGTCCCCAACAGTCCACTGCAGGCGAAGATTCAGGAGATTCTGTCGGCGGCGCGCCGAGCGGCGGAATTGACACGGCAATTGCTGGCCTTCAGCCGCAAACAACCGCAGATTCTGCGCGTGGTGGACCTCAATGCCGTGATCGCGAGCATTGCCAAAACGCTCCCTCGCCTCATCGGCGAAGACATCGAGCTGAGTTTCCGGCCGGGTGAACCAATCGGCCGCGTGCGAGTCGACCCGGTTCAGATCGAGCAAATTCTGATGAATCTGGCAGCTAACGCGCGTGACGCCATGCCCCAGGGCGGGCGCTTTCAGATTGAGACCGGCGCTGTGAAACTCGATGAGGCCTACATCCACTGTAAACAAGCCGCGATTCCTGTTGGCCCGTATGTCTTGATCACTGTCAGCGACGACGGGGCCGGGATCCCCGAACACCAGTTGCCCCACATTTTTGAGCCCTTCTACACGACGAAGGCGCCGGGAGAAGGGACCGGGCTGGGGCTCGCCACGGTCTACGGAATCGTCAAGCAGAACAAGGGATTCATCTGGGCGTACAGCGAACCGAGGATGGGCACGGTGTTCAAGATTTACCTGCCCTGCGTGGCAGAGCGCCATCACAGCGAAGCAGCGGTGGAGGACGCTCCTGCAACGCCGCCCCGCGGTTCGGAGACCATCCTTTTGGTGGAAGATGAACTCGCAGTCCGGCGCGCCGCGGCCGAATTTCTGACCCTGCAGGGTTACAAGGTCTTAGAAGCGAAAGACGGTGTCGATGCCCTTTCGGTCGCCAGCCAGCATGGCTCGCCGGTTCACCTGGCCGTCACCGACGTCGTGATGCCGCAAATGAGCGGTGGCCAGTTGGCCAAGGAACTGGGTCGTCTGCTTCCGGAAACCAAACTACTGTTTGTTTCTGGTTACGCCGGCAAGACCGTCCTTGACCACCATGTTACCGGCCTCGCGTCCAACTTCTTGCAGAAACCCTTCACCCTGAAACAGCTCTCCAGCAAGATCCGCGAAACGCTTGATCGCCACGACGCGTCGGCCGCGTGCACGCAGTAATCGTGGCCAGATACTCGCACCGAGTCTTCATCGCGCCGGTTTGATCGAGCTTGGTCGATCGAACCCGGTTTGATCGAGCTTGGTTTGATCGCCTAACGGGCGAGTCCCTATAATCAGCCTGCGCGGACTCCGCATGAACCCTCCTACAGGCCCTCAGTCCCAACCGATTCAGCGCTCTTCTTTCCCGTCACAATCTTCGTCGTCCTTGTCTTCATCCGTGGTGCTTTCACTCCTGGTTCTGATCGCGCTGTGGCTCGCCATCTACGTTGCAGGGATGTTCACGCCGGCCCTGCTCGACGATGTCGACACTGTGCACGCGGAGGCCGCGCGCGAAATGTTGCTGCGGCACAACTGGGTCACGCTTTACATCAACGGTTTGCGCTACTTGGAAAAGGCGCCGCTGATGTACTGGGCCCTGGCGGTAAGCTACAAAGTTTTCGGCATTAGCGACTGGAGTACGCGCTTGCCGCTGATGCTTGGCGTTCTCGCCACGATTCTGGCCACGTATTGGCTGGGGCGTTTCGCGTTCGGCGCGCGAGGCGGATTCTATTCCGGGGTAGCGCTGGTTACGTCGATTGGCCCGTATATCTTCACGCGCTTCATGATTCCCGACGTTATGGTCGGGCTGTGGCTGACGATTTCGTATTTCTTCTTTCTGCGCTCGCTCGAAGAAGACCCTCCATCGCGCGCCACCTGTTGGGGATTCGCCGTAGCCTGCGCCTTGAACGTTCTCACCAAAGGCCTGATTGGCTTGGTGTTTCCCATCGCTACGATCGGTATTCATTTGCTTCTGACTCGCAATTTGCGCCATCTGGCAAAGCTGCGCGTGATGTCGAGCACGCTGGTTTTCCTTGCTGTGGCCGCACCGTGGCACATCCTTGCGGCGATCCGTAATCCGGCGCAAGGGCAGGCGCGCGGATTCCTCTGGTTCTATTTCGTAAACGAGCATTTCCGGCGCTTCATCGGCACACGCGAGCCACCCGGGTATGACACGGTGCCGCTGCTGCTGTTCTGGGCGTTTCTCGTGCTCTGGCTTGTGCCCTGGGCCGTGTTTCTGCCGCAGGCAATGAAGAGCGTTCCCCGGCGCTGGCAACAGCTCGTCTCGCCGCTGTCTCGGGAGCAGCGCGCAAATTTGCTCTTTTTCCTTTGGCCGCTGGTGATTCTGCTCTTCTTCAGCTTTTCGACCCGGCAGGAGTACTACACCATTCCGGCTCTCCCCGGCGTGGCCCTGCTTGCGGGAGGCTGGCTTGCGCGCGAATCGGCGACAGACGCCACGGAAAAAGATCGACGCGCCGGACGCGTTTCTTCGCTCGTTCTCATGATCGTGGGAGTGATCGGAGCGGTCGTTGGGCTGGCGCTGTTTTCGATGACGCGGCAACCGCCCGCGGGAGCTGACCTGGCGGAATTGCTGAAGAAAAATCCGCAGGACTACGATCTCTCACTCGGCCATGTGCTCGATTTCACGCCGCAGGCGCTGGGAATGTTTCGCGGCCCGCTGCTCGGCGCGTGTCTGGCTCTGCTGTTCGGGACGGTGCTTAACTGGTGGCTGCGCCGCCGCACCCGGCCAGCCCTGGGGAATGTCGCCCTTTCCCTAATGATGGTCAGCCTGCTCACCTGTGTTCACGTATCGTTTGCCAGATTCTCGCCCATTCTGTCGTCCTACAATCTGGCCGTGGCGATTGAGAAGGTCTATCGCCCGGGTGATCTCATCGTCATCGATGGGGAATACCACGAAGCATCGACGCTGAACTTTTATCTACGCACTCCCGTGCGCGTGCTGCACACGCCGAGCGGCGCATTGTGGTACGGAGCAAAATTTCCCGATGCACCGCCGCATAGATTCGAGACCGTGCGATCTCTCACTGCACTTTGGCCAGGACCCGCTCGCATTTTCGTTTGGACCGATCAGGACGATCCGAAGGAACTAGCCGGATTGCCCCATTTTCTGCTGACGCGCAGCGGCGGCAAGGCCATCTTCACCAACCGGCAGGAGTAACTCGTCACCCTCGCAGATGCGGCCGCTCTTGCAATTAACTCACGCACGCAGTGCCATCCACATCACCGCGATTGTGATGCTTCAGGCGAATCTTGCCGTCGGCATAGAGCGTGTAGATCTCGCCGCGAAAACGCACATCGTCTGACAAGTAGCCCCATATCCAAAACAGAAAACCCATCAGGTCGCGCAACGGGTAGAGCAGACACCAGGCTGGCGACTCACGATCCTTCACGACGCCCCATCCGACCGCAAGCGCCTGAACAACTCGGTTGACGATTCCCCACGCCAGAAGGCCGAGGCCGAGCCGCCAGTTTCCGAGCAAACATTCCGAGACACAGCCAAGCATTGCGAAGGGCATCGCGAAGGTAAGCACCGACCCGAGATGGCCCAGCGGCCGCGAGAAGCGCGTGCTGCGGGCCCAGCCCACCTGGTGCCGCATGGATGGGAGAAATGCGGTGTTGGTCACCACGTGGTCGATGATCTCTGTTGCAAGCGCAACTTTCAGTCCAGCGCGGCTGATCCAGTTACCGAGGACGAAATCATCGGCGAGATAGTCGGCGAGCCTCGCAACCCCCCCTATGGCCGCGATCGCGGACTTCTTCGTCGCCATGCACGGCCCCAGGGCGAACTGCATGCCTTCCATCATGTCGGCAACCAGCACGCCGGAACTCATCTCGACCGACATGCCCAGTGCTTCCAGCCGAGACCATGGACCGCCAGTTGGTACACCGCGGTAAAGGCAGGTGACCATTCCAACCGTAGGGTCGGCCAGCGGTGGCGCGACGTTGCGCAGAAAATTTTCGCCGACTTTGACGTCGGAATCGGTGATGACGATGCACTGGTGAGCCGCAGCCCGCAGCAACGCGTCGAGCGACCAGATTTTCGGATTCACCCACGGCGGCTCGCCGCATTCGATTTTGCGCGCCTGCACGCGACTCGGCGTCGAGGCCTGGACTTGATCCACAACTTTCATCGCCGCATCGGTGAGATGGCGGGCGCAGAAGATCAGTTCATATTCCGGATACGACTGCGAGAAAAAGCTCGCGATGTTCTTGTCCAGCCGCGGCTCAGCCCCGTGAACCGGTTTAAGCACACTTAGCGGGGGGAGATCTGTGGCACTCACCGGGGTTTCGGCGCGTCGCGAACGAAGATGAAAACGCAGTGCAGCGGCCAGAACCAGAAAGAGATAAACCGTCGAGGTGAACGTCCCCAGCAATGCGATGGACAGCAACGCGAGGCGCAGCGCGTGAACCATAGTCCGGGCGAAGCGTAAGTATAGCGGAGGACGGAGGTTTCGGCGGAGTATTCTGCCCGCTGGAATTCCCTTGCGCAACGCGCAACTAGGGAGCGAGGCGAATCAGGCGGCCATCCTTCAACTGGAAGCGATCGCCGCGCCAAGTGACGGTGTGGCCGAAGAAACTTAAGATCCAGACGCCGACCGCGACCAGATCACGCACTGGAAGCATCCACAGGTTTCTTAGCAGGTCCACGTCGAACAATACGGATTTGCCGACCAACAGCGCGACAGCCATGCGTAGCACTACCATAAGACCAAGCACTGCCCACGACCAAGTTGTGCCGCGAGCCACGCCGAGATTCAGCAAGGCCCACATCAGGCCAAATGTCGAAATCAGGCCGATGTAGCCACCGAGGCGCGCGTCACGCACGCCGCGCGCCCACCGCAACTGGTGCGCCAGGAATCCTCCGAGAGTGTAGGCCGGCAGGTGCGTCTCGACGACCACGTTGGACAGATGAACCTCGAGGCCGAGGCCAGCAATGCGGCGCCCGAGTTCGTAATCATCGGCGAGAAAGTCGACTACGGATTTGAATCCTCCGATGCGGTCGAGATCCGGGCGGCGGAAGGCCAGGGTTGAGCCCAGAGCGAAGTGCAGTCCGCCTTCCAGTTGCCAAGCCACAAGCACGCTGGGAATGAAATCCGTGCTGATGCCCAACGATTCCAGCCGCGAGCCGAGCGTGTCAGCAGCAACGCCGCGATAAAGGCACGTCACCATGCCGATTTTCTTGTCGGTGAGCGGCGCGATTACGTGCCGCAAGTAATTACGCTCCACGCGAATATCACTGTCGTTGACGACGAAGAAGTCGTAGCGGGCATGCTTCTCCATCTGTTCCAGATTGCTGACCTTCACGTTGGCACCCAGGATTTCGTCGCAGACGACCAGCCGGATGCCGCGATTTGGAAATTCCTTCTGCAGTTGCCGAACCGCCGCCACGGCGGGATCTGCCGGATCGCTGACGCCGAAAATGATTTCGTATTCCGGATAATCCTGCAGGCAGTGGCTGCGGAAGCTCTCGTAGCCGTCCGGGTCCGTTCCTTTCAGTGGCTTGAGGATCGAAACGGGCGGTAGGGTCTGTGTGGGGTGGACACTCCTGTCCGTCCTGCGTGCGCGCAGAAACGCAGCCGCGCTCCACAGGCATACCACGTAGTAGACGGCGCTGGTCCCGCAGCCGAGAATCGTAACGATCTGGAAAATCGTGGCGAGATGAATCATGCGCAGGCGCAGCTCTCGGACAATCCGCGAGCCAAGCTGATGGCTGAAAGCTGATAGCTGAAAGCTGCTCTATTCATACCGCAGCGACTCGATCGGATCGAGGTTTGCGGCCTTCCACGCTGGATAAATTCCGAAGACCAGACCGACTCCGGCGGCAGCGCTGAAGCCGAACGTGGTCCAGAACATCGACATGTGGGCGGGCAGCGACGGCCACAGAGCGGGAATGATCCAGACCAGGATCGCTCCCGTCAGAATGCCGATCACGCCGCCGACCGCGGTCAGCATGATGGCCTCGAGCGTGAACTGCAGGAGAATGTCGCGCTTGCGCGCGCCAATCGCTTTCCGCACTCCGATTTCCCGCGTGCGTTCTGTAACGCTCACCAGCATGATGTTCATCACGCCAACGCCGCCGACGATCAGCGCTACGCTGGAAATGGCGAACATGCCGATGAAAAGTGCGCCGGTGAGCTGGTTCCACACATCAGAGATCGAATCCGAGGTCATCACCGTAAAATTGTCTGGCTTGTCGAAAGGAACCTTGCGGCGGCGGCGCAACAGTTCGCGCATCTCGTCCATCGCCTTGGGCATGTCATCGTGCGATGTGGCCTTGACGCTTATCCAGTGCTGCTTCATCTCTGGATGCAAAGTTTTAAACGTCCGCAGCGGCAGGAGGACGCGATTGTCGTTCGGGTCCTTGCCGCCGCCAAAAACCGATTTGATCTTCTGCACCGTGCCAATGACCTCGAACAATCGGCCCTCGATGTTGATCTCCTTGCCCAGCGGATCCTGGTTGCCGAAAAGCTCCTGCTGCGTGTCGTAGCAGATCACCACAACGGGCGCGCGATGCTCGTCATCGAGATCGGTAAACCAGCGGCCGCTGGCCATGGGCAGATCGAAGACGTCCTTCGCCTCGGCCATGTCGCCTTCGATGATGGTGTTCTTGGCCTTGCGGTCGAGGTATTTGACCGAATAGCTGCCCACTCCCAGCTCGGGACGAAACAGCCGAAGTCCAGCCGAGACCGCTTTGACGTGAGGCAGGTCCTTCATCGCCTCGGCGTCCTCGAAAGTCAGCTCTTTGCGCGTGCGCATTTCCTCCGGCATTTTTCCGAAGATGAACGGATCCAGATGAAACGCGAAGATGACATTGGATCCGACACTCGCGACAAGATCGCGCACGTTATCGTCAAGCCCACGCCCAATCGAAGACACCCCGATCACGACCGAGACTCCGATCACGATGCCGAGGACCGTCAGGCCGGAGCGCAGCTTGTTGCTGCGGATCGTGTCCGTCGCCATCTGCACGATTTCGCCGAATTCGGATTTGCGCATTGCAAACTCACCTTGTCATTCCGAGTCGGGGCGCCGGCCCGGCGAGGAACCCGCTTCTCTGCCGACGCAGGCAAACACCAGGTTCCTCCCCCTCGACTAGCTCGGGGTCGGAATGACAACCGTTGTTTATGTAATCCTACATCTCAAACCGCAACGCCACGATCGGATCGAGCCGCGCCGCTTTGCGTGCGGGGTAGACTCCGAAAAACACGCCCACGCTGGCCGCAACAACCAACCCGGCCACAACCGCCCACAACTTGATCGCCGACGGCATTCCGATCAAAGCAGTCACGCCTTCGGCCACGATCACTCCCGTGAGCACTCCCAGAATTCCACCGATCAGCGCCAGAATGATGGCTTCGATCAGAAACTGCAACAGCACGTCGCCGCGCCTTGCGCCCAGCGCTTTGCGAATGCCGATCTCGCGCGTCCGCTCCGTCACCGAGACCAGCATGATGTTCATGATGACGATCCCGCCGACGACCAGAGATACCGACGCAATGCCGATCGTCGCCATGAAGAAGGTGTTGCTCAACCCGCTCCAGATGCCGAGCAGGCTGGCGTTGGTCTCAATGTCGAAGCTGTCGTCCATGCCCAGCAGGTCGTGGCGCCGGGCGCGAAGCGCAACCCGGGACTCATCCACGGCCTCGCTGAGCGGGGCGCCGGTGCTGGACGCCTTGCCCGCAATGCGCAGGTTGCTGTCATGCGATCCGTACTGCTTGAGGCAGGTCGTGATCGGGATCATCACAAAATTGTCGGCGCTCTGCCCCAGCGTCGAGCCTTTCTTCTTGGCCACACCGATCACCACATAACTCCAGCCGTCGATCCGGACTTCTTTCCCCAGGGGATCCATTCCCGGCATCAGGTGCTCGAGAATATCGTTTCCGATCACGACAACCGCCGAGTGATTGTTCAGGTCGGTCTCGTTGACCATGCGGCCGGAGCTCAGGTCCGTGTCGAGAATCGTAGCCATGCCGGGAGTAACGCCCCGCACCAGCGTGTCGCTGATGGACTGCCCGCCGTACTTCACGTGTCCGGTTTCGTTGCGCGTCGAGGCCGCAACCAGTTCGCAGTGGCGGCAGGCTTCGGCGACCGCGCGGTAATCGTCGAGAGTGAGGTCCTTGCGCTTTTCGGCTTCGAGGAAGTGATCGACGTTGGTGACCGCGGGGGAGACCTTGAAGATCAGGAATACGTCGGCGCCCAGGTTGAAGATCTTCTTGGCCACATAATCGTTGACGCCGGAAACAAACGTGACCACAGCAATCACAGCTGCCACACCGATCACTACGCCGAGCAGCGTCAGCACAGAGCGCAGCTTGTTCGCCCACAGCGAACGCAACGCAATGCGGATGGATTCGGCGAGATGCATGCAGCAGCCCTCAGGCCTTGGACCTCAGGCGTCATGCACGGCGGGTTGATGCCCAAGGTTGAGCATCAGTTTAGCAGTGATCGCGCAGGTGCTGCATACCTGCGGCATGGGATCCGACGGCCGTGGGCTGAGGGCTGAGCTCGGGCGTTGATCGCATATAATAAGAACGTAGGCAGCCGGACCGGACGGTCGCCCAGCCCATTCGGTAAGCTCCGTTTGAACTGTATAGCGACTTACGGAATGGGCGGGGAGGAAAGTCCGAACTCCGCAGAGCAGTGTGCCGGATAACGTCCGGGACAGCCGGTTCAAGCCGGCTGGACGGAAAGTGCCACAGAAAACATACCGCCCCGCCCATTCGGTGGGTCTCGTTGAAGTTAAGGCGCATGACTTACGGAATGGGCGGGGTAAGGGTGAAAAGGTGCGGTAAGAGCGCACCGC
>CAYOUY010000051.1:0-1916 GCA_964407245.1 uncultured Acidobacteriaceae bacterium
AGACGCGTTGCCCCTCGACTCGCGCCAAAAGCTGGCGCTCGCTCGGGGTGACAGTTATTTTCGCTAGTTCCAATTCGCTCCCGCTCTTAGCGGGCAACCACCACTCCTCGCACCCACCCCTCGATCGCCTGCCGCATCTCGTCGAGGTGCCCGGCAAAGTAATGATCGCCTTCGACGCGCACCAGTCGTTTCGGATCGGCAGCACGCGCAACCACATCTTCCAGCACGCCCGGCGGGCCAAACTCATCGTGCGTGCCGCTCGCGAACAATTTGGGCTTGGCGCAGCTTTCAAGAAAACGGAACGCGTGGCTCCGCCCATCAAAGGCCACGGGCGTGCCCAGCGCGACGAGCGCGACCACCCGCGCATCCGGGCAGCAAGTCCGCAATCCCACTGCCGCTCCAAACGAGAAGCCGGCGAACACCACGGGCAGATGGAACTCGCGATCGAGCCAATCGAGCGCCCCGCGCACGTCATCCGTTTCCCCGCGGCCTTCATCATGCGTTCCCTCGCTGTGGCCGGCGCCGCGGAAGTTGAATCGCAACACCGGAAAGCCAAAGTTCCGCAGCGCCTTCATGGCGTGAAAGACCACCTTGTTGTGCATGGTGCCGCCGTAGAGCGGGTGCGGATGGCAGACCAGCCCCGCGTGCGTGGCGCCCGTCGCACCCGCGTTCAGCAAGGCTTCCAGCCGGCCTGCCGGGCCATCGAGGAAAAAAGATTTCAGTTCAGCATTTGACGTTTGCACTTGAACGGGCCTAAGCTTCCGCCACTGGGAAACGGATTAGCTCTCGTAAGGGGGATGAGATGAACAAACTTAGCATAGCAGTTACTCTTGGCCTCGCCCTGGCCCTGGTTGCCATGAGCGGCCTCTCGGAGCAGAAACCAACCGAAAAAACCATTCCGGATTTCGAAGTGCACGGCATCGACTTCACAGAATGTGCCTGCACCGCCTATGGCTGTCCATGCCGCTCGAACGGCCATCCCACGCACGGTGGCTGCGACGCCGCCGACTTCGTCTATATCCAGCACGGCCACTACAGCAACGTAAAGATGGATGGCTTCAAAGCCGTGGTGGTTGGCGACCTGATCGACAAGGATGCCAGCAAGGTCAAGGGCACGATCTATTTCGACGAAAAGACCACGCCCGAGCAGCGCGATGCCTTCGGCCAGATGCTCGGCTTCATGTTCGCCTGGAATCCGCCCAAGGTGGAGAACGTGAAGGTGGTGCCCGTCGAATTCACCGAATCGGCCGACCACAACACTTACACGCTTACCATTCCCGGGATCCTGGAAGAGAAAGGCGTGATGAAGCGCGATAAGGAAGGCAAGCCGCTGCACACGGTTCCCGCCATGGACCTGTGGGGCAACAAGATCACCTACGTGGACAACGTGGTCTTCAAGTATCACGACAAAGGCATCGGCGAGTGGGACCTCTCCGGCCGCCAGGCCAACGTGAAAGAGATCAACACCAACAAGCCCATGTGGGAGCAGAAAAAGATGCTCATCCAGCACGGCGATATGTCCGGCAACTGGACGGCCGAGCAGCGCAAGATGATCGAACAGATGGGAATGAAGGCGGAGTAAGACAGAATCCGACGAACTTGCTTCGTATCAGGGCACGGCTTTCAGCCGTGCCAAAAGCGAGGTGTAAGAGATTGGGCTTTAGCCCCTGAGGCACATCGGCAGGGGCTAAAGCCCAGGTTTTCTCGCCTTTTCGGCACGACTGAAAGTCGTGCCCTAATACAAACATTTATTGATTCTTAAACAAGTCCAGCAAAATTGCGGTCTCGGCCGTGATTGCCGCCTTGATGGTCGGCTCGCGATCGGGAGCCCACTGCGGCGAATGTAACTTGGGAAGCATCGTTCCGGATTGTCGCGCCGCCTCCATCTTCGCCGGGTCAACCGCCCCGATGTGCAG
>CAYOUY010000052.1:0-16681 GCA_964407245.1 uncultured Acidobacteriaceae bacterium
CACGGGGCCCAGGCTAGCCGAATCCGCCAAACGGAGTCTGTGATGGATGAACATCGGGCTGTACTTCCCATGTCTCGCAACACCGGCGAGACATGGGGTACCCCGTCCCTTCCTATTACTATCCCCACGAGTATGATTAGCTGTTGACCATCTCCATGTCCCTGCTGCGCTCCATCACCGAGCCCATCCTCGACGCCGAAGAGCGCTTTGAAGGCTTCGAAAACCTGATGCCCTTCAAAGTCCAGAACATCCTTCTGGTCTCGAGCCTCTACGACTCGTTCATCCTGCGCGAAGACGGACGGCTGAACGAACTGCTGATTGACGAATCGCTGGAACTGAACCTGCAGCAGATTCCCGGCATCACGCACGTGTCGAGTTGTGCGGAGGCGCTCGACCTGGCCCGCGCCAATCCGCAATTCAATCTCATCGTCACCAACCTCGCGGTCGGCGATATGGACGCAGCCCAACTCGCCCGTGAAGTGCGCCGCGCCGATCTGGACGTCCCCGTAGTCGTGCTCGGCTACGACTATCGCGAGATCAAGAATTTCGTGGCGCGCAATCCCGTCACCGACATTGACCGCGTCTTTCTCTGGCAGGGCACGCCGCGCATCCTGATCGCAATCGTCAAATACGTGGAAGACAAGCGCAATGTACTTCACGACACGCGCGCCATGGGCGTGCCCGTGCTGCTCGTCGTCGAAGACAACATTCGCTACTACTCGTCATTTCTGCCGGTAATCTACACGGAGCTGATCAAACAGTCGCGGCGCGTGATTCAGGAAGGTATCAACGTAGCGCACAAACTGGTGCGCATGCAGGCGCGGCCAAAGATTCTGCTCAGCTCGAATTTCGAGGACGCGGCGCAACTGGTGCAGGAGTACCGCGACTATATCTTTGGGTTAGTCTCAGATGTCGAATTTCCGTGGGACGGAAAGCTCAATGCCGACGCCGGTTTCGAGCTGGCCCGGATGGTCAAGAGTTTGGCGCCGGACGTGCCCGTGGTACTGCAGACCAGCCGTACCGAGTTTCGCCAGCGTGCGCACGAGGCCGGCTACTCGTTCCTGCGCAAGCGCTCGCCCACGCTGCTCAAGGATCTGCGGCGCATTCTGACGGACGATTTCGGCTTCGGCGATTTCGTCTTTCGTATGCCCGATCAGAAAGAGGTCGGACGCGCGACCGATCTCAACGAACTCGAAGAGCAGCTGCAGACAGTTCCGGCGGAGAGCATCGTTTATCACGCGCAGAGCAATCACTTTTCGCACTGGCTGATGGCGCGCACGGAATTTGCCCTGGCCGCGAAGCTGCGACCCCGAAAAGTTTCGGATTTTCGAGGTCCGGAGCATCTGCGCCGCGACCTGATCGATTCGATCAACGCGTACCGCCGCGAGCAGAATGAGGTTCTGATCGGCGATTTCAAGGCGGAGACCTTCAAGCCCTCCGAGTCCAGTTTCCTGCGCATCGGCTCCGGCTCGCTGGGAGGCAAAGCGCGCGGCCTCGCTTTTGTGCGGCATCTGCTGCGCACCAGGCGGATCTCGAGGCGCTTTCCCGGAGTGCGAATTGCCGTACCGCCGGCGGTCGTGCTGGCCACCGATATGTTCGATCAGTTCCTGGCTGAGAACAATCTCAGCGACTTTGCGTTGCATTGTGACGATGACACGGAAATCCAGCAGCGCTTTCTGGATTGCCCGCTCCCTGTGCCGTTGCAGGAGAACCTGAAAGCCTTTCTCGACGAAGTGCATTACCCGCTGGCGGTGCGGTCGTCAAGCCTGCTGGAAGATTCGCAGTACCAGCCTTTCACCGGGGTCTACGAGACGTTCATGCTGGGGAATCAGCAAGCCGATCCGCACACGCGTCTTGCCGAACTCAGCGAGGCGATCAAGCGCGTCTACGCCTCCACCTTCAGTCAGCACGCCAAGGCTTACGTGCGCGCCACGCCGTATCGCCTGGAAGAAGAAAAAATGGCGGTGATTTTGCAGCAGGTCGTGGGCACCGTGCATAGCCAGCGCTTCTATCCGGATTTTTCGGGCGTGGTGCGCTCGCACAATTTCTATCCGGTCGCTCCCATGACTTTTTCTGACGGTATTGCCGCAGTGGCTCTCGGCCTCGGCCGCACCGTTGTCGACGGCGGCAATTGCATGATGTTCTGTCCGCGCTATCCGCAACACCTGCTGCAGTTTTCGTCCGTCGAAGACATTCTGGCCAACACGCAGACGGAATTCTGCGCTCTCGAACTCAACGGTGCCGAAAGTGCAGGCGCCGGCCATCTTCGCGAGGTGCGCTTCGGGCTCGACGTGGCCGAGCGTGACGGCACGCTGCACCTGGTGGCGTCCACCTACTCTGCTGACAATCATGCCGTTTACGACGGACTGAGCCGTCCGGGGGCCCGTGTCGTAACGTTCGCTCCGGTGCTCAAGCACGGGCTTTTCCCGCTGGCCACGATCCTCGACCAGCTGGTGCGCGCGGGCGAGGACGCACTGGGCAACCCCGTAGAGATCGAATTTGCCGTGCGCATGCCCGGGACACCGGGTGAGACCGCGGAATTCGGCTTTCTCCAGATTCGTCCGCTGACATTGGCTCGGGATCATCAGGACCTGAGCATCGGCGAGGTGGACGCTTCCGAGCTGATTTGCCAGAGCACGCAGGTTCTGGGCAACGGACGCATCGAAAATCTGTGTGACATTGTTGTTGTGGATTCACACCGTTTCGAACGGAGCCGCAGCCAGGAAGTGGCACATTCTGTGGCGCATTTCAATGCGGTGCTGAGCGCCGAGAATCGGCCGTACCTTCTGATTGGAGTAGGCCGCTGGGGATCGAATGATCCCTGGCTCGGCATCCCCGTGGAATGGGATGAAATTTCGGGAGCGCGGGTCATCGTGGAAGCCGGTTTTCGGGACTTCCGCGTCACTCCCTCGCAGGGCAGCCACTTCTTCCAGAACCTGACCGCATTTCAGGTGGGCTACCTCACCGTGAACCCCGACGCCGGAGAAGGCTCAGTCGACTGGCAATGGCTGGCCGATCAGGCGGAAGTGGAAGAGCGAGGCTGCGTTCGTCGTCTGCAATTCAACCAGCCGCTGCGCGTCGTGATGAACAGCAAAATCAGCCAGGGCGTGATCTTCAAGCCGGAGGGGAAGTGAATTGTGACATTCAAGGAGGTGCTAGAAGTAGAGACAACGGTTTTGTTGAGCCTCGGAGGCGGTGGCTCGATCGTGCTTGGTCTTTCCAGCTACCTCGGGAAACGGTGGGCCGACAGAGCACTTCAGGACCAGCAGCACAAGTACGCTCAGCTAAACCTGCAGATGCAGAACCAATTGGATTTGGCGACCCGAAGATTGCAGGTTGAGTTAGATGCCATCGGCCATCTCCACAAGCTGCGTACGGAAGAGACCGTCAGCAAGATCGCGGGACTCTGGAAACGTATCGCCGAGATGCAGAACTGGTTCAATATCCTAGCGGGTGAGGGCCTAAGGCTGGTACCAGCGGACAACGAGGCTAGAAAAAAGCAGGACGATGAAGTACGTCTGTCATTCTATCAATCTCTGAACGACGCTCAAAAATACCTGCACGAGGAGATGCTCTTTGTTCCGAAGCACATGACCGACGTGGCGCTGCAAATTCTTAGCGCGGCTCAGCGAGAAACGTTCAATTTTGCCACCTTCGGCCCCTTTCTCGCTACAGGCGAGATGTTCATGCAGTACCGGAAGGCTAGGGCGGAAGATTTGAAGACGTTCAACGAAAAAGCGAGTGAACTGGAGGAGTTGGCGAGGGAGTACCTCGCGGGAGGACCGCGCGCGAATTCAGCGCAGGGCTAACGGCTCTTCCCGCGCTGCCCCCTGAGCTTGAGAATAAGCTCACCGTCTTCCATCCACGCGTAGAAGACGTCACCCGGTTTGACGCCGAAAGCCTTACGAAAAGCAGCCGGTATCAGAATGCTTCCGTCCTTGGCCATCTTGCGGCGGGAATGCTTGATCATGGGCTTCTTCTTTTGCATAGGTTTATTATCGGCATCGGCTTATAGTTCTGCAGGTGCAACAACCCTGTCATCCTGAACGGAGTGAAGGACCTGTGCAACTTGCTGGCGGCGAGGAGCTGCCGGCGAGCTGCACAGGTCCTTCGGCGGGCAAAAGGCGCCCGCCTCAGGATGACAAAGGTAATCGTTCCAGCAGCGCACACGCCTCTGTGACCCCAATCACAGCCTCTTATCTGTGATTCCGAACACAATCCTACGAGGGCCAGAAGTCATCGTCCCACTGCGGAGGGCCTGTGTTCAAAATTATCCACGCCCAATTCCTGGCGCCGGGCATCAAGCGATTCGTCATTGAGGCGCCACGTATTGCTCGCAAACAGAAGCCCGGACAGTTCGTCATTCTTCGCATCTACGAAGAGGGCGAACGCATTCCGGTCACGATTGAAAACTCGGATCCCGAACGCGGCACGATCAACATCGTGGTGCAGTCGGCAGGGAAGACGACGAACCTGCTGAATACCCTCCGGACCGGCGATTCGATACTCGACGTGGTTGGCCCGCTGGGCAAGCCCTCAGAGATTGCGAACTACGGCACGGTGGTTGTGGTTGGTGGTGGGGTCGGCACGGCCATGGCCTATCCCACGGCCGTGGCGCTGAAGCGCGCGGGCAATCGCGTGCTTTCCATCGTCGGCGCACGCAACAAGGAGTTGGTGATCCTGGAACGCGAGATGCGAGACGTGAGCGACGCGCTGATGATCACCACTGACGACGGCAGCTACGCCGACAAGGGCTTCGTCACCGACAAACTCAAACAACTGATTCAGAACGGCACGCGGATCGATCTGGTGGTCGCGGTGGGGCCGATCGTAATGATGAAAGCTGTGTCGGAAATGACGCGGAAGGAGAACATTCACACCGTCGTCAGCCTGAATCCGATCATGATTGATGGTACGGGAATGTGCGGCGGCTGCCGGGTGATGATCGAGGGCAAGAGCCAGTTCGCCTGCGTCGATGGACCCGAGTTCGACGGACACAAAGTGGATTTCGGCGTCCTGGTACAGCGCAACTCGATGTATCGCGAATGCGAGCAGCTTTCGATGGAGGAGTTCAAACGAAGTCAGGAAGCCAGCCATGTCTGTGCGGCAACCTCCCCGGAAGTGCAAGGAGCACAACGATGAGCCCAGCCACCAAGTCGAAGAATCCTGTGCCCATGAAAGAGCGCATGAAAGTGCCTCGCCAGCTCATGCCGGAGCAGGCGCCGGAAGTGCGGGCACACAACTTCGAGGAAGTAAATCTCGGCTACAGTGCGGAACTCGCGCAGCAGGAAGCGCGCCGCTGCCTGGAGTGCGCCAAGCCAACGTGTACGGATAACTGCCCGGTCGGCGTGAAGGTGAAGGAGTTCGTCGAGCTGATCGTGGTAGGAGATTTTCTTGGAGCGGCGGCGAAGATTCGTGAAGATTGCGTGCTGCCAGCGATCACCGGGCGCGTCTGCCCGCAGGAGGATCAGTGCGAAGGCACGTGTTTACTGTCAAAGAAGGTGAAGCCGCTTGGGATCGGGTATCTGGAACGCTTCGTCGCCGACTACGAGCAGAAGATGGGAACGCATGTCGTGCCGAAGGTGCCGCCCACCGGAAAAAGAGTAGCGGTCGTGGGCAGCGGACCGTCGGGCTTGACCGTTGCCGGAGATCTGATCCAGAAGGGCCATAAAGTGCGCGTATTCGAGGCGCTGCACGAAATCGGCGGCGTTCTGGTTTATGGCATTCCCGAGTTCCGCCTGCCCAAGCAGATCGTGCGCGAGCAGATCGACTACATGCGCGAGATGGGAGTTGAGTTCGAGACCGACGTGGTGGTCGGCCGCACCATCACGATCGGTGAGTTGATGGAGGAAGAAGGCTACGATGCCGTCTATATCGGCACCGGCGCGGGCCTGCCGCAGTTCATGAACATTCCCGGCGAGCATCTGAACGGGGTATATTCCGCGAATGAGTTTCTGACGCGTATCAACCTCATGAAAGCGTATAAGTTTCCGGTGTACGACGAGCCGATGCTCGATCTGCACGGGAAAAACGTCGCGGTCATCGGCGGCGGCAACACGGCGCTGGATGCGATCCGCTCGGCGCTGCGGCTGGGCGCGGCCAAGGCGTATGTGCTCTACCGCCGCAGCGAGGCCGAGATGCCGGCGCGCGCCGAAGAAGTTCACCACGCACAGCAGGAGGGCATTGATTTCCAGATGCTGACCGCGCCGGTCGAATTCCTCTCTGACGGCAAGGGGTGGCTCACGGCAGCTCGCTGCGTTCGCATGGAACTGGGCGAGCCCGATGCCTCCGGCCGCAGACGGCCCGTTCCGATCCAAGGATCCGAGTTCGACCTGCCTCTTTCTGTGGCGGTCATGGCGATCGGGACGACGGCAAACCCCATCGTGCAGACCACCACGCCAGGACTGGGTACCAACAAGCGCGGCTACATTGTGGCCAGCGAAGAAACGCAGCGCACCACACGCAAGGGTGTGTTCGCGGGCGGGGACATCGTGACCGGGGCTGCGACTGTGATTCTGGCGATGGGCGCGGGACGCCGCGCAGCGAAATCCATTCACGAGTATTTGACGACCGGAGAGTGGTGAGACAAATCAGGTTTCAAGCTGACAACGTGGCAGCGTGACAAGATTTCATAGTTTCAGGCCAACCGATTGGCCCTTCACGTGAAGCTCCCAAGGCTTGGAACTTTGCCACGTTGCCACCCTGCCACTTTGACCTACCCAAAACTGATCTCGAAATACGTATCCGTCCGTGCCCAGATCAGCGGTAGCCGCGCCGCCCAGTATTTGCGATCGATCGTCTGCCGTGCGCGGGCATGTTCCTCCGAAGGCAGAATGCGCGCCGTCGCGGAGAACTGCGGCCCCGTCACTCTTCCGCGAATCGTGCACGGGGCGACCTTCACCTGCGGGTTGTTGCGGATGCGCTTGGTCTTCCCCATGTCGCTGCGCGTCATCACGTAAAGCTTGCCATTTTCTTCACCAAACCAAACTGGAGTGGCGACGCCCATGCCGCTCTTGCGAAAGGTTGTCAACGAGACATATTTCTGCCCTTGAATTTCTGCCGGGATCGTGGACATGCGGGTATTGTAAGTCTCCTTACTGAGCATTCAGCACTCGCAACTCAGGACTCAGCCAAGGCGAGTCCGTCACGGCTTACGAAAGCTTGACCACAGACTACGCCGAGGGGCACGAAGCTTCACAGGCCGGCGGTTGGAGGCGAGGTGCTCAGGGAACCTGGCCCCGCATTGCTCCCGCGAATCAATCTGTGTTACAAGCGTGCATATGCGTAAATGGATGCGCGAGCGCATGCAGCGCCGCAAAAAGAAAGCTGCGGAGGAAACTGCACAGCCAGCGCCCCCTCCGCTGCAGCCGGCCTATTTTCTGGAGGAGCAACCCGCGACGTTAGGCGAGGCGGGTGAAGCGGAGCAGCCTGCCTCGGCCCCGGCTGAATCAGAAGCGGCGTCTGCCAGCGAATCCCGGAAACCTGCTGAATCTGAGGGCCAGCCTTCGCAGCCGGCAGCCGACAAGGAAACGCGCGGCCGCTCCCGACGACGGCGCGGTGGCCGTGGACGCGGCAGTCGTGGCCGTGAAAAGGCAGTGGCGCAGGCCTTCGCTCCCGCGGCCGGGAAGGGCGTCATTCCCGAGGCTCCGGCAGCCGAGGAGGAAGCGCCTGAGCCCGCGGCCGAAGCTGCGACTCCCATGCCGTCGGCGCCTGCGGTTCCTGCGGCCGTGCCTGCTGCTCCCGCACGTCCGCCCAAAGGCATTGTGGTGCTCGCCATCGGCCTGCCGGGGTCGGGCAAGAGTTCATGGTTCAAGCGCCACAACGTGGTCCCGCTTTCGAGCGACATGGTGCGGTCGCTTCTCTTTGACGATGTACGCGAGCAGCGTTTTCAGGATCTGGTGTTTTCGAACCTGCGTGCGATGCTGAAGGCGCGCCTGATCGCCAAGCGTCCCATGAATTACGTGGACGCCACCAACCTGACGCCGCAGGAACGGCAGCACTGGATCAAACTCGCTAAAGACTACAACTACGAAGTCCATGCGGTATTTTTTGATGTGCCGCTGGAAGTCTGCATCGAGCGTCATCAACGGCGGGACCGTGTAGTGCCCGAGGATGTCATGCGGCGGATGGCGGCAAAGCTGAAGCCACCTTCGTTCAACGAAGGCTTTGCGAAGATCACCGTGGTGCGGGTGAAAAAGAAAGATTCACAGCCGGCGGAGCGGTAGAACGCAGCTCCAAGGCGACAACGTAGCAAAGTGACAAGGAGGAAGCCCTTTTACTTTGCCACTTTGAGACCTTGGCACTTCATCCTTTCAAGTGGGGCAGCAGTTCCTTGAACGGTGCTGAGGAAGACGCACGCATCAGTTCATAAATCATCATTTCGGTGGACGAGATGACGGCTCCGGCCGCGCGCATGCGGTCGAGCCCGATCTTCCAGTTCCATTCCGTACGCGAACTCACGGCGTCGGAGGCGACATGTACCAGATAGCCCTCGCGCAACGCAGCCAGAGCAGTCTGCGCCACGCAGATGTGGCTCTCCATGCCGCAAAGCAGCAGAGTGTTGCGCTTTCCGGGCAGTCGCTTCAGAAGTGTGCAAAAAACATCGCTGCCAAAGCAGGAGAACATGGTCTTGTCGATCGCCTCCGTGCCTGCGAGCAGGGAAGCGACCTCAGGGACCGTCGCGCCCAAGCCCTTCGCGTATTGCGTGCTGACCAGCGCCGGAATCTTCAGAATGCCGGCGGCGCGAATCAACAGCTGCGCATTGCGCACTAACTGTTCTTTCTGGAAGATCGGCGGCAGCAGCTTTTCCTGAATATCAACGACAACCAGGGCGCACTGCTCGGCCTCGAGCGGGCGGCGGGCGATCTCGGCGTAGTCAAAAGGGGTTGCCGCAGTCTCAAACGTGGTGGCCATAATCCCAACTCCTCCGAATCAGAGCTTCGACAATTCTAAACCGCGCACCTTCGTTCCGCTGGGCTCTTCCGATAAGTTGACCGCGGTTCCCCCGGAACCATAGAATCGAAGCGAGCCCGCAGGCATTTCAGAATCAGGGCTCGCACGAAACCTAACTGCCCCCTCGTTCAACGGCAGGACAGCTGACTCTGGATCAGCATATCGGGGTTCGAATCCCTGGGGGGCAGCCAAATCAAATCAATCACTTATCTCCAGAATACGCCCGCACGGAAGCACTCTTGAGAAGTAGCGAAAAGGCTCGATTTAGCGCATAGCGGATCGAAGCGTACGGCACACTTACGGCACACCTTTTTTCTCGCGTGTTGCACGCAGGAAATGGTTCGGTAAGTTGATTCCTGATCATCGAGCCTTTGAAGGTTGTCGTTGTTTGCTTCGATCACTCTTCTCCATCGAGGGAACTATGATGCAATCACTGGACATTCACTTGAACAAAGCCGAGTGACGGATGACCGTTGATGGTGGCTGGTTCGTATTCCCAGCTCATCAGAGCCGTGCGGATGGGTTTAATGACGGCCTCGTCTGCAGTTCCCTTCACGTCTACATCGCGAACATGACCGTGCTCGTCGATCTTCACGGCGCAGGTCACTTGTCCATGCCAGCCGGGAATCGAAGGTTTGACGGTATAAACAGCAACCGGCTGCGTGAACCGTTGATCTTCAGCGTCTGACGTGAACACCGGCTTCACTCCTGGAAGCGTGAAAATCCCCTCGCTCAGATTTGTCGCCGGCTCCAGCGTGTCAATCGCGATTTCGATCTTTCCAGCACTGCTCCCGACGATCGTCAGTTTGCGGGCGACAGTCTTTTCTCCAAACGGTTGTAAATCATTGAAAACCGTAATAGCCGAATAGTGGTAACGGCCTCGCAGAAATGCAGTCTTGTCCTCAACGAAATATAGCCTTGCGAGCGGGTCTGGCTTCCCCTGCGGGTTGATGTAACCGGCCGATAGCCTGAGCACGGGCAGATTCGCGAGCTTCGCGTCTGTAACGCTCCAGTCGGCGTCGTGGAGATCGCTCCCGTTGTCACCAGGCAAACTGAAAGAAATTGCGTCCATTACATCGTCAGCCACCCGTGGTGCGTACTTTCCCGGGAAAGTTCGATAGAACGCAGTTTCCGTTTGCATTTCGACAACTGTCGTGTCATTCAAGCTGACTTCTCTACGCCACTTTTTGGGAGAACCCCAAGTCTCTTCGTACGTACCCTTCGCGGAACCATCTTCCGAATGGAAACTAGCCTTCATGTGGAAAGCGGGAGCACCGTCGAGTCGTAGGTCTCCAGTCACGCGCATTCGGTCGAACATGGGCCGGACCTGCGGCTGGCTCGCATCCACTTTTTGATAGTCTGCAGGGAAAGGGAGCGCCAGGCTGGTCGAAATCTGTGCGGGGACACCGTCGACGTTCTGCGGTTGGAACGTCCACTTCCTGACTGCTGTGAGCGCCGCGTCCTCAATTGCGTTCTCCACCGGACTATACGTCTGCGCTTCTTTTACGCGTCCATCGCGCCCAATCACGATGTTGACAGTCATACTCTTCTCCGGCGGATTCTTGCTCACCTTGGGCCATTCAACTTCCGTCTTGCTAAGGAGAAATGTTCTGGCTTCCGTCTCGGTCAGATTCTCCGTAACGACCCTCCTACTTGGAGGCGTGGGCTGGGAAATCGCAAACAACGACTCATCCGGAGAATCGAGATCCTTCAGCGTATCGACTCGAATATTGATCGGATCGTCCTTGGTCGCGTAGGCGATCATTTTGTTGTGAAACTTCCGATAGTCTGTCATCACCCCGTAGCAGCAACTTGGCGACCAGAGGTAGATCAATAAGCCAGTGTTGCAGTCGTAGGCCAGGAGCACTCTGGTTTCGCGGCCTTCGGAATTATTGAAATATTTCTCAGCCATACACTGGCCTTGCCCTGAGCCGGGCTCCGCTCCCATCAGTCCAAGTTGATTCATCAAATCGACAGCCGGTTTGGGCAGTGGATCGACTATCTCGTTCGCCAGCATTTCGTCATGCACCGGAAAATAGTCGCCGATGTTCTCTTCGTAAACTTGATCGCCATTGACGATTCGCGTCTGCGAAAAGTCGCGAAGTTTAACGACGCGTCGCCATTTCGTTGGCGGCAGCCAGTATTCCTCGACTGTTCCGTTGAACTCAGACTTTGGATCGTCTTTATCAGTGATAGTAGCCTTTAGGTAAAAAGGCCTTCCCCCTGGTTCGGCCAGAGTCGATCGGTGGATCATCTGATCAAGCAGTTTGCTAACCGGAACTCTGTTAGCACCAGCAACCGACAGTTGTGGCAAGAGCAGAACAATCAGCAGCGCACAAGAACGCATGGCCCACCCTAAAGAAAATTGGATATAAGAGCAGCTGTCTAGTCTACGCCAACACACGCACATAAGAGGTTCTGCCAGAAGGTCGCGCGAGCAATCCTCTACTTCAACGTGTATCGAGCCCCGCGGCCCCTTCCGACCTGATCCAGGTAGTTATCTGCCGCCAGCTTGCGCAAGTGAACTTTGATTGTGTTGCGGTTCGCACCAGTAGATTCCTCAATTTCTTTGACGGTGATTTCTCCGCGCGTCTTAGCCAACTCCAGTATCTGGCGTGAAAGCGCCGGCAAAGACGAACGCAGAGCCTGTTCTTCTTTGACCTTTGCGGCAAGGTTGTTCTTCTGCTTCACCATCGTTCTCAGGAAAAACACCAGCCAATATTCCCAGTTCTGCTTTCCTTTGCGGATGGTCTGCTGTGTACGCCGCAACGCGAGGTAATAGTTGTCCTTGTTAGCCTCAATTACACTTTCCATTGAGCTGTAGGGAACGTACCCGTATCCAGCACGCAACAACAGCAGAGTCGTGAGGACGCGCGATAGCCTGCCGTTTCCGTCTTTGAACGGATGGATGGCCAGGAACACCACAATGAAAATCGCAATCAGTATCAACGGATGCTGCGTTTCTTCGCTGACCGACTCATTAAACCAATTGACGAGTTCCTTCATCCACCCAGGTGTTTCGAATGGCGTGGCCGTTTCAAACACAACACCCAAACTCTTGCCGTCGGGGCCAAAGGCTTCGACGTGGTTCGGCACTTTTTTGTAGTGACCGCGATGCTCCTGGTCCTTGCTGCTGTATTTGAGAAGAACTCCGTGTAACTGCTTGATGTGGTTTTCGGTGATCGTTATGGACTCGAAGCTTCCGAAAACCATGTCCATGGCATCGGCATAGCCGGCGACTTCCTGCTCGTCGCGGCTCGCGAACGATTTAGCCTTCACGCCGGAGAGCAGCTTTTCTACTTCCCGATCACTGAGCTTTGCGCCTTCTATACGGGTCGAGGAACCAACGCTCTCGATTGTGGCGATCCGCCTCAGGGTGGTCAGCTTTTCAGGTGCAAGGGACTCCATCACCTTCCAGCGCCCCTTGAACTCATCGATCCCAGCAATGAGTTTCAGGATTTCAGGCGTGATCGTGATGTTCTTGATCTCGTGGGTACGGATATCCATTTATACCCATTTTCACCCAATTCGGGACTAAGGGCAAGCAATATCCATTTGCACCCGTTTATGTCCAATCCACCTCTGCAAGTTTCCGAGTGCTGGGTCGAGGGTTCGTTGCAGTGCGATTAGCTCAGATCACTGCAGAATGGTGACGCCCTGAAGAAGATTGTTCAGATTCTGCGGATCTACCTCGATGAGATTGAATTCGGTACCGTCGCGAGACACCTGAATCTGAAAATTCGATCCGCAAGCGCTGCTACAGCTCAGAGTAGCGGTACCCGACCGTGGCTGTTTAAGGAAGTGATCGTGAATGAGTTGCCACTGCTGGTGTCTTGACCGGACTTTCGACGCGACCGCTCGGATTTTCCGAAGCGGCCGTTTCGGCACGCTGTTCCTCTGCCCCGACGGCGTGAACTCCCATACGTTCTCATAATCGATAACATACACACTCCCGTTTGCGCCTACGGCAACGCCGCTGGGAGAGCGAAAGCCAGACCCCAGGGTAACGACCGCGCCGGTCGCGGCCACGATCTCCTCCACCGCGTTGTTGCCCGTATCGGCCACGTACACATTGCCGGCCGCATCCACAGCGACGCCGCTGGGGGCGTTGAAGGCCGAGCTCAGCGTGTTGACCGCCCCAGTCGCGGCCACGATCTCCTCCACCGCGTCGTTGCCCGTATCGGCGACGTACACATTACCGGCCGCATCCACGGCGACGCCGCTGGGACCGTTGAAGGCCGAACTCAGCGTGTTGATCGCCCCGGTCGCGGCCACGATCTCCTTCACCGCCTCATTTTCCGTATCCGACAGGTAGACATTGCCGGCCGCATCCACGGCAACGGCCTCGGGGTGGGCAAGAACCGAGCCCCAGCTATAAACCGGGTTCAGCGTCTTGATCGCCCCGGTCGCGGCCACAATCTCCTTCACCACGTTGTTGAGGGTGTCGGCCACATACACATTACCGGCCGCATCCACGGCAACGCCGAAGGGCTGAAAAAAGCCGGAGCCCAGCGTGTTGACCACCCCGCTGGCGGCCACGATCTCCTTCACCGCGTTGTTGAGGGTATCGGCCACGTACAGATTGCCAGCCGCATCCACGGCAACGCCCAGCGGTTCGAAGAAGCCGGAGCACAGCGTGTCGATCGAACCGGTCGCGGCCACGATTTCCTTCACCACGCTGTTGAAGGTGTCGGCTACGTACACATCGCCCGCCGCATCCACGGCGACGCCGGAGGGTTGATTGAAGAAAGGGCCCGAGGCTGAGGGTAGTGTGTTGACCACCCCGGTAGCAGCCACGATCTCTCTCACCGCCTGATTGCCGCTGTCTGCTACGTACACATCGCCGGCCGAATCCACCGCCACGCCTGCCGGAAGAAGAAAGCCCGCAGGAGCTCCGGGGCAGCAGCTGGTACCCAGACTGATGACCGCGCCGGTCGCGGCCACGATCTCCTTCACCGCGTTGTTGCCCGTATCGGCCACGTACACATTGCCGGACGTATCCACCGCCACGCCGTTCGGAGTATTGAATCCCGAGCCCAGCGCCGTGACCGCGCCGGTCACGGCCACGATCTCCTTGAGCGCGTTGTTGCCCGTATCGGCCACGTACACGTTACCGGCTGCATCCACCGCCACACCGCCGGGAGTGTTGAAGCCCGAGCCCAGAGTGTTGATCGCCCCGTTCGCGACAACGATCTCCCTCACCGCGTTGTTGAGGGTATCGGCGACGTACACATTGCCGGCTGCATCCACCGCTACGCCCCTGGGAGTGCCAAAGACCGAGCCCAGCGTCTTAACTGCCCCGGTCGCGGCCACGATCTCCCTTACCGCGTTGTTTTCCGTATCCGCCACGTACACATTGCCGGCCCCATCCACCGCAACGCCGCCTGGATAAAGGAAGTAGGAAGCTATCGTCGTTAACGTCCAGGCCTTTGCGACGCTCACCGGCTCGCCGCCCTGGGGAGGCGCCGATCCGGCAGTCGAAGGGCTGGGAGGTGGCAGGTAGTCCTCGATGCTGAAAGGATAAGTTGGGTTTAGGCCAGGTCCCCCGCCACCCGGCCAGGTCCAGAAGCTGACGCGCCGCAGACGGGGGCTTTGTGCCGCTTGCGTGGCAAATGCCTGACCGTATTGGAGGCGCGCAACCGGGTCGAGGAGGTAGAAGCCCTCAGGAATGTTGTAAACGCCTGGCGCGCCGAGCGAAGGCAACGTCGCGTCGGCGTCATCGAGGACTCGTTGCAGAATCTGATCGTAGGTAGCCCCGGTCGTCTGCATGTAGCAATCAAAATCCAGGCGGTCCGTCGGCAACGGCAGGTCGTTCTCCACGAAGAATTTGACGCCTCGATAGACGCTCCACATCGAATGATGTGCGTTGAGAATCGGGAACGACGCATCCACCCATGTGTCGTCGAAAACTTCCGAGTCCACGCACTGAGCCCCGAAGTAAACCGTGGGCCGGATGCCCACCTGTGATGCGGCGGACACAAAATAGGGGAAGTTCGTGACCAGGAACCAGCCCGTGGCAAGGATTGTGGAGCCAGAGCCCGAGCCGGCTTTCGTCCCTGGATCCGGGAGAGTCGCCTCGCCGACGAAGTAGATAGTCTCCACGACTTTGACGCCGTCGGGCCGCGTCACGTCGCCTACCGCGGCCAGCAGTTCGTTCGTGGTTGCCTGAACATCAGAAATGTACTCCGCTAGGCTGAGATTGTCGCTTCCGACGGTCGTTGTCGGTATTCCCCCCGGAATGGTATAGTCGGCGGCATTTGTCCACCCGAGTGTGAAGACGAGACGCAGCCGGTGCCCGCTGGCGCTGACTACGCTTGCCACGTCTTGCGCATACTCGCGGATGTTGGCTTGCTCCCGGCGAGTCAGGGGGAAGTGGACTCCCGAGTCGGACGCCCAACTTCCGACCCAAAGTCCCGTTTGGATGATGGTCGCGCCTCGGTCGGCCATTTGCTGAAGCTGGGCCTGCACCATCTGCCGCACTTGCGGCTGGTTGTAGACAGCTATAAAACCGGTCGTGTTAATGTTGGCTCCGAGGGACTGGTAGTAGACACCTACATCGTAGCCGGGGATGTCGCCGACGGGGATGAGGGTCGTCGAGCTCGTTTTCGACGGATCGGCAACCGATGTGGCGGTGACGGTGATGTTGCCAGCAGCCTCTGGCCACGGGGAAGGTGCCATGTACTCGATAGCCGCGCCGCTTGACGACGAACCCGCGGAAACCGTCCCGCACGGCGCAGTAGGGCAGGAAACCGCCCACGTGATCTCATTGTTGCTCAATGCGTTGCTCACCGTTGCTGCGAGTTGCACTGTGGTCGCGGCTTGCACTACGGCGGTGGCTGGCGAAACAGAAACCGAAATGGCTGGAATGGTAACCGTGGCCGTTGCTGTTTTCGCTGGCTCAGCCACCGAAGCAGCCACGAGAGTCACGTTCACGTTATTTGCCGGTGGTGCGGCAGGAGCAGTGTAGGTTGTGGGCGTGCCGCTTGGTGTCGAGGCAGGGGACACAGTGCCGCATGGCCCCGTAGGGCATGACACGGACCAGCTGACCCCACTGTCGGTTGAGTCGTTGCTGACCGTGGCCGTGAAACTTGCTGTACCGCCTGCGTCCACTGTCGCAGAGGTTTCGGAGAGCGACACGCTAACGGGAGGAGGCGGAGGTCCGGTGCTGCTGCCGCCGCCGCTTCCTCCACAGCAAGCGCAGAGGAACAAAGCCGGCATCGCCAAGGCAGCGAAAAGTGTCGCTGTGGCACTGGGCCTAGAGAACCGGGGCTTCATGACGCCTCCCATCGTGGGGATGGCTTCGGCGAGCCACAGCGCGAGCGGGGAGAACAGCCTCAATTGTGACCGCATTTCGCAATCCTCCTTTTCGGTTCGGTAATGATGGACACGAAGTTTCCACTGGCAGTTCCTGGCTCCAGGCCACCTTTTTGTGCAGCCCGGGCCCCACACGCCGCCTGCCGATGTCTTACGAGCGCTTGCAAAAATAGGGACGGGGGAAAGGTCCCCTAACAGTGCTTTCGAGGCCTGCTCTTAACTGGGCGGCGACAACCGGCGGGCAAACACGCGGGCCGAGCTGCGTGTCTGTCACGCCGCCGCTTCGCGCCCTACTGCCTCTTGAGGTCGACGTTCAGCGTGTCGGGCGCGGTGGTGTCAGTTGCGAGAATCTCTGCACCGCCGCCAATAATGACGCCGGCCAAGCCATCGCCGTCGGGATTACTGGTCATTGAAA
>CAYOUY010000053.1:0-3170 GCA_964407245.1 uncultured Acidobacteriaceae bacterium
CTTCGCTCTCAAAGAAGTCACCGCCGCTGTCGAAGACGCGCTACGCTTGAACACCATCAGCTTCGATGCCGTGCGGCACTTGCTGCTGTGCCGCATCGAGCGCCGCCCGCCGCGGTTGGACCTGGCCAACTGGCCGCATCTTCCCGCCGCCAGCGTGCGGACAACACAAGCCGCCGATTATCTGGCCCTGCTCAGTTCGCCGTCAGCCGATGCGCCGCTTCTAAAACTGGAGGCGGCGCTATGAATACGCAGCCGGAAATGCCCACTCCCGATACCCCGCAGGTGTTGCTGGAACATCATCTCAAGGCTCTGCGCTTGCCCACTTTCCTGCGCGAGTACGACAAGGTGGCTCGACACTGCGCTGAAGAAAAGGCGGACTTCCCGCGCTACCTGCTCCGCCTCTGCGAACTGGAACTGCTCGACCGCGAGCGCCGCGCCACCGAACGCCGCATCCGTCAGGCCAAGTTCCCCGTAGTCAAGAGCCTCGACAGCTTCGATTTCCTCGCCATCCCCTCGCTGAACAAAACCCTGGTACTGGAGCTGGCCCGCTGCGAGTTCCTCGCACGCAAGGAAAATCTTTTGCTGTTGGGCAACAGCGGAACAGGCAAGACGCACATTGCGCTCGCGCTTGGACTGGCCGCATGTCAGAACGGCCATCGCGTTCGCTTCATCACCGCTGCCGCCCTGGTCAGCGAGTTGATCGAGGCACGTGATGAAAAGTACTTGCTGCGTTTCCAAAAGCAGCTCGCCGCTCACGACCTGCTCATCGTCGACGAGCTGGGCTTCGTGCCGCTCTCCAAAACTGGCGCCGAACTGTTGTTCGAAATCTTCAGCCAGCGCTACGAACGCGCCTCCACACTGGTGACCAGCAATTTGCCCTTCGACGAATGGACCGAGATCTTCGGCTCCCAGAGGCTCACCGGCGCGCTTCTGGACCGGCTCACCCATCACGTGCACATCTTGGAGATGAACGGCGACAGCTTCCGGCTCAAGCAAAGCCGCCGCAAACGTCACCCACCTGCAGACCGATGAACCCTCCCGCGCCGAACGCGCTTCGGGGGAGAAAAGCCTCTTCCGCTACGCTCCAGAGCCTTTTCTCCCCCGAAAATCCCTGCTTAATCGTTCTCCTTACTGGTTCCCTTTTCCTCCGCCCCAGTGGTTCCCTTTCATGGTTCTTGTGCACTTTTGGTGAACCTTAGCTGACACTTTGCCGAGAACATGGTCGGGGATAGAACGGAATTAGCTCTGGGGATGCACCGCAACGACTATGAGGCAACGGACGTTGTTGCCAGATGGTAGCGAAGTAGTCGCGGATCAGTTGAAGGCTTGCAGTGGGGAACGGCTGATCGTGGTTCTGCGACCAGCGAGACAGGAGAGCCGCTGTCCCTTGTGTCATTCGGTTTCGCTCCGCATTCACAGCTGGTATAGCCGCCGGCTCAGCGACCTGCCATGGGAAGGCATTCCTGTCAGGATTGAGTTACGTGTCCGGCGGTTCTTTTGCGACAACGACGCTTGCAGTCAACGGATTTTCACCGAACAACTGCCGCAAACGGCGCCGCGATACGCCCGTCGCACTGGTCGGCTGGGCATCACCATGAAGCAACTTGCGTGGGCATTAGGTGGCGCGGCTGGCTCTCGTCTGGCGCAGCAACTGGGGATATTGGTTAGCGGTTGGACTCTGCTGCGGCAGCTGCGAGCAGCGGCGAGGGCAGACTGTGCGCGAGCCCCACGAGTATTGGGCATCGACGATTGGGCTTGGCGGAAGGGGCGTCGTTACGGCACAATTCTCTGCGACTTGGAGAAAGGCGAGGTGGCCGATCTACTACCTGACCGCAGCGCGGAGAGCACAGAACAATGGCTGCGCGCGCACCCTGGCGCGGAGATTATCAGCCGAGATCGCGCCAGTTTGTATGCCGAGGCCGCTACGAAGGCCGCGCCACGAGCTATGCAGGTAGCGGACCGCTGGCATCTGCTACACAATATGAGCGATGCATTGATCGAGGCTCTGGCGCCGCATCATTCTCTGCTGATGGAAGTGGCACGCGCTGCGGCAGAGAAATCGAAGTCGGTTAGGGAAGCCGAGGCGGAACTGTTGCCCGCCAAGCCGCTTTCTCGATATCGACGATTTATCGAACAGAACAGGGAACGTCGCATGGAGCACTATCAAACGGTGGCGGCACTGTTCAAGCGTGGTGTCTCCCAGCGCGAAATCGCCCGCCAATGCGGGCTGAACCGCACTACAGTGCGTCGGTTCATTCGCGCCCAGGAATTTCCGGAACGAAAGTCGCGTTATTACGCCTCGACTCTCGATCCCTTTCGCGATTATCTGGAAATGCGCCAGCAACAAGGATGCCACAACTGCGCCCAGCTCTGGCGCGAACTGTGTTCCCTTGGCTTCGAAGGGCGGCCGACCACTGTTCGCGATTGGATCAGCAGGCATCCGGGTCCACGGGCATCCCGGAACGTGCAACTACACCTGGCTCCTTCTCCGCCGCTGCGCGCTTCTCCGCGACACGTCGCCTGGCTGTTGCTGAAGCAGCCAGATCACGGTCGCTTCTATGTTGACGAACTCGTGCAGCGATCATCGCAAATCGCCCAATGCGCCAGCCTGTCGCGAGAATTTTTCCGCATGGTCCGCGAAAGGGACCTGGCTGCTTGGCCGGCTTGGCAAACGGCCGCCTGTGCCAGTCCGCTTGCCAATTTTGCCAAGCATCTGCAGCGCGATGAAGGTGCCCTGCTCGCCGCTCTTCAACAGCACTGGAGCAATGGCCCAGTGGAAGGACAAGTCCATCGCTTGAAGCTCATCAAGCGTTCCATGTATGGCCGCGCGAGATTCGATCTGCTCCGTCTGCGCGTCCTCCCCATAGCCTAAAACCTGCTTCTCAAAGACCCGGCAGGGACCCACAAACTCTTCACCAAAAGTGCACAAGAACCCCTTTCATTCCGCCCTTGACACTTCCGGCACCCGTTGGATCTTCGGAGATATCCTATCGCCAGATTTATCCAAATCCAGGCCACCACACAGCCGAACTGAGCTCCAACCCAGCGGCAGTTCGTTCTCAAGCGCTTGGCGACCTCGGCGATCGTGCATGCGCGACGCAAAAGGCCTTCAGTTTGATGCAAAGGAGCGGCTTCTTCGGCGCAGACGTCTCTCTCGGCTCGCAAGATCA
>CAYOUY010000054.1:0-19142 GCA_964407245.1 uncultured Acidobacteriaceae bacterium
TCCTTCCTGCGGTTCAGTTCCCGCTATTCGGTCAGAAGAATTAGGATCAATTCACTAGCGCGCGGATGCCTCTTTAGGGGCATCCGCCGCTCTTACAACCTCTGACTTCAAGCAGGCGTTCCGTCAGTAGTTGCGAACGACCCTGGACGATAACCCGAAATCTGGACACCAACTGTTGCCAACAGGTGTTAGCACTCATTGACCGTTCCAGCAGCAATGCAGCACCCACCTCCAAATGCCCCCAAAATCCCGAAAGGTAACTGTACCGGGCTTGTCTCGAAGGTAACTGTACAGCTGTTACATTCGTGTGTATTCCAGACATGTTATGTACTTTCGTTCCCCAAGGAGCAACCATGTCAACGATCATCTGCGGTTTGTACCTTGTGCTGCCCGCTATCATCTGCGCGGCGGTCACCGTGCGTAACGTAATCTTTGGCGATGTTGTCTAGGCTTTCAGCCCAACAGATCCTGCTTGTTGGCGGTCGCCACGATCACGATGTTGCGGCACGAACCAAACCGGAGATGGTGCTCGCTCGTTTTTGTTGACGGCAAACAGTTCTGCTGGACTGGTAGCTATTCCATTTCGCCTGTTATGAGAAAGAGTGGCTTCATTCTGAAGTGTCCGTCCGCTTCCACCCGGGGGACGACGGGTTGTGGTTTCCGGCAAGAGGAAACTGGACGATGAGTACGGGAGTCACTCCAGCACTCTCGCAACCAACAGAGCCCAAGCGGAGTTTCCCCCGCTATGAGCTACTGGTGCCTTTAGCTCTCACCGTCTTGCGCTCGGGCATCCCCAGCACTATCTCTGGACGCACCCTCGAGATCGGTGAGGGCGGCATCGGAGTTGTCCCAGCGTCACAACTCATCGTCGGTGAGTCCGTCCGGGTCGAGTTTTTGGTTCCGCACACGAGCGCCCCGGTGCGGGCGACGGCGGTGGTGCGCTATCAGCATGAACGGTGCTTTGGCCTTCAGTTTCTCCGATTGCCCGTCGAACAGCAATCGATTGTCCGCTACTGGACGCGACGCGAAGGCGAACTCTTATTGGCTGCAGCGGCGGACAGCACCTTGGATGAGGCGGTAGCCAAACCCAAGGTGCCCACGGACTACGAAGACTCCGAAAACTCAACACGCAAATTCGGTATCCGGCGCATCGGTGCGTTCGCCATTTCCATAACCGTGATCGCGGCTGTGCTGGGATGGTGGCAGTGGAAGCAAGAATGGGCGGAGTTGGAAGCGCCGCTTCCGGCAAAAGAAACCCTGGTTGCGCAACCACAGTTGAAGGTGCCAGCCGACGAGTTGGGGCAACGACTCATCCACAAGGTCATGCCCGAATATCCGGAGCTTGCGCGACAGGCGGGAGTGCAAGGCACAGTGGTGTTGGATATCGTCGTGAGTGTGGAAGGTGCGGTGACGCAAGTGAAGGTTGTCAGCGGGCCCGAGGCGCTGTCGCAAGCAGCCGTAGATGCAGTGCGGTGGTGGCGTTTTGAACCCTATTTTGTGAATGGTCAACCGGCTACAGTTGAGACCACTGTAGTACTAAACTTCCAGCTAGCGGGCACCACCGGTCCCAACGCTTGGACAATCCCCGCACCGTGAACCTACGCACGGAATTCTCGTCTCAATTGCCTGGCTGATAAGTTATCCGCAGGTCGCGCTGCTGAAGCAGGTCAAGGGCGTAGGCACGCTGATCGCGCTGACCTTTCTGCTGACGCTGGAAGATCCTATCGCTTCGGCAAGAGCCGCGACGTGGGTTGTTATCTGGGACTGCAGCCGGGACGAAGGAACTCGGGGCACATCCAACTCACTGTTTTCTCAAGCCGGGTGTGCTTGTGGGATTACATTCCAGAAGCACTTGGTTCTGGAATGTGAGAGCTTCAGTGTCCGAATGGCGTGAACCGGAACAACCCACATCCGAAAACCGCCCAAGCCTACCTAGGTGGCTAGTGCCATCGTTGAGTTTCTTACAGCCTATTACCGATTTCCACCGATTGGCGCCGAAACGACCAAGGTCGGTGTTCCCTTGGACTGGAAGGTGGGTCGTGTGGATTTCGAAAAGTAATCGAATTAGGGCGAACCCGAGGCGGACGGTGGCGCAGGTTTCTCCGGGTACAAACGGTCAAACTCCGGTTCGTCGTGAAGAAGGATGAGGTCCGGATCGCGGCGAGCCCACACCGAGTCGTGGTATCCCGCTTCCCAGGATTTGCGCAGGGCATCCATGGCATCCGTCTTTCTGTTCAGCTTGCAGTACAGACAAGCCGCGTTGTAAAGAATCGAGGCTTCGTTGGCTCGCAAGGTAACCGCCAGATTGAGTTCTCGCAAGGCGTCGTCCGGCCGTCCCAGACAAGCGTAGTCGCTGCCCAGCAAGATGCGCGCCCGCGCGTCTTCGGGCACATGTTTCAAGTGGTTCTCAAACGCCGTCATCCTTCGCTGGCGCATGTTGCGAAGGGCTTCTTCTTTACCCATAGCGCCCAGACAGTTCAGGATGGGCACATATACGTTGTAGTCCTCACCGCTCGCATCAATGGCGGTTTCGGCAATGTCTACAAGTTCCTGGTAGCGTCCCGCCGCGAACAGGGCGCGGCAGAGCAGGTAATAAGCGCTTTCGCAGTCGCGCTTGCGTTCGATAGCCTTCTTGGCCATGCGCACGGCTTCGTCATGCAGTTCGGCTGCATAGAGCACCCATGCCTGGCTGACTTGCACTTCGGGCAGGTCCCAACGCAGAGCGACCGCCTTACCGGAAGCCTCGCGCGCGCGTTCCACCCACGCCTGATCGCGGCCCCAGGTGCAGTAGAACATGGCACAAGCATTGGCGCTGGCGGCGTAGGCAAGGGCAAAGCTGGGGTCAAGAACCACAGCGTTTTCGAACATCTGTAGTGCGAACTCGAGATCCTGCCGGGTATGGCGTCGCGCGTAACTCTTGCCGCGCAGGTAGAGGTCGTAGGCCTGCAGGTTTTCCGTGGGCTTGACCGCCAAAGCCTCAAGTTCTTCCGGGGAAAGCGTTACGCGCAGGGCCTCGGCGATCCTACGGGCCATGTCGTCTTGAACTTCGAAAACGTCCTTCATCTCGCGGTCGAAACGATCCGACCAGAGCGGGAAATCGGTGCGCGTATCGACCAGCTGGGCGCTGATGCGGAGCCGGGCTCCGGCCCGTCGCAGGGTGCCGGTGAGAACATAGGCCGCACCGAGTTGCTGGCCGACCTGTGCCGGAGTCACTGGCTTGTCCCGGAAGGCAAGAACGGTGGGCCGCGAAAAGATGTTCAATCCCCGAATCTTGGAGAGTTCGGTGATCACATCCTCGGTGATGCCGTCGCGTAGGTATTCGTCTTCCTTGGCACCGCTTAGGTTTTCAAAGTACAGAACAGCCACGGATTTCTTGTTTTGCTTCTGGACGCCGGGATCCGAATCGGTTTTCTCCCTCACGCGCCGTGTGCTGGATTCGAGGTCACGCTTCAGGCGGCTGAGGTCGGTTTTGAGCTCGGTGGCCGTCTGGCAGCGTAGATTTCGGTCCTTCTCAAGGGTCTTCTCCAAGATACGCACAAAATCGGCGGGCAGCAGGGGATTCAATTCAGCAGCCGGCCTGGGTTCGCGGTTTAAGATGGCGTCGAAGATCACAGCCGAGGTGTCTCCCTGGAACGGCAGCGTTCCCGTTGCCATCTGATAGAGCACCGTTCCCGTCGAGAACAGGTCTGTCCTGGCATCCACAAGTTGCCCGCGGGCCTGCTCCGGCGACATGTAAGAAACCGTGCCCACGGCTGCGCCCGGTGATGTGAGTTCGTTGTTGAAAGCTTGGGTCTCCTCCGACTCAACCGAAGCTCCCTGCGCAACCTCCCCACGGCTCATCTTCGCCAGGCCGAAGTCCAGAATCTTTACCTGCCCACGCTCGGTAAGAAACAGGTTCGCCGGTTTTATATCCCGATGCACGATCCCTTTGGCATGAGCCGACTCAAGCGCATCGGCGATCTGGATGCCCATCGCAACCAGCTTTTCTGTTTCCATGGGCTGCCGACTCTTCTTCTGCGCTAGCGTCTCCCCCTCTAGCAGCTCCATGACGATGAAGTGACGCCGTTCGTGCTGCTCAATGGCATGGATGGTGCAGATGTTCGGGTGATTGAGGGAGGAAGCGGCGCGTGCCTCACGCTGGAAGCGCTCAAGCATCTGGCTGTCCTGGGCCATTTCTGGAGGAAGAAACTTCAGGGCTACGCGGCGGCCGAGTTGGGAGTCCAGGGCTTCGTACACCACGCCCATGCCACCTGAGCCCAGTTGGCGAAGAATCTTGTAATGCGTGAAGGACTGGCCGATGAGCAGATCCTGGTTCATATCAGCCGGTTGATGGTATCCGGCGGAGCGAGTGCCGTCAAGAAAACAGGTGGGACTGCTCCTGGCTTTCCTAGGATGCCGCTGTCACTTCTCGCGACAAACGGAAGAGTTGGGATGGTTTCGCTATCAGTGCCGATATACGCTTGCATTGCGCAACTCCCGGGTGGTCGATCCGGAAACTGAGCCGAAAACTTTCAGCCATACTCCAGAACCAAGTCTTTGTGGAATGCGCCGTCACCAGCACACGGGGCCTTACAAATGAGCCGTTTGGACCGCGTCCTTTTTTTGGAAAGGCACTTGGACGCGGGCTAGGCTCTCAGGGGGCAACGAGTGTAGTAAAACCGATTATTTCAATTCACCGATGAACACGCCATAAGCGCCCAACGTGATGACAGTTCCCTCGGCCGAAGATTCTCCAGTCGCGATCAGCTTGTGGATCTGAGAAAATCTTTGCTTGCTGAAGTCGAAGTGGCTTGTCTGCCTTGTCCCCGACATATTTAGAACCACAAGAACACTCTTGCTCGCGGAGACGCGCAGGTATGAGAGCACGTTCTGGTCCTTCTCATTGAGGGGAACGTAACTGCCTTCGAGCAGCGCGTCGTTGGTGTGCCGCAGCTTCAGAACCTGTTTGTAAAAAGCCAGCACAGAGTTCGCATCTTTCGACTCAGTGGCAACGTTGTGCGTCTTATGGGTGTCGGGTATCGGCAGCCATGGCGTGGCCTTGGAAAAGCCCGCATTTTCGCTCGCGTCCCACTGCATCGGGGTGCGTTCGCCATCCCGGCCTTTTTCCTGAGGCCATCCCCTTATGCCAATCGGATCCTTTACGTCCTCTTTGCGCGAGGGCGGCGTCGTCTTCATTCCAATCTCTTCGCCGTAATACATGATGGGAGTGCCGCGCAGAGTCAGATGCATTCCAGCCATGAGCTTCGCGATCTGATCGTTGTGCTCGCCATCTCCGTAGCGATCATAGGAGCGAACAATGTCGTGATTGCTGATGACGTACGCGGGCCAGCCCTTCGCCAGATTGACTGCAGCAATCTGCTTGCGGAACTCTTCGGCCGAGAGCTTTTTCACCGTGGTAAAGAGGAAATCCATCGGCAGCTGTAATTCGTTGTCGTGGTCGCCGTAGTAGCGATTCAGTTCGTCAATATCCGTGGTCCAGGTCTCCCCGATCAGTACGGCGTCGTATTCGTCGGCAATCTTGCGCAGCTCGCGCAGCACGTCGTGCACTTCGGGCAGCTTCGAGTTGTATTTGTTTTCTTCCTTCGGATCCCCGAATACATTCACGCCGGGCAGAATCGGGTTGTCGTGAAGGTTGGGGTCTTCGAAAAGCGTGTCCACCGCGTCCAAGCGAAATCCCGACACGCCCCGCTTGTACCACCAGCGGGTCACATCAAACATCGCATCTTTCACAGCCGGGTTGCGCCAGTTCAGATCCGGTTGCGCCTTATGAAACATGTGGTAGTAGTACTGGCCGGTGGTGGGATCAAGCGCCCACGCCGATCCCCCGAAGTCCGAGATCCAATTGTTGGGCGGTTGCTCCGGGCCTTTCCCGTCGCGCCAGATGTACCAGTCGCGGTGCTTCGACGTTCGCGACGACCTGGAATCCAGAAACCACTGGTGCTGATCCGACGTGTGATTGACCACGAAGTCGAGGATGATGTGAATCCCGCGTTTCTTCGCCTCGGCCGCCAGTGTGTCGAAATCCGCCAGCGTCCCATACACCGGATCGATATTCTCGTAGTCGGAAACGTCGTAACCAAAATCGATCTGCGGCGACGGGAAGCACGGCGTGATCCAGATCGCGTCTACGCCCAGATCCTTCAAGTAATCCAGCTTTGAAGCAATGCCCATGAGATCCCCGACGCCGTCCTTGTTGCTGTCAGCAAAGCTGCGCGGATAAATCTCATAAAATACCGCATCCCGCCACCACTCCTTGCCATCCGCCTTCGACGCTTGTTGCCCGGGCTGCTGAGCCAATGCAAATGCCGCGCACACCAGGCAGATTGCCGCCAGGCAAACGCACCATGATGTTTGAAGGATTCTGTCTGAGATGGGGGTTCGTTTCAAAGGAGCTCGAAAAGACGCAGGCCTGGAGTCAGAAGTGGAAGCGAAATTCTAGCATGAGCCGCGGCGTATTCTGACTCGGCCAGGTTCTTGTTAGACCCGCTTCGGTCTGATCCGCGATTTTCAGAAATTGGCCGCTCCTTCCTGCCAACTCCTCACTGATATCCCGACCGCTCCCTTCTTGCTTGGAATATCCAAGCTGCGTATTGTTAGGGGCATGAAGTTCTCCCGCTGCAGCGGAATCCTCCTACACATCACGTCTTTGCCGGCTTCGTTGGGAATTGGGGATTTGGGCAGCGGCGCTTACGAATTCGCCGACTTCCTTGCCGACGCCGGACAAAAGTTGTGGCAGGTTCTGCCGCTGAATCCAACGGGTTACGGTGATTCTCCGTACCAGTGCTTCTCCGCTTTTGCGGGGAATCCTTTGCTCATTAGTTTGGAGCACCTGCCTGATGCGGGCATGCTGCGAGCGGACTTAGCGGGCGCGCCCTCATTTCCCGAAGCCTCAGTGGACTATGGGGCGGTCATTGATTTCAAGTTCCGGGTTTTGCGCCGGGCGGCACAAGTGTTTTTCGCTGACGGCTCACGTGCCGATCATGCCGCCTTCGAACACTTCTGCGAAAGCGCCCGACCTTGGCTGGACGACTTTGCTCTCTTCATGGCGTTGAAGCAGCAACAGGGCGGAGTGATGTGGACTCGCTGGGAACCATCTGTCCGCCGCCGTGAATCCCGCGCTTTGGAGCGGTGGTCGTGCAATCTCGCACCGGAACTGAAGGCAATCAAGTATTGGCAGTTTGAGTTCTTCAGGCAATGGAATGAACTCAAGCGCTACTGTCAGGAACGCGGCATCCGGTTTATGGGTGACGTTCCTATCTACGTAGCCCATGACAGTGCCGATGTGTGGTCCCAACCGGAATTGTTCCACCTCGACGACCAAGGGATGCCGTCGGTCGTTTCAGGCGTACCGCCGGATTATTTCAGCGCAACGGGACAATTGTGGGGGAATCCGATTTATCGCTGGGATGTGCTGGCAGAGAACGGATACAAGTGGTGGATCGAGCGCTTTCGCGCCACGTTCAGTTTATTTGACATGGTGCGGCTGGATCACTTCCGGGGCTTTGAGGCGTACTGGGAAATTCCCGCCGGTGAGACGACGGCGATTCATGGACGATGGGTGAAGGGGCCGGGTGAAACTTTTCTTTCGGCGTTGGAGGAAGCGTTTGGCGGCTTGCCCATCGTGGCAGAGAACCTGGGGGTGATTACTCCGCCGGTGGAAAAGTTGCGCCAACAATTTGGCCTGCCTGGAATGGCGCTGTTGCAGTTCGCGTTCGGCAACGATCCGCAGGGGCCGTCATTTCGTCCGCACAGTTATGCGCGCGACCTGGTGGCGTACACTGGCGGTCACGACAACGACACCACGGTGGGGTGGTGGTCGAGTTCCGGGGCTGGTGACAGCACGCGCACCCCGGAGGACGTTCGCAAGGAGCATGATTTTGCGCGGGCGTATCTTGGTCTGCAGGACGACAGCGAGATCAACTGGGCACTGATTCGAGCGGTGCTGGCTTCGGTGGCGGATGTTGCCATCATTCCACTGCAGGATGTGCTCGGCCTGGGTGCGGAGGCGCGCATGAATCTCCCCGGTCGGGTGAGCGGAAACTGGAAGTGGCGGTATCGTAAAGGAGCGCTGAGTGCGGCACTTAGCGCAAAGCTGCGATCGTTGACGACGATTTACGATCGGTAGGACTCCTGGGCGAACATGGACAAACCTCCACGCACCTTCTGGCAAATCTGGAACATGAGCTTCGGCTTCCTCGGCATTCAGTTCGGCTGGGGATTGCAGATGGCGAACATGAGCGCGATCTATGAATACCTTGGGGCGCGCGCGGACCAGATCCCCATTCTCTGGCTAGCGGCTCCTTTAACCGGTCTGCTGGTTCAGCCCATCATCGGCCACGCCAGTGACCGCACGTGGGGGCGGTTGGGGCGGCGGCGTCCGTATTTTCTCGCCGGGGCGATTTTGAGCTCCAGTGCGTTGATCCTGATGCCGCAGTGTTCAGCATTGTGGATGGCGGCGGGGCTGCTGTGGGTGCTCGATGCTTCCATCAACATCAGCATGGAGCCGTTTCGTGCGTTCGTGGCCGACTTGCTTCCGGAATTCCAGAGGACGCGTGGCTTCGCCATGCAGAGCTTGTTCATCGGATTAGGCGCGGTCGTGGCGTCCGCCCTGCCGTATATGCTGACGAATGTGTTTGGCGTCGCGCGAACCAGCGGAGCAGGAGCAATTCCCTTCACGGTGCGCTTGTCGTTCTATATCGGGGCGGCGGCGTTTCTCGGAGCGGTGCTCTGGACCATCTTCACGACTGGCGAAATACCGCCGGCGAATCTGGAAGAATTTCGGAAACAGAAATCAGAACATGGCGGCCTGGCGGCAAGTGCGCGCGAAATTCTCCTATCGGTTCGCGAGATGCCCGGCACCATGCGCCAACTGGCGTGGGTGCAAATCTGTACGTGGTTGGGGCTTTTCTGCATGTGGCTTTATTTTCCGGTGGCAGTCGCGCGGAATGTATTTGGCGCGACCGACACGAGTTCTCCGGCTTACTCGGCCGGCGTGGAGTGGGCGGGCGTTTGCTTCGGAATGTATTCGCTAGTGTGCTTCGGATTCTCATTCCTGCTGCCGGCACTGGCCCGACAATGGGGACGCAAAGCGACTCACAGCCTGTGTCTGATCTGCGGCGGGCTTGGCCTGCTTTCGGTGGCGATCATTCACAGCAAATATTTGCTGCTGCTCTCGATGACCGGCGTCGGGATTGCGTGGGCTAGCACGCTGGCGATGCCGTACGCCATCCTTGCCGGCTCGCTGCCGCATGGCAAGACCGGCGTTTATATGGGAATCTTCAACTTCTTCATCGTGATTCCGGAGATCACTGCGTCGCTGTTGTTTGGATGGGTGATGTCCCACCTGCTCAACGACAACCGTTTGTCTGCGGTGGTTGCGGGAGGAGTCTTCTTCATTCTGGCCGCGGCGTTAACGCAGCGCGTGGCGGATCCCTACGAGGCGCGGCAGCCGGCTGAGGATATGGCAGGACACGCCGCGGCGGCAAAATCGTGATCGAAGGTCAATTCATAAATCAGGGCTGAAAGACGAGACGGGTGCACTCACCGCGCTCTAACGGCCACAAGTTCCGTCTCAAGCGGGACACCGCGAGCGATTCTTACTCGCACCAGCGCCTCGAACGGCTTGATCTCTCTCGAACTGTTTGCCGGAATCAGCTTCAGCAGGTGGTCGACCGAATCGGGACGGCAAACGAACTCTACCGCGCCCTGTGTACCGAAAGTCGTCGTCCCGGCGAGAATCATCACGTAGCGCGAGGGTTCGAGTCCGGGCACCAGACTGACGATGCCATAGTCTTCGGTCATGGGCGAATCGGACGGTGTTGCCAGGAACCTATCGCTTTCTCCTGGATGCGGATGCCGAACGACGATAGACAGATCACCTTGCCGCGCGCCGGAGGGCACGCGCTCAAATACAAACTCCTGGGTACCCGGAATATCCAGCAAGGACAAGTTCTCCGAGGGAGAGCCGACGAAGATCAGGTCGGTATTTTTGGCGTCGTCGAGGGAGAACAGGCTGCCGCGCTTCACACGCAGCTGACGGCCCAGCGAATCAAACAGTAAATCCAACTCGTGAACGGCGAGCACTTCTCCTACGCCGGTGTACTGATCGCGCACGTCGCCCTTGGCATCGTGCTTGGGATCGTAATAACGCATACCAGTTTCCGGACGTCCCACAAAACCGGCGTTGCTGTAGATCGCCCGGGGATCCTCCGGACCGGAAATAAAAGGCGCCCAGAATGTTCGCAGCGAGGCGCTGGCTGGAGCGGTCGTGGCTGCAACAACCGAAGCCGGCATTCGCCGGTTCCATACCAGGTCTCCTACGGCCAGTAAAGAGATCACTAGCGCTACGGACAAGCCAATGACGGCAACTCGCCAAGGGGAGCCGACCGCAACCTCTTGCAGGCTCTGATCGCGCCCCTCCATGTGTGGTACGGCTTGCAGATGCGAGTCTGCCGTGCGCTCCTCGAACGAGACGTGGTAGCTGCCCTTTGGCAGTTTGACGACGATTGTGTCCGCGACCCCTTCCCCGGCGTAGTATTCCGCGAGCTTTTGGCGCAGACGGCCTGCCTGAACGCGAATGGTCGAGTCAGACTGGGGGTCGAAGTCGGCCCGGCGCCCATAGACTTCGGTGGCGATTTGATATTCCTTGAGGGCTTCGCCGGGATGATTGAGCGCCTGCCGGGCCAGATATTGCAAGAGCTTGCACAACGACTCGGAGCCGCGCAGGCTATGACTATTGGTAAGCCGATCTATTTCTTGAAAGTATTCATCCCGCCCCGGCACTGCCGCCCGCGTTACACCCATGGCAACATCTCGAAACACGTGAGGGTATCGTGTTGCAAACACACAATTTTACTCCTGTAACCGTATAAAACCTAGTGATACGTAACAGCCTACTCATTTTGTACTAAAACTTGCACGTCTGATCAGTTCGCAAAAAGTTTAGCTGCTGCGAAATGCCGCGGCTCGCGGGGGCGAGGGTTGCGGCTGTAAATAAATCGCTTTTCGGGACGACCCCCACTTGGAGGAAATATGCAGAAGAGGTTCTTCTTGCTCATGGGAGTTCTAGTGTGCCTCGCCGCTGTTGCCTTCGGCCAGTCGAGCACGGGCACAATCGGAGGGTCAGTAAGAGACGCCCAGGGGGCTGTAATCCCGGACGCATCGGTCACCGTCACCAACCAGGGTACGAACCGGGCGATCGAATTGAAGAGTAACGGGGATGGGCTCTTCACTCTGCCGGGAATCGACCCCGGCCCATACAAGGTCGAAGTAAAGCAACCCGGTTTTCGGACTGAGACGCGGCAGGTCACGCTGCAGACGGCGCAAGTCCTCAGCCTCGATTTTGCCATGCAACCGGGCGAGGTTTCCCAGGTCGTGGAGGTCACCGCAGGCACTCCAGTCGTGGATACGGCGACCTCAGGTGTGAGTGACGTGGTGGTGGGCCGCCAAGTGACCGATTTGCCGCTGAACGGACGCAATTTCACCGAGTTGGCTTCAGTGGTGCCAGGCGTAACCCGCGGACAGCCGGGCAACCAGCAGACGGGAACCGGCAATCAGGCTGAAACCTTCCGCTATGCCAGCAGCGGCGGCGGAGCGCTGTCGGTGAACGGCGTACGTGTGCAGGGCAACAACTTCTTGTTCGACGGCATCGACAACAACGAATCGCTGGTGAACACCATCGTGTTCTTCGTGCCTCCGGACGCGATTCAGGAATTCCGCGTGGACACCAATGTGGCACCGGCCGAGTACGGACGCGCCGGCGGCGGCGTCGTGAACGCAACCTACAAGTCGGGCACCAACGACTGGCACGGCACGGTGTTCTGGCAGTTGCGCAACAGCGCTCTCGACGCCAACCCGAATTATTTTTCGCCGGGCGAAAAGAAGACCTTGTTCCATCGCAATCAATTCGGCCTCGCGGGGGGCGGCGACATCATCAAGAACAAACTGTTCATCTTTGGCGACTACCAGGGCGTGCGCCAAAAGCTGCCATTCGCAGGCGAATACATTACAGTTCCCACTTCGCTGGAGCGGACGGGCGATTTCTCGCAGTTGCCTTCCCAGCTTTATTTTCCGGGCTGCGGGAACGGTACCCCTGCCTGCGCAGTGACGGTCGCAAACGGCGCGCCAGCTTACAATAAGTTTAGCTCGACGGCGTTTGTTACGGCGGGGCAGAACTATCTGAACACCTTTCCTCTGCCGAGTATCCTCTCCGGCAGCAATCCGGTTTGTGGAATGACCGGCACAGACGGGTCTTGCTTGGAGAACAACTACGAAGCGCACCGAATCCAAACGCAGAACTATAACGATTTCGACGCTCGTTTGGACTACGTCTTCAGCGCGAAGGACCAGGCTTTCACGCGCTATAGCTATGGTCAGGATGTCGACGTCACCAGTTCCCAGATGCCAACGCTACCTGCGGGGTATGGTTCCGGTTATCAGTTTCAGCATCCGCGCAGCATCGTGTTGGGTGAAAACCACATTTTTGGGACCAGTCTGTTCAACGAACTCCGGCTCGGCTATGTGCGGTCTTTCCTGGGATATCAGCCGCCTTTCGGCGGAACTCCGCTGTCAGCCAACCTCGGCATTCCCAACGCCAATACCAGCCCGCTGCTGGGCGGAGGCGCTCTGATCGGCAACAGCGGCAGCCAGATCTCTTACACCGGGGACTATGGCGACTATTTTGTCCCCGAAAACACTTATCAGATCGCCGACAACGTCTCGTGGATCAAGGGGCGGCATAGCTTTAAGTTCGGCGCCAATGTCATTCGGCGTCAGGTGTTCTTCTTCAACCCGATCGCCGGGAAAGGATTCTTTCAGGCGAGCTCCTCGGCCCCTCAATCGACAGGATGGGAACAATCTGACATGCTCGTGGGCTGGATGAATGATTACCAAGTCGGACCGGCCAGCGCATATTTTCACACTCGCAGTTGGGAAAACGGATTCTATGGACAGGACGATTTCAAGCTGAACACCCGTTTGACTCTGAATCTCGGCTTGCGCTACGACCAGTTGACCTGGCCGACGGAACAGAACAACCGTATGGCAAACTTCAACCCGGCAACCGGAGCCATCGAACTGGCCGGCGTGAATGGATTGTCAGACAGCACACTCAGCAACGACAACCACCTGTTCGCTCCCCGCATCGGCTTTGCCTATTCGCTAACCAGCGATGCAAAGACCGTGCTCCGTGGCGGCTATGGAATCTTCTACTTCGTGGACCGCGAAGGCATTGACAAGCAGATGTCGCAGAATGCGCCGTTTGGCGGCAGTTCATACTATGCATATTCGGCGACTGCTCCGACTTTCCTGCTGACATTGGGCGGCATCGCTTCGCCGCTGGCAAATGGAGCCCCAAATATTTCCACGATCAACACGACTCCGATGCCGAGCAAGGGCCTGCTGAACATTAGTTTGACAGCCCCGAAAAATGTCAGCTTGACCGGCTGGGCGTTCCATGACAAGCCGTCTGACGTCCAGGAGTGGAATTTGCAACTCGAACGTCAGGTGGATTCCAGGACAGCCGTCACGCTGGCCTATGTCGGGACGAAGGGCGAACACCTCTCCACGTTCTACGACATCAATCGGCCTTTCTACGACGGCACCAGCTCGTCAGACAAGCCTTACCCGCTGCTAGGCACAGTTCCGGTAAACGACACGGAGGGGTCGTCGATCTATCATGGATTGCACGCGACGGTGGAACGTCACATGTCCAAGGGGTTGCTGTTCACCGGCGCTTACACATGGGCGCACGCGATCGACAACTCGCCGGCCGGTTTCGACAGCGATTATCGGTATGGCGGCAACGTCGTGGATGCGTTTCAGTGGTGGACGAAGGAGCGCGCCAACTCCAGCCTCGATGTGCGCCATCGCCTTGTCTTTAATGCGCTGTACGAACTGCCGTTCGGCCGGGGCCGCACCTTCGGCAGCAACTGGAACCTAGTCGAGGATTCGTTGATCGGAGGATGGGAGATCAGCCCGATTGTAACCCTGTCTAGCGGATTCCCCTTCGACGTAACTTGCACCTACTGCTACAGCCCGAGCACGCGTCCCAATCTGGTTGGTCCGCTCCAGCAGCTGAACCAACCGCTCGAGTGGTTCAACACTGCGTCATTCCAGAAGGTAGTGACGGATGCCGGAGGCGTTCCGATCGCTCCCGGTGACTCTCCGAGAAACCCGTTCACCGGCCCTGGCACCAAGACTCTCGACTTCAGCATCGGCAAGACTTTCCTCTTTACCGAGCGGGTGAAAGGCAGATTTACGGCAGACTTCTTCAACATGTTCAATACGCCGCAATTCAGCCCACCAGACGGCAATATAAACGACGGCAACTTTGGCAAGATCACAGCACTGCGCTTCGACAGCGAGCGCGAAATCCAGTTTGGATTCCGCGTGAGCTTCTGAGAAATGAGGCCTGTATAGACAAAGCTGCGATGCGGATTTCGAGAGGACCGGTGACACCATGCACGACGCCGAGCGCTTCATCGAAACTCCGCACGCAGGCGATTTTCCTCCACTAGTCGCGCGGGGGCCTGGCAAGCGGCCCCCGTTTTCCTCCATCCCCATGAAACGCGAGCGGCTATGGATTCCGATTCTTCTCCTCTGCCTGTGCCTCGCCGTAGCTGTCTGCTCCTCCGCGGCGCAAGCGCCAAGCGCAGAGAGCCGCGCTCCTTCTGTTCAGAAGATTGAGCCTCCCAATTGGTGGACGAACTTCACGTCCGAGCTCACGCTGCTCTTGACCGGCGAACACCTCAACGGCACACACGTGGAAAGCACTGCGGGCGTGACTGTGCTCAGTTCCGGCGCTTCCACGAACGGCCATTACCTTTTCGTTCATCTGCAGCTCAGTCAGAACCTACAAGCTGGAACGGTGAACTTGCGGTTAGTCACCGCGGCGGGTGAGAGCACGGTCCGCTTGCCGCTCCTCGAGCGGAGAGATACGGAGGGTCGCTTCGACGGCGTGTCGCGCAACGATGTGGTCTACCTCATCATGCCCGATCGTTTTGCCGACGGCGATCCCACAAACAATCAGCCGCCGCACTCTACCGGCATTTACGACCGCAGCAATCCCATGGCCTATCACGGCGGCGATTTGCGCGGGATTCGCGAGCATCTCGCATACCTGCACGCTCTGGGCGTCACAACCTTGTGGTTAACGCCGGTGTGGAAGAACGAGAACTCTGACTATCACGGCTATCACGTGGTGGATTTCTATGCCGTTGACGAGCACATGGGAACGCTCGCGGAGTATCAGGCGCTGGCGGACGATGTCCACAGGCTCGGGATGAAGCTGTTGATCGATTTTGTGGCGAATCACACGGGACCACATCATCCGTGGGTGAGCGACCCACCGACGCCCACTTGGTTTCACGGATCGCCGGCGCACCATCTGCCACCCGATTACAACTTTTCCGGACTGGTGGACCCGCACGCGTCGCCGCGCGAATATCGCGAGACTGTCGAAGGCTGGTTCGCCGGAAAGTTGCCCGACCTCAACCCCGACGATCAGGAACTTAGTCTCTATTTGGCGCAGAACGCGATGTGGTGGGCGGAAACGGCGCAACTCGATGGCTTCCGCCTGGACACTTTCCCTTATTCCCCGCGACAGTTCTGGAGCACGTGGCATCAGCGCATGCGGCAGGTCTATCCGCACATGAACGGCATCGGCGAGGTTGCAGACACGGATCCGACGATCACGTCATTTTTTCAGGGAGGCCGCAAACAACTCGACGGCATTGACTCGGGGTTGCCAACGCTTTTTGACTTTCCACTTGAACATGCGCTGCGGGATGTCGTGATCAAGGGCGAACCTATGCAGAAGATCATCAATGTTCTGCAGGACGACGAACTGTATCCCGATCCCGAAATTCTTGTGACTTTCCTGGGCAATCACGACCATTCGCGCTTTCTCAGTGAACCGGGCAGCAATGTGGGGAAGCTCAAGGCGGCATTCTCGCTGCTGCTGACGCTGCGTGGCATCCCACAAATCTACGCCGGGGACGAGATCGCGATGCAGGGCGGCGAGGATCCCGACAACCGGCGTGATTTCCCTGGCGGATTCCCAGGCGACCCGCAGAACTCCTTTACCGCCAGTGGGCGAACGGCAGAACAACAAGATGTGTTTGCGCACGTTCAGTCTTTGCTCGCGCTGCGGAGAGCGCACCCCGCGCTGCGCACGGGCAAGCAGTTCCATATTGGCTGGGATGACAGCTGTTACGCCTTCGTACGCGAACTGCCGGAAGAAAAGCTGCTGATTGTTTATAACAATGCAGTTTCGGCGCGGGCGCTGAAGATTCCGGTTGCCGACACGCCGCTCGCGAACGCACACCATCTGGAATCGTTGTTCGGCAATGCCGCGGCGACGATCGGCCAGGACATGTTGCAGGTCCGGCTGGAGCCCCACGCGATCGCTGTTCTTAAGGTGCTTGAATAGCCACACTACTTGAGCCTCCCAAATGCGACCGTTCGCAAAACTTCTATTTCTTGAAGGCAGGTATTGGCTTAGTTCGACTCCAGCAGGTCAGCAACTTAGAGACGCGGGATTCTGAGGGTTTTTAGAACGGTAGCGGGTCTGTGCGACGATCTGGGGAGCAGAATTCGCACTTCGGCCGCCCGTCACAGGGCGGCCTTCTTCCCCTCTGGCAACTACCCCACTTCTCCTTTCTCCGCGCCAAGCAGCGCGGCACTCTAAATCAGTCGGTCTTGTCGTCGACGCTCCCGTAATCCGCAGCACCCTGCACGTCGTCGTCAGATGCCGTGCCGCCGTCCCGCGAGTACATATTCTGCGGGATGAACGAGCCAGACTGCCGATCCGCGTCGCTCTTGCGCATCATGTGCCCGGCGCGGCCCTGGCGTCCCTCAGCGTGGCCATGCCCGCCGTAGTCAGAGACGTCCAACGTATGGCTCGTCAGTCCTTTTCACGTGCTGGCCAAGCATCGCACTCGTTCGTCTCGCATCGTTGGCCCGCTCTTTCTTCGACATTCGCTCCTCCGATCTCAGTACCACGTCGGCCCTTGGCAGTCTGCATCCGGCGTGTCGCCGACCGAGGTTGTTTGGTAGTCCGCGCCCGATGCACCACCAGACGCCCCGCTCCTGGTTAAATCTCCGCCGCTGCTTTTACCAATTCCATGGCCGTAATCCTTCACTTCGGAGATCGCCGCGGTCATCGCGGCGAGATGCCTCTTTGCGTGCTTGTGCGGCAACGTGGCGATTTTGATGATGGGCACTGCCCAGTCAATCTCGGATTTCATCTACCTGACGGTCGGGACCGGTATTGGTGGTGGCACGATCGTGAACGGTCAAGTCTTGCATGGACTTGTTCACCCTGAGATGGGCCACATTCCCATACCGCACGATAGAGTACGTGATCCCTATCGAGGGAACTGCCCGTTTTACGGTGATTGTCTTGAGGGCCTTGCGTGTGGTCCGGCCATGGAAGAGCGCTGGGGGCACCAGACCCAACCCTCCCCGCCGACCATCCCGCGTGGCCGCTGGAAGCACACTACCTCGCGCTCGGGCTTGCGACCTGGGTGTACACACTTTCTCCTAAGCGAATCGTGCTGGGTGGTGGAGTGATGCAAGAACAATGGCTGTTTCCTTTAGTCCGCAGCGAGCTTGTTCGATTGCTGAACGGATATGTGCAATCTCGGGAATTGACCGAAAACCTAGATCAATATGTAGTTCCAGCCATGCTCGGTAACCGTGCCGGAATCGCCGGAGCATTGGTTCCGGCTGAACAGGCGTATCAGGAACAGCAAAAACGGGCGGTAGAGTTGATAGTCAGATAAGCCGACGTCCTGTTCCAGCCACTAGTTTAAGTGTCGGTAGTTGGTCACGCGAAAAATTCTCTTCCCCGAACGACGGATTGATCGGTGTCGCCTTAGGCAAGGGCGTGGCTTTTTTGGGCAAGATGGGGGTTCTTAGGCAAAGCCGGGCATCGGAGCCGATATTGTCATGGAATCAATAGCACTCAAGACCCTCTTGCCAGGGGTCAATGTCCAATGCTAACGCTGTGATATGGGCACACCGTGATAGCACGGCTCTACTTCTGCTCCGTGATCCGCAATAGCAATACATCGTGCGTCGCCATTTCCAGTGCCATCCCCTCGCTCAACTCAATTTCTTTGCCGCTCCACAGATCTCTGGCTTTCAGCGGTCCGTGCAAGCCCAACCGCGACAGGGAGAGGTGGAAGGGATGAGTGGAGTAGCGAGCGTCACCGGTGTTCAGCACGGCGACGGCCCGCGCTCCGCCCGCAAGATGACGCGTCCAGACTTCCACTTCGCCCTCGACGTAAGCACGCGAGCCCTGTTTGCCCAGCTTGTCCTGGTCGATGGCGATCACGTCACGATTGGTCAGGATGTCGCGTATTTCGGGCTTCATGTGGGGCAGGTCATTGCCGGCAATAAGGGGTGCGGCAAGAATGGCCCACATCGAAAAGTGCGAGCGATTCTCTGCCAGCGTCAGCTTGCCGTTGCCGACTTCCAGCATGTCGGGATCGTTCCAGTGGCCCGGGCCGGCGTAACTGTCCAGGCCGGCCTGCAGGCTCATGTTCGTGTAGATGCTGCGCGCGTTGGGTTCGATGTCGTCGGTCGTGCGCCAAAGATTCCCGCCCACGGATGGCGCCCACTCCCACACTGCGTCCCAACCGTACTGGCAGAGGGAGAAAACAATAGGCCGTCCAGTCGCCTTGAGAGCTTTCGACATTTTGGAGTAGGCGTCGTGCATCAGCCGCATTTGCGCTGCCCGATCGTTCGGCGCCTGTTTTTCCATCACCTCGGGGATGAAGCTGCATAGGTCGTACTTGAGGTAGTCGATGCCCCACCAGGCATACAGCCGAGCATCCTGCTCTTCGTGGCCGAAAGAACCCTCATAGTCGGCGCACGTCCTGGGACCAGGCGACGAATAGATGCCGAGTTTGAGTCCCTTGGAATGGACGTAGTCAGCCAGCGCCTTCATGTCGGGAAACTTCGAGTTGGGATGCAACACGCCGTTCGAGTCGCGCTGGCCTTCCCAGGTGTCGTCGATATTCACGTAGACGTAGCCCGCATCCTTCATGCCGCTGGACACAATTGCATCGGCAGCGCCGCGCACTCCCTGGTCATCGACTTTTTCGGCGAAATAGTTCCAGCTGTTCCAGCCCATAGGC
>CAYOUY010000055.1:0-26282 GCA_964407245.1 uncultured Acidobacteriaceae bacterium
CTGATCGGCATCATCGACTGCAATCGCCTGCAGATTGATGGCTGGGTGAAAGACGTGATGGAAGTTGAGCCTCTCGCCGCCAAGTACTCCAGCTTCGGCTGGGACGTGATGCGCATCGATGGTCACGACATGACCCAGGTAGTCGATGCGTTGCAGCAAGCTCGGGACGTAAAAGGCCAGCCGGTTCTGATCCTCGCCGATACGGTGAAGGGCAAGGGCGTCAGCTTCATGGAGAACCAGGCGGGATGGCACGGCAAGGCGCCGAACTTTGAAGAAATGACAAAGGGACTGCTGGAGCTTGGCCTGAGCGAACGGATCCCGGTGGCGCATCTGCTCGACAAGGCGAAACAGTACCAGGTTGAGGTCGATCGCAAGCTCGAATCCAGGATGCCGAAGTTCACGCGAAATTATTGGTGGAATGCCTCGGACACCATGAAAGTGAAAATGGAGCCTACGCGCAAGGGTTTCGGCCAATCGCTCGCAGAAAATGGCGATGACGAGCGCGTGGTTTGCATGGGCCTCGACATTTCCGGGTCCATTACGATCAGCGACTTTTATGCCGGCAAGCCCGAGCGCAAGCGACGCTGGATCAGCATGGGAATCGCCGAGCAGTCCGCAACCTCGGCTGCAGCGGGCCTGGCGCGGGAAGGGAAGCTGCCTGTGCTCGGCACCTACGCCACGTTTGCCGCAGCGCGAAATCTCGACCAGATTCGCACTTCCGTCTGCTACGGCAACTTCAACGTGCTGATCGCCGGAGCGCATGGCGGAGTTTCCGTCGGTCCCGATGGCGCGACTCATCAGGCGCTCGAAGACCTTTTCGCCATGCAAGGCTTGCCCAACATGTCGGTTGTCGTTCCCTGCGACGCGATCGAAACGCGCAAAGCGACCACGTACCTGTTGCTCGAGCACAAGGGCCCGAAGTACATTCGTTTCGCGCGCGAAGCCACACCAATTGTCACCGAGGAAAAGACTCCGTTTGTCTTCGGGCAGGCCAACGTCATGCGCTTGCGGCAAGAGGGGCCCGACTTCGCGAAAGCGTTTGAGACGGTTCTGGCTGCGTCTTACAAGAATGAGGAAGAAGACTTGAGCATCATTGCTTGCGGCCCTATGGTTCCTGAGGCCATGCGCGCGGCATACATCCTGAAGAAAGAATTCGGATACGAGACGCGGGTTCTGAACCTCCACACGCTCAAGCCGGTCGATGCTGACGCAATCGTGCACGCGGCGCGCGAGACCGGAGTGGTCGTGACTGCGGAAGAGCATCAGATTGGTGCCCTGGCCTGGCGCGTGAGTGGCGTCCTGACGGAGAGCCCACAACTTTACGGCCGGCCCGTCATCACAGGGGCAATCGGCGTGAAAGATCGCTTCGGAGACTCGGGCGCTCCCTGGGAATTGATCAAGGAATTCGAGGTCAGCGCCGAGCACATCGCTCACAAAGCGCTGGAGTTGATGCACGTCAAGCAGTCACGCTCAGTCAAGCGGGAGCCGGTGCTGACCGGTTCGGCCGAATATAAATGAGGATGGCAATGACCGGACTACCAACTGCCCCGTTCGGAGATTAGGGTGGCGCTCGCCGACGGAGTCGTGGTCCAGACTCGTACTGACGGCCAGTATGGGTTGTTTGTCCGCAGGCCCATACGACAGGATGAGATCCTGATCACTTACGATGGGCCGCTACTCAATCATCCCACGCGGCATTCCATCCAAATCGACGAAAACTCACACATCGAAGGAACTCCGGAATCGAACGCATACCTGAATCATTCCTGCGCTCCCAATACTTACGTAGATTGGAAGGGTGTGTTCTTGCGCGCACTACGGGACATCGAGCCTGGCAAAGAGCTTACGTGCAACTACCTGACAACCGATTGGGAACTCCATGAAAAGTTCGTGTGCACCTGCGGTGCCCCGAATTGCTACGGTGAACTTAAAGGTTTCAAGTACCTATCCCCTGAGCAGCAGCGGCGGCTGGAGCGCTTCATCCCGGAGTTCATGAAAAAGCGCATTGCTGCACAGAGCTAACGTCATTAGCTCGACGGCTGTTTTCCTGTTGCTTGTGCCCCTTAGCGTCCCATTACTTTCGTTACCGCGTCCGCACCCCGGCGGTCACGTTGCCACTCGATTTTCCCACCTATAATTCGATCAACCACGAAATTTCTCACAATTGCAGTAGGGCCGCAGGGTGCCATCCAGCACGGAGAGTCCTGGCGGGCGTACTCACGACGACATGGGAAAACAGCGTCACAATTCAAAGCAAGCCACAGCATGGATCTACAACCCCTGGCTCGACCTGATTGTGGGCTGCGGGGCGTGGTCGGCTCCCCTTCTGCTGCTTTCGTACTTTTCCCTGGCTTCGAGCACGCGCACCTGGTCGGTCGCGTTCTACGCGCTGGCCCTGTTCTTTAATTATCCGCATTACATGGCGACGATTTACCGAGCCTACCGTCGCGCCGAAGATTTTCAGAAATATCGCATCTTTACCGTGCACATCACGGCGCTGATCTTGCTGACTCTGCTGCTGTCGCACTTCTCGGCGCGGTTTCTCCCTTGGATCTTTACCGTCTACCTGACCTGGAGTCCGTGGCACTACAGCGGACAGAACTACGGGTTGTTCATGATGTTCGCTCGCCGCGCTGGAGCCAAACCGGACAAGACCACGCGTCACGCCTTGTACGGCGCCTTTGTCGCTTCGTTTCTTATTCTTTTTCTCGGCTTCCACACCGGGCCGTCGACCGATCCGCTTTTCGTGTCACTGGGAATTCCGGCCATTATCAGCGTGTGGGAACAGGTCATTCTGGGCGTAGCCTTCGTTGGGCTCTCCGTGTTCGGACTTTGGCGGCTGGGGCACGCGGCAGGCTGGCGCAAACTGATCCCATCACTCACGCTTTTTTCTTCTCAGTTGCTATGGTTCGTGGTGCCCGCAGCGATTTCTCTCGTCAAAGGCCTTGCGATTCCACAGAACCGCTACAGTTCCGGCGTACTGGCGGTGATGCACTCGGCGCAATATCTCTGGATTACCAGCTACTATGCGCGCGGCGAAGCCGCCGGTGACTCGGCGAAATCCGCGCAGGGCTGGCGCCCGCTGGCCTACTTCGGCGTGCTCATCGTGGGCGGCATCGCCCTGTTTGTGCCAGGACCGTGGGTGGCGAGCCGTGTCTTTCACCATGACTTCACAGCCAGCTTCCTGATCTTCACGGCGCTGGTGAACATTCACCACTTCATTCTGGATGGAGCGATCTGGAAACTGCGCGACGGGCGCATTGCATCGCTGCTGCTCAACTCGCGGGAACGCATTGCCGACGCCGGCGCCCAGGCGAGTGGTCGCCTTGCCGCCGCTTGGCAGTGGCTCATGGGAGGCACCACGAGAGCACGCTCGCTGCGCATCGGTGCTGCACTCCTGTTGCTGGTCTGGGGCACGCTCGACCAGGCCCGTTACTACTGGGCGCTCCGCAGCGACGACATGCAGGATTTGCAGCGTGCCGCCACTCTCGATTCCTATGACAGCACCCTGCAGATGCGGCGGGCCGAACGCGCTCTCCAAAACAACGAGCCGGAACAGGCCGAAGCCGCGTGGCAAGAAGCGATTCAGTCGGATCCTGCCAATCCGGTTCCGCGCCAACAGTTGCTGCGCTTCCTGATTGATGAAAACCGCTTCGACGAAGCTTTCACTCTGACCGAGGCTTCCCTCAAGTACTCGCCTCGGGACGCCAATCTTCTGGTCGATCGCGGAATTCTCGCGTTGCGACTTGGCCATGCCGACCAGGCTGTGACTAGCTGGAATCAGGCGCTGTCAGTCGATCCCAGCCAGTCTGCCGCGCATTTGTATCTCGCCGACGAACTCGATCGCGAAAACAAGCCCCAGGCTGCCGCGTCCCACTACAATGCGTTTCTGGCGAAGGTCGCTGCGCAGAAAACGGACCGTCCGCCCGCCGACAAGGTCATCGCCATCGTATTGCGCATGGCGGATTGCCAGGAGCGTTCGTCGCAGACGGAACTGGCAATCAAGTCGTATCAGTTGGCAGAAAAGCTCGCAGTGCAGACTCAACTTGCCAGGCTTGAAAGCATCGCCGATGTGAGTGAGGCCGAATTACAGGCTCGGAATGGCAAGCTGGACGCGGCATTGGAGCTTTATCAGAACGCGTTGCGTCTCGACAATTCCATTGCCGACACATCCGCTACTGCGGAAGACTGGTTTGCCTACGGCCATTTCCTCGACGCGGCTGGTTTCAACCCGCGTCTGGCATACGCGGGTTTGATCAAATCGGAATCCGTCCGGCAATCGCTGCCCAACCCCGAGATTCCACCGTCTTTGACGGCCGAGCGCCAGCAGATCGGGAACAGCCTGGGTACTGCTGCGGCTGCCATTCGCCGGAATCCCGAACCCCTTCTCCAGCAAGCATTGGTGTTGCGCCGTTAAAGACTGCGTCGCTGTAGACATCGCGGGGAAATCCTTGCGCATCCCAGCAACCAATTGACACGATGTGGGTCGTACTAAAGAATAAAATCATCCGTGCAATTCATTTGTGCTACTTCCCAAGGAGGAAGACCGAATGGCCGACGAAGGCGAACAGATACACATGGAGCACCAATCGAATGCCGGCAAGTGGCTGCTGACCTTGCTGGCGGTTGTGGCGGTAGCGGCTTCAGGTTACGCGCATTACTCAACCCACGCGGCGGTGAATCAGCTGAAACAGGATCTGAGCGCCAGCCAGGCCCAGGTCAAAGACCTGCAAAACCGCGTCCAGACCGCGGAAGCTCAGGAGGAAACGCTCGCGCACCAGGCTGGCATGACCAAGAAGGAATTGGTGCAGCGCACGGCTGAGCTGCAAGCTGAAGAGAAGGCTGCAGAGAACCGCCTTGAGAAAGAGCAGAAGGCGCAGGCTGCGCAGATTGGTCAGGTCAGCGGCGATATCGCTGGGGTGAAGACTGACGTCGGCGGCGTGAAAACTGACGTCGCGTCCACTAAGGCCGATCTCGAGGCCACCAAAGCCAAGCTGCAGAGCACCATTGGCGATCTCGGTGTGCAGAGTGGACTGATCGCTAATACGCGCTCTGACTTGGAAATCCTCAAGCACAAAGGCGACCGCAATTACTACGAGTTCACGCTGCTCAAGGGCGCCAAGCCGCAGCCGGTTGCCACCGTGAGCCTGCAGCTGAAAAAAGCCGACTCCAAGCGCGGCAAGTTCACGCTCAACGTCACCTCCGACGACAAGACGATCGAAAAGAAAGATCGCAACATCTCCGAGCCGATTCAGTTTTACTCGGGCCGCGACCACTTGCTGTTCGAGCTGGTCGTGTGGACGGTCGACAAGAACAAGGCCACGGGATACCTGAGCACTCCGAAAAGTGCTCCGGTACCGGTGACTGCGAACTGATCGTGTGAGTTAGCTGATTGCGGGCCAATGACTGGTTCGGACCGCCAATCGTTAGGCGCGGGGCGGATGGCCTGCCTGCAGGCCAATGAATAAGTTCACGGGCGGTCTCACCAAAGCGAGTTTAAGAAAATGACTGGAGCGCTCTTTCCCGGCAGCCACGTGCTCTTCGAGATCGTGTTGCGCACGGCGGTCATCTACCTGCTCGTGCTCATTGGCGTGCGTCTTAGCGGCAAGCGTGAGGTCGGACAGATGACGCCGTTCGACCTCACCCTGCTGCTTCTGCTTTCCAACTCCGTGCAGAATGCCATGACCGGCCCCGACACATCACTTGCGGGCGGTGCCGTCGCGGCCTCAACGCTGCTTCTGTTGAATTATTTTGTAGCCGGGCTCTCCGGATCCAACCGCCGCGTCCGCCGCCTGATTGAAGGCGAGCCTTCACTGTTGATTCACGACGGCATGGTCATCGAATCACACATGGCGCGCGAGCGCGTCAGCATGGACGAACTGCACCGCGCCCTGCGCGAGCACGGCATTGCGAGCTGCGAGCAGGTCGCGCTCGCCGTCCTAGAGGTGGATGGATCGATCAGCTGCCTCAAGTACGACGAAATCAAGCCCGACGCGAACACGCATCTGGCACGGCGGCGATTCATTCAGAAGAAGCAGTAGACATTAATCGACGGCAACAAACTTCATACACACCGGCGTAGGCACGTCCAAGGCCTTCCCTGTCGGTGTCGGTGCTCCCGTCTTCTCGTCGATGGCGAAGGTGACTATGTTGTTCCAGTCCTGGTTCGCAACGAACAGCAGCTTTCCCGTCGGATCGATCTCCATTCCTCGGGGTGTCTTGATCGGGTTAGGGATCATCCAGTGCTGCTCTAACATGCCGTTGACGGGATCAATGTCAAACACGATGAAGCTGTCGTGGCCGCGATTCGACGCGAACAGCAACCTGCCGGAGGGGTGAACCACGACCTCCGCCGCGTCGTTATGGCCTTTGTAGTCCGGAGGCACGGTCGAGATAAAGTGCACGGGCTTGAACGATCCAGTCTGTAGATCGGCATCGAGCGTGGTCACCGTCGATTGCATTTCGGCGATGACGTAGGCGAACTTGCCGGAGGGATGTAGCGCGAAATGCCGCGGTCCGGCGCCATCGGGGAAGCGTGTGATCGCGGTGGTGAGGGGCGTCAGCTTGCCGTTGGCGGCATCGAACTTGTAACTTACCAGCGCGTCAAGGCCCAGATCATCCACGAACGCAAAGCGGTTATCGGGCGAGAGATCAATCGAGTGCGCGTGCGGCGATGCCTGCCGCTCGGGATTGGCGCCATGGCCGGTGTGCTGCATGAAATCCGATGCCTCTCCCAGCTTTCCGTCTGTGAGAACAGGAAAAACGGCGACGCTGCCGCCGGTGTAGTTCGCGACCAGCACCCACTTCCCGGTCCTGTCCACAGTGACGTAGCATGGGTCGGCTCCGCGCGACCGGACCTCATTTAGAAACGTCAGTTTCCCGGTTGCGCGGTCAATCGCAAACGCACTCACGCCGCCGCTGCCAGGTCCCTTATAGTCGCCGATTTCATTCACTGCGTACAGGAAGCGCCCGTTGGGATGAACAGCGATCCACGATGGATTCGTCGTCTCGGCCGCGAGACCAAGCGGTGTGATCTGACCCGACCCAGCATCGTAGCGGTAAGCGTATATACCTTTGCTTCTGGTGCTCTTGCCATTGTCGTCGGTGTAGGTGCCGACGAAGAAGAGATATTTGCCGTGATCGGCGGCTGGGGCGAGTGTGGTGAGCGAGAGCAGAGCGACCGAAAGAAAGCTGCGAAATTTCATCCTGCTATGGAAACGCAGTTCGCAGGGTTTTGTCCACGTAGCCCGGGAGGCAGCCTGCCAAAAGCGAGTTGACGGGGCTGGGTTGGCAAACGCTCGCTTCGCTCTGGCGGACGAATGCGTCCGCCCCTACACGCTATTTCGACATGACAATCGGCAACTGCTGGTCGTAGGGCCAGATGCTGATACTCACACCCTGACGCCCGTTGAATTTATCGAGAGTCAGGGGAAACACCACGATGGCCGTACGTGAGACAGATTCTCCGGGCTGAATCTTGGTTTCAGGCGAAAGCGCTTGCTGCGCGCCGTTCTTGAGCGAGGGGAAGGCCTCGAAATATCGATCGAAGTCGATCGCCGACACCGCATCTGCGGCGGATATGCCGGTTTCTGTTTTGAGCACGCCCTGAATGGTGCGCACGTAAAGGATTTTCTCGCTGGTGTTGTGCAGGGTGAAAGTCAGCGCCACCATGGTCGAGCCCTGGCCCGGAATCTCCACCGCGGCCACGTTGTCGAGCGATCCTTCAGCTTGGGGCTTGGCTCGTTTTAGAAAAGATGCGACCAGCACAACGACCACCACGGCAGCAATCGCGAGAAGCACGATTTTGGCTGGCGGCAAGTTTCGTTTGGCTGTGCCGAACTCCTCGCCAATGTTGATCGTGGGACCAGCGGGAGCGGCTGGCGCGGGTTGCGTCGTGGGAGATTTTGGTGCAGGCGCGGGAACAGGATCAGGCATAAGCGTTGTCGTCGTCCCTGGCGATTCTACAGCTTGCAGTGCACCCGAGCGAATGCTTGAATGTTATTGTTTAGGCGCTTTCTTCCTGCACATCCTGTGGGGCCGGCGCCGGAACGACTTCGAGTTCGGTGTCTCCGCTGTTCCACACCTGCTCGCGCACGGTTCGCGGCATGATGACGCATCCGTGGGACGCGCAGCCGGGAGCCTCAATCGAGTCGCCGTGCATCAGAAAACCGGTCCGCCCAAATGTGTTGGTGCCCGGCGCCGGCTGAAGCGTAAGCACGTACGGACCATGTGCCGCAGTGTTGACCGGCGGCCCGACGATAGTCCAATCGCCCTGGGGAATCGGCCCCACGTTCGCTACGGCCTGCATGGAAGGATTGTTCTTGCCTTCGTCGAAGCCCGAATATCCGGTTCCTACCAACTGGCCATCTTGCAGGAGCTGGCCGCTGTCTTGCGCATAAGTCCACATGTCAACTCCCCATCGGCGGGAGCCAGACATAACATTGACCGCACAATGCAGCTGGTTCTCCGGCGTTCAAGCAATGGAAACGCACGTCCCAGGTGCTGAGGAATATAGAACGGTTGGGCAGGTTGAGGCAAATTCTCGCGTCACCACGCGTGCTTCATCGCCTTCGCGAACTTCTGTGCGGGCAGCGTGTTCAGCACGTCGTCTTTGGTCAGCCACGCTCGCCGGGCCTGCAGCACGCCATAACGAATCTTCTCCAGGTGCGAAGTATGATGGGAGTCGGTGTTGATCACGATCTTCACGCGCTCCTGCTTGGCCTGCCGCAGGTGCACGTCGTTCAGATCGAGACGGTCCGGATACGCATTCAGCTCCATGGCAACCTTATGCTTCGCCGCCGCCGCGAGCACGGCGTGCATATCAAGCCGATAGCTGTCACGGCGCATCTGAATGCGACCTGTAGGATGGCCGATGATCGATGTGTTCGGATTTTCGATGGCCTTCAGCAGGCGTTCGGTCTGGTCTTGATCGAAGACGGAGTGAATGCTGGCGATCACCAGATCCATTTGTGCCAGCACGTCGTCGGAAAGATCGAGTGCGCCATCGGCCAGAATGTCGACCTCGATGCCGGCAAAGATCGTGATGCCCTCGATCCGCTCTCCGGCCTCCCGAATGCGCGCAATGTGCTCGAGTGCGCGCTTGTCGTCTAGGCCATTGGCAAAGGCGAGATTCTTCGAGTGATCGGTGATGGCCATGTATTTGTAGCCCCGCGCTTTGGCCGCATTGGCCATCTCCTCGATCGTGTTCTTGCCGTCAGTTTCGACGGTGTGCATGTGCACATCGCCTTGAATGTCTTTTTGCTCGATCAGGCGCGGCAGGACGTGCTTTTCCGCCAGGTCAATTTCGCCCAGGTTCTCGCGCATCTCGGGCGGAATGTAGTCGAGGTTCAGCTTGCTGTAAATTTCTTCTTCGCTTTTTCCAGCAACCGGTTTCTCGCCTTCCAGCGTGGCCAGGCTGTATTCGTTCAGCGTGTATCCCATTTTGAGCGCGCGCTGGCGCAGAGCCACGTTGTGCGCCTTTGATCCAGTGAAATACTGCATGGCGGCACCGAATGATTCCGGCGGTAGAAGGCGCACGTCCACCTGCATGCCGCTGCGCACATGAAAGCTGATCTTGTTGTCGCCGCTGGCAATCACATCCATCAGCGGCGGATACTGGGCCGCATAGGCGATGGCTTTCTGGCGGCCCTGTTCCGAAGCGCAGGCTTTACCCGTAACCAGGATGTCGAGGTCACCCACACTCTCCCGCCCACGCCTTAGCGAGCCAGCCGGTGTGATCTTGTCGATCCCGGAAACTTTCTCGAGGTACTGGGTAAGTTTCTCAGCTTCCATTTCTGCCGCGTCAATCAGAAACCGTCCGCTGATGCGACGGTAGTCGGCGATCGCCTTCAGTAGCTTGGCTTCGGCCTTTTCGCCCATGCGCGGCAGTTCGCGGATTTTTCCCTCCCGCGCCAGTTTCTCCACACCATCCACGTCGCTGACTTTGTACGCGCTCCAGATCAGCGCGATCGTTTTCGGCCCCAGTCCCTGAATCTTCAAAAGCTGCAGCATCGATGGGTGATATTTCTCGAGCAGCTGCTTTTGCACCGCGAGTTGGCCATCCTTGAAGAGCTCCTGCAGATTCTGCAGCATCCCTTTGCCAATGCCGGGGATGGCCAGGACCTGCTTGGGCTCGCCGATGATGTCCTTGATCTGCTGCGAATGATTTTCGATCGCCTGCGCCGCGTTGCGGTAGGAGCGGATGCGGAACGAATCCTGCCCGTCGATCTCGAGCAGATCGGCGGTCTCATAAAGAATGTTCGCGATGGCCTTGTTGTCCACCGACTAAAGATAAACAAGATTCAAGGCGAGGACCAGAGGAGTGGAGGAAAAGACAAATTGCGAATCTTCTTACCGGACACTAACCCCCGGCGGGTGCCGGCTCGCGCTCGCTGGAGCACAAATGGACAGATCACTATGCCTCTTATGAAGTCTTGGTAACGTTGGCCGCCTGTGGTCCTTTCTGACCCTCGGTGATTTCGAATTCCACCTGGTCGCCTTCCTGCAGGCTCTTATAACCCTCGGAGGTGATCGCGCTATAGTGAACAAAAACGTCCGGTCCATCCGCGCGTCCGATGAAACCGTACCCCTTGGCGTTATTGAACCACTTGACTGTTCCTTTCAGGCGTTCCACTAGGCCCCTCTTTCCGCACGTCCTTTAGATTGGGGCCCAAGGACGTGCACCGCAAGTCATTTGGATGCATTTTGTGCCGTCAGAGGTAAGCTGTCAACTATTGCCGCTAGGTGAAGGAGAGGAAAGTCGAAAGCGGGAAGGCAAAGTGGGCGCCGGTTCAATGTCGGCTTGCTTTTATCGAGCGAACATCTTTTTCCGCAGGCTCGCGTTATGCCACACATGCTCAAGCCACAGCACAGAGGAAATCGTCTTCGCATCGCGAATCGTCCCCTTCAAGACCATGCGCAGCGCCGCCGACAGAGGCACCATTCGTTTGTAAATCACTTCGTCCTCTTCGGGTTGTGCATCCCCGGTCCGCAACCCAGTCGCCAGGTAGACCGACATCGTCTCTGCCACAAACCCCGGACTGGCATAGAAGTTGAAAATGCGACGCCAGCGGGAAGCGCGGTAACCGGTTTCCTCCAGCAATTCGCGCTGTGCGGCTCTCAACTCCTGCTCACCCACATCAATGCGCCCGGCAGGCAATTCCCACAGATAGTCCTGGGCCGCATGACGATACTGGCGTTCCAGAAGGACGCGGGGTCTCGCGCCTGTGTCGTCCACGGCCAGCACAACGACCGATCCGGAATGATGAACCAGATCGCGGCGCACCCGAACTCCGCCGGGTTCCTCGACGCGATCGCTCGTCACCCAAAACACAGGCCCGCTATACACAGTGCGGGATGAAAGGATGTGCGCCTTGGAGTGCTTGTTGCCTGCAGATTTCTTTCGAGTGGCTGATTTGGCCATGCTGACAATATAAAACACGGCTTCCCGCTGTCGGCGCCCGACTTCCGGAAGTCTGCAAGACGCGGCGACAGTTGACCAAGCGGTGCGCTTCCGAAAGCCGAACCGCGGAAGCCGTCTGTTATCCTGCCCGTCATGGCAGGAAAGCCCCGCATCGCGATTGTGGGCGCAGGAAATCTCGGGACAGCGCTTGCCCGATCTTTGCGCCGCGCAGGCTACGTCATCGATGTAGTTCTGGCGCATTCGCCGGGCAAGTCTCTAAACAAAGCGAAACGGCTGGCACACGAGATCGGTGCCCGCCCTGCCACTGATCCTTCAGCGCTGAAAGACGCTGACGTAGTTTGGCTCTGTGTCCCTGACTCCGCCATCGCTGCGGCCGCGCGTTCGCTCGCTGAAAGGCTGAAGTGGAAAGGAAAAGTGGCTCTTCATTCCAGCGGGGCTCTCACTTCCGACGAACTGGCTGCGTTAGGCTACCGGGGAGCGTCTGTCGGCTCCGTGCATCCCCTCATGACTTTTGTGCCCGGATCGTCCTTAGGAAGATCGCTGCCGTCACTGGCAGGTGTTCCGTTCGCGCTCGAAGGCGATGCTCGCGCGTTGCGTGTGACGCGAGGCATTGTACGAGACCTGGGCGGCACGGCGTGCACTATTCGCAAGAAGGACAAAGCTGCCTACCACGCCTGGGGAACTTTCGCCTCGCCTTTATTGATCGCGCTGCTTGCCACGACCGAGCAGGTTGCAAGTTGTGCAGGAGTGAATCGAAAGGCAGCCCGGCGACGGATGATTCCCATCCTGCTGCAGACGCTGGCCAACTATGCATCCTTCGACGCCGCCGGAGCGTTTAGTGGACCGATTGTACGCGGGGATGTGGACACCGTGAAGCGACATCTCCGCGTTCTGCACAAGGTTCCTGGCGCAGGCGCGGTCTATGCTGCTCTGGCACGGGCAGCCTTGTTGTACCTGCCGGCAAAGAACAAAACTTCGCTTAAGAAGGCGCTCGATTCCCAATCGCGCTGACTCGCCCGACATAAACCAACAACGCGAGTGCCGCGAAGGGCAGCGACGCCGCGGTGCGAATCGGCAACGCGAAGATCGCGGTGGACTCAAACTGCGCCAGCGGAAGTAAGGGACGCGCCACGATCAGGCCGAAAGCCGCGACCCACGGCCAGAACAGAACGACTGCACCCGCGGCCAGCAGAATGCGCGGAACGAATCCCGCGCCACGCAATTTCCGCGCGTTTTTCGTCACGAGCATGATTGCCGGAAAGAGAATCACCTGATCGTAGATCGCCTGGCCGGGAAGAAGCGTCACCGATGTGATGGCCAGCAGCAGGCTAATTGTCCACCAGAAATCAGGGGAATCCGAATTGGCGCGACGATTCCTCCACGCCAGCCAGACGCCGACACCGAGCAAGCCAACCAAGGCCGCCGGTCCGACGTACCCGCCGAGTGCCGATCCCGACAGCAGACTCACCAGCGCGGGCATTGCGTAGCGCGGATATTCGAAAATGACTTTCAACCATTGACCAATCCAGCGCGGCCAAATCCAGAGCGACGCACTCATGAGCGTTAGCAGCGTTGCCAGGAACCCAACCCAGAATCGCGCGCGGCGCCGCTCAGCCAGACTCCAGATCAGGAGATAGAAAATCGCAAGCAGTGTCATCTGCGGCTTCATCAACGTGAGTGCCATGAACGATCCTGCCGGCAAAAGTCGTTTTTTTCTTAGCGCCAGCGCCGAACTCGCCAACAGAAATCCCACGATCAGGCCGGGCTGTTCGGCGAAAAATCCCTCCAGCACAGGGTAATTGCACAGCATCACCAGTACCAGGATCGCGAAATGCACCGGTCCTGCGCGCCAATCCAAAGCCAACATCCATAACCAGACGCTCGCTGCTGTCAGAAGCGGCAGCAACACTGCCAGCACGACGCGAAGGTGGGGAAAGCCCACTTCCGCTGACGGCCACAACACCAGATCAGTGAAAGCTGGATACGCGAACGTGCGGTAATCCGCCGGCGGGTCCGACGGGCGCGTTGCATCCAACGCGCGCCCAAACAACCCCGTCTGAATTTCCCGTGTCATCGCCGCGCTGTACGGATCTCGATGCACGCTGTGCCATTGCCTGGTCGTGAGCCAAATGGGATAGAAATCGTCGCCGAAGGAAAAGCCGTTTCCCAGCCCCTGCGCCGAACGTGCGGCCAGCACACGCGGCACGAATAATCCCAGGTGGTAATCGACCATCGAGCCTGCGCCTAACAAAGCCAGGCATAGAGCAACCGCGTGCACGCGAAGTGACATGCCTTTGCCAGGTTCAGGATCGGCCATTCGGGAATCGGGTGAGCAAATCTGGATCAGCGGCTAGAAGCTCAACGAGCCAAAACCGTGCGAATCAACGCTGTCGAAACGGGCCCAGGCGAATTAAAGCACGGGAAGGGAATTCTCGCAAAGTTGCTGTCGATGCGGCAGCCCGAATTGTCTGCTCAGAGCTTGGGTTCAGCTGCCGATGTTCCATACGGCCCGCAGCGGCCGTGCATACGCTCACGGAATTGCTCACGCTCTTCGGGAGTCATCTTGTCCCAACGCTCGAACATCCTGCGCCGCCAATTCCAGTCCCGGCGCCCGCCAAAGAAACGAGGTCCGCCAAACAAAAGTTTGCTCAGCACCAGGATCCCCACCGCCTGCCAGAACGTGATCACATGCACGCTGAACAACGCCGGCATCAGCCAGTTCCACAAGCTCATTACGAAGTAGCTGAACAACACTAGAAAAACCACCGCAAACACAGCGAACATCAATCCTCTTACAAACCAGTTGTGTCTCATATCCCTGTCCTGTTCCGATTCGTTCTATCGATCTCTGAATTCCTCGTAGATATCGCGCAGCCGCTCCCGCAAATGCTTCACCGCGTAGTGCTTTCGTGAAATCAACGTGCTCACGCCCACACCGGATTGCTCAGAGAGTTGCTTAAAGCTATAGCCCATCAATTCGTGGGCCACGAACACGTCTCTCTGCTCCGGCGGCAATTCGTCCAGCGCATGGTCCAGTTCTTCCAGCAGCAGTTTTCGGGCGTAAGCGGAGGCCGGCCCGGCATCGGGAGCTGGGAGCAGCTCTTCCAGCGACTGCGCGTCGCCGTCCTCGGTGAGGAAGTCCGGCTCCATTCGTGCCGCTTCCCGTTGCTTCCTGCGGAACAAGTCGATGATCCGGTTGCGGGCAACGCGAAACAGCCACGCTGTCACCTGCTCGATCGGCTTCATCATCCGGTACGCCTCGACAAGCTCGTAGAAAACATCCTGCAGGATGTCTTCCGCTTCGCCGCGATCGGGTACACGTCTGCGAATAAAGCTGCGAAGCCGGGGCTGATCGCGAGCAATCGCTTCCGAGATTCTTTCGTCCTGCTCCGTCATCGGCCACCGTGTTTTCAGCGCCTGATCCATCAACAGGGGTCCATCTGCTCATAGAGACGAATCGACCGGCAAAATATTGTAGAGGACGCTACGGCTAGGACTGCCGATCCGACTGGAGGCGATGCGGTGGGATCGACGTAGGATTGGGGCTAATCAAGCATCTTAAGAACTGTGATCGCGGATGACTCCAGCGGCACTTGCAAGGTGCTTTAGCCGAAGCGTTCAGCGCGTACTCGCTACCGCAGTCGCGTGCTGGCTCGATTGGCTGTCGAGATCGAGATTCAGCTCCAGCACGTTCACCCGCGGTTCACCCAGAAAACCCCACTGGCGACCTTCCGTATGCTTCTTCACCAGTTGGCGTACGGCGTCTTCGCTCATTTGCCGTTCGCGGGCGACCCGCGGCACCTGAAACTCCGCCGCGGCCGGAGAAATGTGTGGGTCAAGGCCTGACGCCGATGTTGTCAGCAGGTCCACCGGAACGGGCTGATTTGGATTCTCCGCTGCCAGCTTGGCCGCATCATCGGCAACCCGCGCGATCAGTTTTGGATTCGTCGGTCCCAGGTTTGTGCCGCCGGAATTGGCTGCATCGTAACCATTATTCCCGGCGGCCGAAGGCCGCGGATGAAAATAGCGGGCGCCGGTGAAGGGCTGTGCGATGATGCGCGATCCGATCACCTGGCCGTCACGCGTGATTAACTGCCCATTGGCCTTGTCGCGAAACAAGGCCTGCGCAATGCCCGTCACCACCAGCGGGTAAATAATCCCAAGCAGGATCGTAGTCACCAGCGTCATCAGCACGGCAGTAATCAGATTCCGTTTCATATTTCCCTCCCTATGCCAGCCCCACGCGCGTGATGACCATGTCGATCAGCTTGATTCCTATAAAGGGCGCCACAATGCCGCCCAGTCCGTAGATCAGCAGGTTTCGGCGAAGCAGCGCCGCCGCGCCCATGGCACGGTATCTCACGCCGCGCAATGCAAGCGGGATGAGTGCGATGATGATCAGCGCGTTGAAAATGACCGCCGAAAGAATCGCGGATTGAGGCGTCTTCAGTTGCATAACGTTCAGCGCGTTGAGCACGGGGAACGTTCCGGCAAACATCGCCGGAATAATCGCAAAATACTTGGCCACGTCGTTGGCAATCGAGAACGTAGTCAGCGCTCCGCGCGTCATGAGCAACTGTTTGCCGATTTCCACGACCTCGATCAGTTTCGTCGGGTTCGAATCGAGATCCACCATGTTGCCGGCTTCTTTTGCCGCCTGCGTGCCCGTATTCATCGCCACGCCAACGTCGGCTTGTGCCAGCGCGGGCGCGTCGTTGGTGCCGTCCCCCGTCATAGCCACGAGTTTTCCTTCACACTGCTCGCGGCGGATCAGATCCATCTTGTCCTTGGGCGTTGCCTGTGCCAGGAAGTCATCGACGCCGGCCTCACTGGCGATCGCCGCTGCTGTGAGCGGGTTGTCGCCGGTGATCATCACCGTTCGAATCCCCATCGCTCGCAGCTGATTGAAGCGGTCGCGCATGCCGCCCTTCACAATATCTTTCAGATATATAACGCCGATCGCGCGCTGCCGTTCCGCCACTACAAGTGGAGTGCCGCCGCTGCGCGCGAGTTCGTCAATCTTCGTCTGTAATTCCTGCGGCATTTCCGTGCCTTGGGCGGCAAGGTACTTGGCGATCGCGTCGCTGGCGCCTTTACGAATCTCGCGTCCGTTCAGATTCACGCCCGACATCCGGGTTTGCGCGGTGAAAGGAATGAAGATCGCTCCGTGGGAGGAAAGATCGCGCCCGCGCAAGCCGTACCGTTCCTTCGCCAGAACCACGATCGATCGGCCTTCCGGCGTCTCATCGGCGAGCGACGAAAGCTGCGCCGCATCCGCCATCTCCGCCTCGCTGATGCCTGGCGCAGGATAGAACGCCGCCGCCTGCCGGTTGCCCAGGGTAATCGTGCCGGTCTTGTCGAGCAGCAGCGTGTTCACGTCGCCTGCGGCTTCCACCGCACGCCCCGACATGGCGAGCACATTGTGCTGAATCAGGCGGTCCATTCCGGCGATTCCGATCGCCGAGAGCAATCCGCCAATCGTCGTCGGAATCAGGCAGACGAGCAGGGAGATCAGCACGAACACCGTCTGCGGCGAGCCCGAATAAATCGCAAAGGGCTGCAGCGTGACCACCGCGAGCAGGAAAATGATCGTCAGGCCCGCCAGCAGAATGTTCAGCGCGATCTCGTTCGGAGTCTTCTGCCGCTCCGCACCCTCCACCAGCGCAATCATGCGATCGAGGAACGTTTCGCCGGGATTCGAGGTAATCTTTGCCTTGATCCAGTCCGAGAGAACGCGCGTGCCGCCTGTAACGGCTGAGCGATCTCCGCCAGCTTCGCGAATGACCGGCGCGGATTCGCCGGTGATCGCCGACTCGTCGACCGAAGCGACTCCCTCAATGATCTCGCCATCGGAAGGAATGAACTCTCCCGCCGAGACAATCACGAAATCCCCGGCTCGCAGCTTCGAACTCGGAACTTTCTCGGTCGTCTCGCCATCGACGATGCGGTTCGCCACCGTCTCGGACCGCGCTTTGCGCAGCGTATCGGCTTGCGCCTTCCCGCGCCCTTCCGCCATCGCCTCCGCGAAGTTCGCGAACAGCACGGTGAACCAGAGCCACAGCGTGATCTGCAGGTTGAACTTGAACGCCGTGGCATCGCTGAAAAGCAGCAAGGTGGTGACGACGCTGCCGACCTCGACCACGAACATGACGGGGTTCGCCATCATCGTGCGCGGGTTGAGCTTCACGATCGAGTCCCAGGCCGCCTGCCTGACAATGTGCCACTCCCAGACTGCTTTGGTCTTTGCTGCCATAGCTAGAAGGTCCTTCCGGCGGCCATCAAAAGATGCTCAAGAATCGGGCCGAGGCTCAGAGCCGGGAAAAAAGTTAGTGCGCCGACGATTACGATTACGCTGATCAGCAGCACGCTGAACAGCGGAGTCGTGACCGGGAACGTCCCCAGCGAGGGCGGAACATACTTCTTGCGCGCCAGGCTTCCCGAGATCGCCAGCATCGGGATGATCATCATGAAGCGGCCCACCAGCATCGTCAGCGCGCCCGAGACGTTGTACCAGGTCGTGTTCCCGTTCAGGCCGGCAAAGGCAGACCCGTTGTTGCCCGCTTGCGACGTGAAGGCGTAAAGAATTTCCGTAAGGCCGTGCGGACCGGGATTGAGAATGCTCGAAGTGCCGAATCCCTCGACCGAGGAGATCGCTGTAAACACCAGAATCACGAAGGGAAAAACCAGCGTGACTAACATCGCCATCTTCACGTCGTAGGCTTCAATCTTTTTGCCCAGATACTCGGGCGTTCGGCCGACCATCAGCCCCGCGATGAACACGGCCAGCACCACGTAGATCAGAATTCCGTACATGCCCGCGCCCACGCCACCAAAAATCGTCTCACTGAGCATGATGTTCACAAGCGGAACCATCCCGCCTAGCGGGGTAAACGAATCGTGCCAGCCGTTGATCGCGCCGCAACTGGCGTCGGTCGTCACGGTGGCAAACAGCGACGAGGCCGTGATGCCAAAGCGGACTTCTTTGCCCTCCATGTTGCCGCCCGGCTGCATTGTGCTCACGTGCTGGTTGACCCCGTGCAGCAGCGGATTGCCGCGCGACTCCGCCCAGTACAGCGTCAGCACCCCGGTCAGAAACAGAATCGCCATGGCGTGCCAGACGGCCCAGCCGTGTTTGGGCGAACTCGTCATTTGTCCGAGCGCATAAGTCAGTCCCGCTGCGATCGCGAAGATGGCGAACATCTCGATCAGGTTCGACACTGGAGTCGGATTCTCAAACGGATGTGCGCTATTGGCGTTGAAGAAGCCGCCGCCGTTCGTGCCCCACTCCTTGATGATTTCCTGCGAGGCTATCGGTCCCTGCGCGATCAGCTGCTCGCTGACCGTGTCCATCGCGGGCTTGCCGTCAGGACCGAGCACGGGCTTGCCGTTGGCATCCACCTTCGGGACCTGCTGCGGTTCGACGATCTTGGCGTGATCGTAGGGCCGCAGATTTTGCGGAACGCCTTCGGCCACCAGCAACAGAGCCCCCACCAGACAGAATGGCAGGAGCACCCACAGCGCAGTCCGCACCAGATCGACCCAGAAGTTGCCGATGGTTGTTTTTTCGCGGCGGGCAATGCCTCGAATGAACGCAATGGCCAACACAATGCCAGCCGCGGCCGAGGTGAAATTGTGGTAGGCGAGACCAGCCATCTGGATCAGGTAGCTCATCGTGGTCTCGCCCGAATAGTTCTGCCTTCGTGTTGGTGGTGAACGAAGCCGCTGTATTGAACGCGAGCTCCGGCGGAACACCAACTATCTTCTGCGGATTCAGCGGCAGATACAGTTGCGCCCGTTGCAGCAGATACAGCACGAGCATCGAGACCACGCTGAACAGCAGCATGGCGAACGCATACTCCGTCCATGCCATCTCGCGGTTCTCATCCACGCCGGTGACGCGATAGAGCAGTCGCTCCACGGGACGAAGCACGGGATCGAGAAACGTGCGCTCGCGGTTAAAGACCCGCGTCATGAAAATGCCCAGCGGCTTGGTCACCAGAAAGATCAGCGCCAGAAACACCGCAATTTGCAGCCAGCCGTTTGCCGTCATTTCAGAACTTCTCCGGCCGCAGCAGGGCGTAAAAGAGATAGAAAGTCACCAGAACGGTGACTACCAGCAGAATGATGGACGTTAGACTCATAGCAAATTCACTTTGCTTAACCGGGACTTCTTCCGGCGCGCCTCTCGCTTACCTGATCCAATCGCAGAAATACACGTAGGCCATAGCCAGGGTGAAGAATGCGACGGTGATGGCAACATAGATTAGATCCTGCATGACAGACACACTCTCGGTGCTTCTGATTCTTCCTTGCGATTCAGCCCGCGATCCGTCGCGGTTGCGACGTCAGGCGTCGGGCCCTTCTCTGGAGATCTCAACTTCACTCTCTACTCCCTCTATTTCACAATGGCAACAATAAAAACAGGCTAAGTGATTTGTAAGGGATTCATAAAGATCGCCCAACACAAAATGAAGACCTTAACAGTGTTTGCCGGGGGTGAAGCGATATCCGACCCAAGGCTCGGTCAAAATATAGCGCGGCGCCGACGGGTCCGGTTCGATCTTCTTGCGCAACTGCCCAACAAATACTCGCAGATATTCTGGCTGCTCCGTGGCCTCCGCGCCCCAAACCGCCGCCAGCAGTGCCCTGTGCGTGACTACCTTCCCCGGTCGCTGCGCCAGAAAGACCAGCAGGTCGAATTCCTTGGGAGTCAGGCGTATCTGCTTGCCGCGGACAGCCACAGTGTGCGCCCCCACGTCAATGCGAAAGTCGCCCAACTCGATTACAAGGTTGACCTCCGGCTCTTCCGCAGGAATGCGCCGTAAATTGGCCCGCACGCGAGCGATCAGTTCGTTGATGCCGAAGGGCTTGGTCACGTAATCGTCAGCGCCAACGTCGAGCGCTTGCACCTTGGTGCGTTCCTCGCCCCGCACCGAGAGCACGATGATCGGCGTACTGCCCTTCGCTCGTACCCTTCGCGTCAGTTCGATTCCATCCATGTTGGGCATCGCGAGGTCGGTGATGACGAGGTCAGGAGTCCAGTCCTTCATGATCTCCAGCGCGGTCTCGCCGTCGTTGGCCACACGCAGGTCGTAGCCTTGCGCCGAAAGAGTGGTGCGCAGCACGCGCGAAATCTGCTGTTCGTCGTCCACCACCAGAATACGGCGATGATCTTTCATGGTTAAGTCTAGTCCGGTTCCTGCGTCACGATGTGCACATCGACCGCCGGCGCGTCGCGCAGAAATTTGTGAATCGCCGAGAGATAAAAATAGCGGCGCAGGCCGCTGGTCGCCGATCGGCCAAACAAAACCTGTGTGATGTGTTGCTGGCGAACGAATTCAGCCACGCGCGGGCCGACGCTTCCTCCTTCGAGCCGGACCACCTTGGCCCCAAGATTCTCCGCGAAGCGGATGTTTTCGGCCAGCGACCGCCGGTCATCGTCGCGTGTATCAGCGCCCACGTCAACGTAGACGACATAGAACTCCGCATCCATCACGGTGGCCATGCGGCTGCCGCGCGCGATCATGTACTGCGCGGCGGGATTGGAGCTGATGCAGACGGCAATGCGCTCGCGCACGCCCAGGTTGCGCTCCAACCGTTCCTGCTGCAGGTACGACTCCAGTGTCTTGTCGACAACCTGTGCCACCTGCCGCAACGCCAGTTCGCGCAGTGCAATTAAGTTTCCGGGCCGGAAGAAATTCGACAACGCCCGCTCCGCCCGCTCCACCGGATAGATGTCGCCGCGCCGCATGCGGGTTTGCAGCGCCTGCGGGGTCAGGTCGGCCATGACGATTTCTTCGGCCCGCTGCACCACCCAGTCCGGCACGGTCTCGCGCACGATCACGCCCGTGATCCGCTCGATCGTCGGCGTCAGGCTTTCGATGTGCTGCACGTTCATGGTGGAGAGCACGTCGATTTTCGCGTCGAGCAGGTCGATCACATCCTGATAGCGCTTGGGATGCTTGCTGCCCTCGATGTTGGTGTGAGCCAGTTCGTCGACCAGAACCACTTTCGGTTTGCGCGCGATGATGGCGTCGACGTCCATCTCTTCAAACATCGTGCCCTTGTATTCCAGCTTGCGCCTCGGAACCTGCTCCAGCTTTCCGGCCAGTTCACCGATGGGCCGCCGCCCGTGCGTCTCCACCACACCCACCACGACATCCTCGCCGCGGCTGTAGCGCCGGATCGCCTCGCTCAACATGGCGTACGTCTTGCCGACGCCCGGGGCGTAGCCGAGAAACAGCTTGAAAATCCCCCCTTTTGTTTCCGGGGCGGTTTCCTGCAGCCATTGTTCGGGAGTCTTCTGGACCATCGGTGCCTATTGTCGTTGAGCAGGCAAAAATTGTCGATGTCAGCAGGAGGAGATGCCACGGCGAGCCGGTCAGTTTACAATGGTCCGTGCATCGGTCCTTGCAGCCCATCATCCTGCGTTTTCTGGGTTCGCTGGCGGTGGTGGCGGCGATCATCGCGACCTTTCGCCACCTGCATGTCAATGCCACAACCGTCGCCCTGAGTTTTCTGCTGGCGGTGCTGCTCATTTCCGCCAACTGGGGCCTCACGTACGCGGTCTACACCGCGGTTTTGGCAACCGCGGCTCTTGACTATTATTTCCTCCCTCCCCTCGGCACGTTCGCAATTTCCGATCCGCAGAACTGGGTTGCGCTGGTGGCATTTCTGGCGACGGGCTTTGTCGCCAGTCATCTCGGCGATCGCGCCCGGCGCGAAGCCGCACACGCCGTTCGTCGCCGCCACGAAGTGGAACGGCTCTACTCGTTCAGCCAGCAGTTGCTGGCGAGCGACAACATTGTCGGCCTGCTCAACACCTTACCGCAACACGTGTGTCGAACCTTCGCTTGTAGCGCAGCCGCGATTCTGGTGACCGGGCGCACCGATATTTATCGATCAGATCCCAATACGCGCCAGATCGAGGCCGACCAGTTGCGTGCGGTCGCCGCGCGCGGCGAACCCATTGTAGATTCGAAGAATCACATTCGCTACATGCCGCTGCGCATGGGACTGCGCTCGGTGGGAGCCATTGGCGTCGCTGGCGGCGAGCTAAGTGGCCAGACGCTCGAAGCGGTTGGGAGCCTCGTCGCGGTCGCAGTCGAGCGTGCCGGCGCGGTCGAAAATCTGGGCCGCTCAGAGGCCGCACGCGAAGGTGAGAAACTGCGCTCCGCCATCCTCGATTCCGTGACCCACGAATTCCGCACCCCCCTGACTTCGATCAAGGCTTCCGCTACGAGCCTGTTATCCGACGGTCGGCTCGAACCGGCACAGAAGCAGGAACTGCTGACCGTAATCAACGAGGAAAGCGACCGGCTCAACGATCTGGTCGAGGAAGCCGCGCAAATGGCCAAGCTCGAGGCCAGCCAGATTGAGCTTCATCTGGAGCCACACCCGATCCGCGAAGCGATTGATCGCGCGATTGAAGAATCGCAACGGCAGCTCGCCGGCCATCCGGTGGAAGTGGTCGTGCCTGCCGATTTGCCCCAGGTCCGGTTTGATCTGGATCGCATCAAGGAGGCGCTGAACCAGTTGCTCGAGAACGCGGGCAAGTATTCCCCGGCGGGCAACCCAATCCGGGTCACGGCGGAAAAGAAGGATTCCAATCTTGTCGTCAGTGTGGCCGATCGCGGCCCCGGCATCGACGACTTCGAGCAGGCTTTGATCTTTGACAAATTTTATCGCGGCCGCGAGCAACGCTATCGTGTGCAAGGCACCGGCATGGGCCTAGCGATCTCCAAGGCTATTATTGAAGCCCATGGCGGGAAAATTGCGCTCACCAGCCAGCTGGGCCAAGGGTCGGTTTTCTCGCTGATTCTGCCCATTCGATGAGGTGAAGTCCCCCTTACCAGGTTATCCCTAACAAGTTGAAATAGTGGTGGTTACACTGTGCGCAGAAGCGCAAGTGGACTCGCCCTAGGCTGTCCTCCCGCTCAAAGCTCGACTTCCCCTTGGTAATTTGAAGCGGCGCGCTGCCGGGGTAATCATTACCGAAATGGGAAATCCCCCGAACACACGCCGTTGGAACCGCCTGCCCGTGGATATGCCCGTCAAGGTCGTGACGTCGAAGGGCTTCTCGACCACGGTGGTCATGGGCCGTGGCACCGAGCTCAGCGAAGGCGGCATGGTGTTGTACGCAGGCATTCTGCTGAATCCCGGCGACCTGCTCGAAGTTGAGTTTGATATGCCGATTCATTCACGCCTGCCCGCGATTGTGCGCTCGCGCAACGGCTTTTGCTTTGGGCTGGAGTTCATTACTCCCCTGCCCGCGTAGCCTTCCCCCTCCCCTCAAATGCCATAGCCTTTGCCGCCCGATTGTTCTAGCATCTCTTGCGGGCACTTCTCTCGGGGTTCAAGTTTTCGGGGGCTCAATTTCTAACCCTCAAATTCCGGCGATCGAGTTTCTGCGATTGAGGACGGCTCATGTACTTCGAACAGTTTTATCTGGGATGCCTGGCGCACGCTTCCTACATGCTCGCCTCCGAAGGCGAGGCCGTCGTAGTCGATCCGCAGCGTGACGTGGATCTGTACTTGAAAGCGGCAGCCGAGCACGGTGTCACGATCCAGTACATTTTCGAGACGCATCTGCACGCCGATTTCGTCTCAGGCCACAGGGAGCTCGCGGCCCGCACGGGCGCCACGATTTATATGGGAGCCCAGGCCGGCGCGACGTTTCCTCACGTGCCCGTGCGCGACGGCTTCGAATTGAAGTTCGGGAACGCTTCGATTCGCGCACTGGAGACTCCCGGGCACACGCCGGAGAGCATCTGTCTGCTAGTGATGAAAGATGCCGTAACTGAAAACGACAAATCGGCTTCGCCGTGGGCGGTTCTGACCGGAGACACGCTGTTCATCGGAGACGTCGGCCGCCCCGATCTTTCGCCGAAGCACACGCCGGCGCAACTCGCCGGCCTGCTCTACGACAGCTTGCACAAAAAGCTGATGCCGCTCGCCGACGGCGTGCTCGTCTATCCCGCGCACGGAGCCGGATCGCTGTGCGGAAAGAACATGCGCGCCGAGCGCTCCTCCACGATCGGCACGGAGCGGCTCACGAACTACGCCTTGCAGATCAAGAGCAGGGAAGAGTTCATTCGTCAGCTCACCAGCAACCTGCCCGCGCGGCCCGACTATTTTGCGAAAGATGCCGAAATCAACCGTACCGGCGCTGCAGCGCTGTCTGACCTGCCGCCGCTGCGTGCGATCGCGCCTCACGAGTTGAAGACGATGCTCGACAACGGCGAGTTCGCGCTCGATGTTAGGCCGGGTGATGAGTTCGCCGCCGGCAATGTGCCGGGCTCGGTGAACATCGCGCTGTCCGGGCAGTTTGCCTCCTGGGCTGGAACAGTGCTGGGATTGTCGGCGCATCCCGTGCTGATTCCGGCTTCGGATGCGCAAATTGAAGAAGCCCGTGTGCGGCTGGCGCGTGTGGGCATCGAAGCTCTTGACGGCTATCTGCAAGGTGGAGTTCCCGCGTGGAAGCAGGCAGGGCTGCCCGTCGCGACGATTCCGCAGATGACTGTGATCGAGCTTGAGAATCGACTGCGGTTGGACGCCATCCAGGTGCTCGATGTGCGCCGGGGGCCGGAGTGGGAAGCCGGCCACATTGAAGGCGCAACGTGGTGGCCGCTCGACAATTTCAAAGTTTCTCCGCCGGAGATGGATCACAATGCAGCCATCGCCGTTCACTGCAAGGGCGGATACCGCAGCATGATCGCCGCGAGCCTTCTGCAACGCGCCGGATTTAAGAACGTAATCAACGTGACCGGCGGATTCGACGCCTGGCAGCAGGCGAAGCTGCCGGTGGTGACAGCGAAGCCGGTTGGAGTGTAGGGCGAGGCCGAGCCGCCTTGAAAGGGCGCGCCTTTCAGGCGCGCCGATTACGCGCCCTTCGCGCACCGGCTTTAGCCGTGCCCCTTCAAAGCGAAATCAAGGAGTTTGAGCGTTGCAGACCGACAGGCTGGCCAAGGCTTACCGCGCCGACAGCGGCAAGCATTTTCGCTTGAAAGATTTCAATCCCGCCGATACGGCACACCTGCATTCCAAGGAACATGCCGAGGCAGCCCTGCAGCAGGGAATCCTGCGCATGGCCGAACTGCAGGACAAGCTCTACGCCCAGGATCGCTGGGCCGTGCTGCTGATTTTTCAGGCCATGGACGCGGCCGGAAAAGACGGCGTCATCAAGCACGTCATGTCGGGCGTGAATCCCCAGGGTTGCCAGGTCTACTCCTTCAAGACGCCTTCGGATCTGGAACTGCAACACGATTTTCTGTGGCGCACCACACGCTGCCTGCCGGAGCGCGGGCACATCGGCATCTTCAACCGCGCTTACTACGAGGAAGTCCTGATCGCACGCGTGCATCCCGAAGTTCTGGACAACGAGAAAATCCCTGCGCCGCACCTCGGCAAGAACATCTGGGAGGAGCGCTTCGAAGACATTCGCTCCTTTGAGCGGCACATGGCGCGGAACGGAACCGTGATCCGAAAGTTTTTTCTGCACGTTTCGAAGAAGGAGCAGAAGAAGCGTTTCCTGGCGCGGCTCGAGGAACCGGAGAAAAACTGGAAGTTCTCCGCGTCGGACATTCAGGAACGAAAATACTGGGACGATTATCAGTCCGCCTACGAAGAAATGATTGCCAATACGGCCACCGAGCAAGCTCCCTGGTACGTTGTGCCCGCGGACAATAAGTGGTTCACGCGACTGGCCGTCTCCGCCGTGATCGTGGACACGCTGGAATCCCTCGATCTGGCTTATCCCAAAGTAGATGAAGCGAAGCGCAAGGAACTGCTAGCGGCAAAGAAGCTGCTGGAGAAGTAGAACAGTCTGCCCACGGCGTCATCCTGAGCGGAGCCGTTCTTC
>CAYOUY010000056.1:0-35486 GCA_964407245.1 uncultured Acidobacteriaceae bacterium
CCGTCGTCCGCGGAGAGCACAACCGCTTTCGTGAAGCTGGTTCCACAATCAATGCCCGCCAGGAACGGCATGTTCTCCCCTCCAAATGCCCGATTCGAAGCTCTGGTCGAGTTTCTCCAGCGCGAAAAGCGCGGCGCCGACCGCGCCGATAAATTGCGCGTCCGGACTGACCAGCATCTTGCGTCCCAGGAGTTCCTCCAGAGCCCGAACCATGCCGACGTTGCGAGCGACGCCACCGGTCATGGTGATCTCCGGCTCTATGTTCAGCCGCCGCGCCAGCGATAGAGTCCGCTTGGCAATGGCGATATGCACGCCGCCCAGGATGTCTTCTCCCGTTTTGCCCTGCGCCAGGTAGGAGAGAATGTCCGACTCGACGAATACCGTGCATACAGTCGCGATCTTGACCGGGTGTTGCGCCCTGAGTGAAAGTGGTCCAACTTCATCGAGGCTGATGCCCATGACTTCCGCCGAGTTCGCCAGGAATCGCCCCGTACCAGCGGCGCACTTGTCATTCATCACGAAATCCACCACCTCGCCGTTTGGCCCAACACTGATTGCCTTCGAGTCCTGGCCGCCCATGTCAATGACAGTGCGAGTGCCTGGGCAGAGGAAGGCAGCGCCCTTGGCGTGGCAAGTGATTTCGGTCATCTGGGCGTTGCCGAAGGCGATTTTGTATCGGCCATAGCCGGTGCCAACCACAAATCCCACATCGCCGCCGTGGACCCCGGCCTCCTGACAGCAGGCATCGAAGGCCCGCTCGGCGGCACGCTGCACATTGGCGCCCGTATCCACGAGAGCTCGTGCGGCGATCTGCACACCCCCGTTGTCTGACATGATGACTGCTTTCGTTTGCGTGGAACCCACATCCACCCCGGCTGCGATTCTCATGCGCTCCTCTCTTTATCTCTAGCTTCGGACAGCAGCCGTCCCCTTGGAATGCTCCAGGGCCTCGAAGAATGCATCAATGCGATTCTTCGTCTGCGCTTCGGCAAAATATCTGGGATCCTCGAGATCGGATTCGATATACAAAGTCGGAACACCGAGCTGCTTGGTGAAGTAATCGCGCATATCGCCCTGGCCGGCGGAGAAAAGCCGGCAGCTTTTCACAAAGTGGATGATCACTCCATCGGCATTCCATTCTTCAACGTACCTGCGAATCTGTTCGTAACGCTGCAGGAAGTTCCGGTTGGTCACGTTCTGCGCGATCATGTGCATGGCGACGGATTCGAATGGATTTTTGGGATCGTGGCGGAAGCCGAACTCCCACAATCCCCCTACGGTCGAATAAGTCGAGGCGACCGCGCAGGCTTGCCATTTGGCGAACATGTCGCGGAACGTGCGGAAATAGGGATAAGGAGGCGGGCCCTCCATCACCAGGCGAAACTGCTCCTGTTCATACACGCCCTTGCGCGCGTCCGCCTTGGCCTGCAGTTCCGCCAACGCGGCCTCGAAGAACTCCACACCTTCCGGCCTGGCGCGATAGACGTAGAGTGGTCCCATGAGAGTGATGGCATCGAAGTAGGCATCGAAGGGTGAAGGGGAACGCCGCGCCAAATGCTTGATCTGCGACCACAGCTCTTCGGTACGGCTGGAGCAAGCCACAGCCTGACGAAAACGGTCGTAGTCGAACTTGCGCCCTGTGAGTTGCTCCAGCTTCTTCACCGTCTCCTGCAATTGCTTGACGACATACTCAATGTCCGAGCGCGAGGGCTCTTCGGCGCGCATGAACGGAACATCGATCACATACAGTGGAGCCTGTTGAAGCTTGGCCAGGTGTTCAAACCACTTGAGGTAGGTGTTGCAGCCAACGAAGTTGCAGAGGATAAGCGTCGGAGTGGGCAATTTCCCGCCCGTCGGCGTGATGCCCTTCAAAATACAACCGATGTCAGCTTTGACATATGCGCAGTTATCGGCGGCATAGCCCAGATCCTCCGCGGCTAGAATCGGATCGAGCGATTGGTGGCGGATGGCCAACTGTAACGCGTTTATTTCCGGATAAAGCGGTACGGCTCCGAAGCCCTCCAGCAATTCCACGCAGTTTCCAGAAATCATCATGGAGACCGTGGGGGGAATGCCGGTGGTCGCCGCCTGATCGAGCTGGTCATACCAGGCAAGCATCAGGTCCTTTTGCAGCTGGTGAATTGATCCGCGGTACTCCTTTTTTTCGTTCGTTGTCGTTTTCACAATCTGATTCCTCAGTCGAAGACCAGCGATTCCACAAAGGTTTCGATTTCCGTGCGCAAACGGTCGAAGGTGAACGATTTTTCCTCGAACTCCAGTTGCAGGTGAGGAATGCCGGTGCGCTCCAGTTCCTGCTTGTAAGGGACGTAATCGAAATAGGCCGGCTCGCAGAACTTGGCGATCAGGAACAGCACAGCGTCGGCACGGTTCCGCCGGACTTTATCGACGAGTCCATCCCAGCGCGGTTTGCGGAAGTCATGACGCACCGAGGAGTACACCGAGCGGTCGAGATAGCTCTTCGCAAGAGCGAGCAGAGGATCTCCTTCTGTGGGAACGTCGCTTTCAAACCAGCTCTGGCCGATCACGAAGTCGTCGTCCACGATGTAGCAGCCTGCGTCCTCGACGAGGCGAATCAATGTGAGCGGCGGCTGCTCGCAGAACGATCCTTCGACGACGATACGGATGGAGTCCCTGAGCTTCGCATTGCGTGACTGGAAATCCAGCAGTGCAGCTTCCAATTGTGCCGTGTGTTCCTCGACCGGCAAGAAATTTCCCAGGCGGATGAGCTGATAGAGCTCCGAAGTGGGGACCTGCTGCGGCGAATGCGAACGCAACTGGTAGAGTTTGCGAATCAAAGCTCGATTGCGGTTGTAAAGGGCGATGGAATGACGCAGTGCCTCGTCATCGACTTCTGCGCCCAGGCGCTCAAGTTCAGTGAGTATGCGCCGATATTCCTCTGCCAGAAACTGCGCTGCGGCCGGCGAACTGGGATTGTGCGGCAAGTGTAGAAAGTCCACATACATCTGGGGGAAATTCCGCTTCATGACGAAGCACAGATTTCGCGCTGAGTCGCAGATCGTCGAAAACAGGAAACCATCGAAGGGTTCGAGGTGTCCGGCCATTCCCATTTCCAGAGTCGTCTTGACGATGGAACAGATGAACGATCCGAAACGCGCATCGGCATGCTGAATGTCCAGTCGGTCGCCCGCACCACTTAGCCCGACTGGCAACATGCCCGCAGCGTGGATCAACTCGACCGGCGCGTACACGGGAAAGTAGGCGATGACCTTGCGGCCGGGATGGGCTTGCTTCCATTCCTGTATTGAAGGGAAATGCAGGGCAGAGCAATTATCGAACGTTCGTTCGAATAACATGTGACTACATGTACAGCATCTTGACAGCTGAGTCTGTGATTGAAATCACAAAACAGCCGAACCCTGTTTGGGACGCAAACCGAACCGCTCGCCGCCATCGACCTGATCTCGTGTCTGGTTTCCGACGAACTGGCCCGTCGTGGCGAGCGTCTGCTGGAGCGGCGGAAAAGCAAGCCCAGTTCCGCGACGCCCAGAAGACGCTCGACAACTTCGGCTTCGACTTCAACAAGAAAATGAATCGCAGCCTGGACTTCGATCTCGCAACGGGCTCCTTCATCGCTCGTCATGAAGACGTGTTGTTTCTCGGCCCACCCGGCACTGGCAAAAGTCGCCTGGCGTAAGCCATCGGACAGGCCGCCATCCGGCAGGGATACCGCGTGCTCTACCGCGAAACTCACACCCTGCTCGATGACTTGGCCGACGCCGCACTCGATGGCACCCGCAAAGAGCACATGGAGTTCCTGGTGACCGCCCCTCTGCTGATCATCGATGATCTGGGCATGCGCAAGCTGCCGCTCACCGCCGCCGAAGAGCTGCTAGAGATCATCATGCGCCACTACGAGCGCGCCAGCACAATGCTGACCTCGAATCGCCCCGTCGAAGACTGGGGCAAACTGCTAGGCGATGCGGCCGCGGTCGGCGCTATGCTCGACCGCTTGCTGCATCACGGACACGTGCTCAAGTGCGGTCCTCGAAGCTGGAGAACCAGACTTGATGCGCAGGAGCAATAACCAGCTCCACAACTTCTGGTTTGCCCGTCAACCTGGAGCAATCGGGAAGCAGCACTTGTCCGGTAACGATTCCGGCTACCAATAGGCGATGCACCACCTTTTACGATTCCGGCCGTTGAGTATAGGGGCCGCGATTTAGAATGGGGCGTCCTGACAAGGGCTGAGGTGACCGCAGGAGAGGAGGCATTAGCCGATGGGCGCTAGAGATAAGCGCGGGCGGGTGCTCGGCGCAGCTTTTCTGTTGCAGGCGATGACTTCACTTGCGGGCGGGATTGTATTGGATTTCTTCCTGCTCGCTCCGGGGAAGATTGGCGAAATCATGACGAGAGTAGCGAAGCATCCCGCGTGGATGCGAGCCGACATCTTGGACGAGATGGTGACCGCGGGCGGTGTGATCTGGCTGGGAGCGATCCTTTTCGCCACGCTGCGCGGCTACGGCGAGACGATGGCTAGGGTGGGGTTTGCGCTCTATGTTCTGGAGGCCGCGGTGCTGGCGGCGAGCCGGATCGGGGCCTTTCTTCTGCTGACCGCGAGCACTGAGTACGTTCGCGCGGGGCGGGCGGCAAGCCTGGAGCCTATCGGAAGGGTGGCGTACGCGGCGATGGATAATGGAGCGCTCCTGCACATGGTTCCGTTCTGCGCCGGCGCATTTCTATTTTACGGACTACTCTACAAATCGCGCGCTGTGCCACGATGGCTTGCGATCTGGGGGCTGGCGGCGATGGTTCCTGTGACGGTGGGGACGATTTGTACGGTATTGGGGATCGAGATCCCGTTCGTATTGTTCGCGCCGTATATTCCATTCGAGTTCTTCCTGGGCATTTGGATCCTAATCTTCGGCATCCGTGACGAGACAGGCGGCGCAGGCTCACCACCTAGTAGAATTCGTTCGAATAACATGTGACTACAATTACAGCATCTTGACCGCTGAGTCTGTGACTGAAATTACAAGACAGCAGAACCTTGTTTGCGCAATGCCAGGGTCGAGAAAGATATGCCCAAGGTGTACTCCTGGTCACAGTTCTAATCACACGAGGCCGTGCTCGCGCAGCTTCCGGTATAAATTCCTCTCGCTGATTCCGAGAATCTTCGCCGCATTTCCGCGATGACCTTTGCTGGCCTCGATCGCCATTCGGATGTGGGTAAGCTCCACTTCCTGTAGTGTCGGCAGTGGAGAGTCCGGTGCCAATGCACCGGTTTGGGCAGCAGACTTCGCGTTGCGCAGGGAAGCGGGTAGGTGCTCGGGTCGAACCTGCGATCCCTCACAGAGCACGAGAGCAGCTTCAACCACGTGCAGAAGCTCGCGCACGTTCCCGGGCCAGTTGTGGCGGCGGAGAAGCTGCAGAGCCGCTTCACTGATCTGTTTGTTGGAGCCGAACCGCTCGTTGAGCACAGTGGTGAAGTGTTGCGCCAGCAGTTCTACATCAGCCCCTCGTGAGCGCAGGGGCGGCACCTCCACCGTGATCGTACTGAGGCGGTAAAACAGGTCTTCACGAAACAGGCCCTGACGCACCATGGCTGGTATGTCGCGATTGGTCGCTGTCAGAATTCGGACATCCACTCGAATTTCCCGTGTGCTGCCGACATGGCGGAAGGTGGAAGTGTCAAGCACGCGCAACAACTTCGTCTGGGTCGCAGGGCTCACCTCGCCGATCTCGTCGAGGAAAATTGTTCCGCCGTTGGCCACTTCGAACAGCCCGGGCTTGGCGTGGTCTGCGCCGGTGAATGCGCCACGTTCGTGTCCGAACAGTTCGCTCTGAAGCAGGCTTTCCTGCAGCGCGGCGCATTCGACTACAACGAACGGCCGCGACCGGCGGGAACTGCGCGCGTGAATCAGCTTGGCCACCCTCTCCTTGCCCGCGCCGGTTTCGCCGGTGATAAGCACGGTCGAATCACTGGGGGCCACCCGATCGACCAGGTCGAGCAGGCGGCGGAACTCCGGGCTGTCGCCGATGAAGGAATTGCCGAGATCCGGCGGAGTCAGACCGCGCTCGAGAATATTCGTCCTCTGGCGCAGGCACCGCCGCTCGATTGCCCGCTGAATGCGAATCTGAAGTTCATCCAGGGGGCAAGGTTTCACGACGTAATCGCAAGCTCCGATGCGGATCGATTCAATGGCCGTATCGATCGACCCGTGCCCGGTGAGCATGATCACCTCGGTCGCGGGCGCGGCGGCCTGGATCGCTTTCAATGTCTCGAGCCCGCCCATACCCGGCAAGCGCAGGTCGAGCAGGACGACTTCGGATTCCGCCCTTGCAACTCTCTGAATTGCCTCTTCGCCGGTGGCCACTGCGTCGACCTCGTAACCGAGACGGCCAAGTTCGCCCGCCATCACCTGCCGGAATGCCCCATCGTCATCCACCAGAAGCAGCGAGGGTTGTTTCATTGCCCGTCCTTCGGATGCACCCTGGAATGAATGGCCGGGATCACAACTTCAAACGTAGAGCCCTTGCCAGGCTCACTCTCCACCGTGATGTTCCCTCCCCAGCTTCGGACTGCATTTAGCGACAAGAATAGGCCTAGGCCAGTTCCGCCCTGGCGAAGACTGAAGAACGGCTCGAAAATCTTTTGCCGGTATTCCGGCGCAATCCCGCAGCCTTCGTCGGTGACGCGGATGTGGACAGCATCACCGTCCTGGGTCGCGACCACGATCTTGCTGCCTGCCTTCGAGGCCTGAATCGCGTTGAGCAGAAGATTGACGAGCAGGTTTTGCAGTTCGGCCTCTTCCGCACGCACGTGCACGGTTGCTGCCATCGGCTGTATCACTATCTTGACGGAACTGCTTCGGGCAGTCGGCTCGACGAGTCTTTGAGCGGCAGCGATGGCGGTATTCAGGTCTACGATTTCTCCAGCCCCGTGCCGTTGTCCCCGCGCCAGGCGCAGGAAGTGCTGCGTTATGCCGCGGCAGCGGAGAATCTGCTCGCGCGCAATCGCCGCATTCTCACGGATTCTGGCCTGATCCATCGGACGCTCCTCGCAGGCTGGACTTTCGCGGAGGATTCCCTCGATGCACATCAGAGTCGTTGCCAGAGGGGTGTTCATCTCGTGCGAAAAGCCGGAGGCCAGGACTCCGACCGACGCCAGACGGTACGACTCCGCCAGCTTTGCCTCAGCTGCGCGCCGCTCAGAGATGTCGCGCCAGACTTCCACCACCTGAGTCAGCCGGCCCGAGTTGTCGAGAATCGGGCAAGCGTGGATTTCCTCCCATGCCACCGTGTTGTTCTGCGTTTTGCGCTCGCAGATCCGCACCTGGCGCTCCCCCGAACGCAGGCAGGCAAGGGTGGGGCAGTCAGACAGGCTGCACGGCCCGGGTTCGAGCTGGTAGCAGCAGGAGCCTAGAACCAGCTCGCGCGAGTTTCTTGCCCGCTGCAGAAAAGCGTCATTGGCCGCTACGATTTTTCGTTCCGGATCCAGCACGACGATACCATCATCGATACTGTTGATCACCGTTTCCAGCCGCTCCCGCTGAGTGCGGACTTCGCCGACCAGGCCTGACACCGAATCGGCCATTTCATTGAACTCCTTTGCCATCCAGGCGAGCGTGTCCGAGCCCTCCTCCGGCACACGGCGTTCCAGATCGCCCTGTGAGATTAGGCGTGCCGTGTGCTCGAAACGCCGCAAACGGCGCAGGACCGACACCCGGATCACCAAAGCGATGGCCCCGACAATGACGAAAGTCAACGCGCCGGTTCCAGCCACCATCCAGCGCAGGTCTCGCGTCATCGCGGCTCGCACCTCTCCCGCGTTGTAGTCCAGAATCAGGATGCCGTTGATCTTCTGACGAGGATCGTGGCAGCGCTGGCATTGGTCGCGATTGCGAATCGGCACGACAGTCCGAAGGATGGTTCCACCTCGCGTCTCGATGACGCGGCTGGATCCGCGCCGTTCCGGCGGATCGCGATGGCAGGCCTGGCACGTTGGAGAATCGATCCGGAAATCATTCGCTGCGGTTTCCGGTTTACTCGAGTACCGCTGCACGCCATTGCGGTCCAGCAGCACGAGTTGTTCCACGCGCGCTTGTTTGCCGAACGCCTCGATCATCTGCGCGATCAGGGTGCGGTCATTCCCCATCATTTGGTGTTCGAGCGCGGTGCGGATTAATTCGCCTTCGGCCAGAGCGCTGCCGTGTGCGGTGTCCAGAAGGCTCTGAAAATGACGCGTCGAAAAGATGTAAGCGGCGACCGTGCAAGCTACGACCACCGCTGCCGTGACACCCAGCGCGAGGCCAACCGTCATGCTGGCGAAGCGCAGCTTCATGATCTTCGCACTGAATTGGCGGGATGATGGCACATCGACGAACGGCCGTCAATGACTGACGTTTCGTCAGGCACGACCTGACATTGTGGCAGGCCGGATTGCTTTCAATTCCAGGGCTGACTGCAAAGAAAGGAGTTAGGCCGGGCGGGCGCTGGCACGGCACGTGCGCTAAGAGGGGCTGGAGGAGGGCTTCCGCCATGGAAATGCTTCTGATGGGTTTGTGTGTGGCAGTATTCGGAGTCGGAGTCGCTGCGGCTGCGTTTGGGGCGACGATGCGATCGGAATCACCCAATTCAACTGTGCAGCCCAAGCTTCCCTTGGTCAAGGCAATTGCGCCGACCCGCTTCTTCTCGGACGGTGTTCCTGCACCTCCTGCTATGCCGACTCAGCAGGTGCCCATTGAGGTCCTGTTGCTGCAAATTGAGAACCACGTTCGTATGGAGCAGGCTGCCGCGGAGTTGTTCATAGCATCGCCCACGCAGGCGCAGTTGCATAGCAAAACGAATTCTCCCTTTGTGAACTGAGACGGTGCTCATGACCCACGAACTTCTGAACGGTCTCTCATCCACCGAAGCCGAACATGTATTGAAGCTTGGCACCAGAGTGATCGTTCCCAGTGGAACCTCGCTGTTCCAACTGGGAGATCCAGCGGATCGCCTGTTCCTGGTCGAACGCGGCCGAATCAAACTGACCCTGCCGATGCAGGTCCGGGGCCGAGAAGAGGATGTTTTCGTGGAAGAGAGAGGTCCTGGCCAGGCCGTGGGGTGGTCAGCCCTGATTCCGCCTTACCGGTTCACGCTGACCGCAACCGCAGCCCTGCACGACGCGGAAGTGATCGCGCTGCCGCAGGAGGCGTTGCTCAAGTACTTTGCTGCGAATCCGGCCGCAGGGCGCAAAATCGCTCTAAATCTGGCAGTGGTCATTGGACATCGATTGCAACTCTTCCAGACAATGTGGCTGCGCGAGATGCAGCGTACGGTGGAGGTGCGCTCTGCCTGAGCCAGGGATTTGTCTATGACGACACCGGATGCTCCTTGCCCCAGGGAACGCGCTGACATCAACTCGAATCAACCTTTTCAATCGGGCAACACTCGGCGCCAGTGGATCGGGATATTTCTTGGCGGTGGCTTGCTCGCTTCTCTTGCTTCGTTTATCTATCCCGTACTGCGGTATCTGATACCTCCTGTCATTGCAGACCTTGGCGGCGACGAAATTGTCGCCGCCAAGGTCGCGGAGTTGAAGCCAAGTTTAGCCAAGATTTTTCGCTTCGGCAGTCGTCCCGGCCTGTTGATCATGAATGCCGATGGCACTTATCGTGCGCTCTCCGCCACTTGCACCCACCTGGGATGTACGGTGCAGTATCGCAGCGATCTGCGCCAGATCTGGTGTGCCTGCCACAACGGTATTTACGACCTCAATGGCCGCAACGTTTCCGGTCCCCCGCCCAGGCCGCTGGATCTATTTGATGTCCACTTGCGCGGTGACGACATTGTCGTCAGCCGAAAGCGCGAGGCTTGACCATGTTCGCAACCCTCCGTCACTGGCTCGATGAACGCTTTGACTGGAACGACCTGACCGCCCCGCTTCGCCACAAGAGTGTCCCCAGCCATCGCTTGTCTTATTGGTATTTCCTCGGAGGAATCACCCTTTTTCTTTTCGGAATCCAGGTGGTGACCGGCATCCTGCTGCTCCTCTACTACCGGCCGGGTGCCAACGAAGCCTTCGAGAGCGTGCAGTACATCATGACCCGGGTGCAGTTTGGCTGGCTGATCCGATCGATTCACTCGTGGTCAGCCAACTTAATGATTTTCACCGCCTTTGCGCACATGTTCAGCGTCCTGTTTCTGAAGGCATACCGCAAACCGCGTGAGTTGACCTGGGTCAGCGGAGTGCTGCTGTTGTTTCTTGTCATGGGATTCGGTTTCAGCGGCTATTTGCTGCCGTGGAATACCTTGGCCTTCTTTGCCACCAAAGTAGGCACTGAGATTACCGGGCAGGTCCCGATCGTGGGCAAGCCCATGATGATCTTTCTCCGCGGCGGCGAAGAAGTGACAGGCGCCACACTCACGAGGTTCTTTGGGTTCCATGTCGCGGTTCTGCCCGGGCTGGCAACCGTTCTGCTCCTGATTCACCTGTTGCTGGTGCAGCGCCTCGGCATCAGCGTCCCGCCAAAATTGGAAATGCAATGGATTGCGAATCCGTCGGTCAAGCGCGAAATGAAGTTTCTCCCTAACTTCTTGCTGCGGGAAATGATGGCCTGGTACGTAGCCCTGGGCGTGCTCGGCGTGCTGGCCGCGGTTTTCCCGTGGAATCTCGGTGTGAAGGCGGATCCCTTTGTGCCGGCGCCCGCCGGTATCAAGCCCGAATGGTACTTCCTCTTCATGTTCCAGACGCTGAAACTCATTCCCTCCAAGGTCTGGTTCATCGACGGAGAGGTTCTGGGCGTTCTGGCCTTCGGACTGGTCGGCCTGCTGTGGCTTCTGTTGCCCTTTTTCGAGAGTGACCAGCCCTCAAGCACGAAGCGGTGGATCACCGGGCTTGCAGTCTTTGCTCTGGCGTATGTGGCAGGTATGAGTACTTATGGCCATCTTGCAAAATAAATTTGGATCACACGCCACGGTTCGAGACTGCGCCCTTGCCGCCCTCATCGTGCTGGTGACATCTATGGGTTATGGGCAAACCAAGTATTCCTGCCTGGACTGTCACGCCGCTCTGCCCGACCCCCTCGGAGTCACCCAGGAGAGGTTCAGCCAGGACATCCATGCACAAAAGAGTTTGACCTGTGTTAACTGTCATGGTGGCGACGCAGCCAGCGATGACCCCGACAAAGCGATGAGCCCGAAAGCTGGCTGGAAGGGCAAGATTGAGCGCAAGCAGATACCGCAACTGTGCGGGAGTTGTCATTCCGATCCAGCCTTTGTTCGGCAGTTTAACCCCAGTTTGCGGACCGACCAGTTGGCGCAGTACCGCACCAGCGTGCACGGCAAGCGTCTGGCAGCGGGGGACACCAAAGTCGCGGTGTGCACGGATTGCCACAGCGTCCATGACGTGAGGGCTCCCGCCGACCCCCGCTCGACCGTGAATCCGGTCAACGTGGCCAACACATGCGCTCGCTGCCACGCTGACGCGAGCTACATGAGTGGATATTCCATCCCCACCGATCAATTCGCAAAATACAGCGCGAGCGTCCATCATCAGGCGCTGATGGTGCGGGGCGACTTGAGTGCCCCGACCTGCCCAACCTGTCATGGAAACCACGGAGCTGCGCCCCCGGGCGTAGACAAAGTTCAGAATGTCTGTTCGAACTGTCACGCGTTCCAGGACCAGATGTATGAAAAGAGCACGCACAGGCAAGCCTTTCAAGCCGCCGCTCTTCCCGGATGTGTCGTTTGTCACGGCAATCATGACATCTCGTATCCAACCGACGCGAAACTTGGCACCGGTCCCGAAGCGGTCTGCATGCGCTGTCATACTCCTGGGGACCAATGTGACCAAGCCCGGGCAGGACTACAGGCGAACCTGATGCGCTTGGACGCAGCGATCAAGAGCGCAGACCAGGTTCTCGGTCTCGCCGAACGCTCTGGGATGGAGGTAAGCGAGGCGCGTCTCGCACAGGATCAGGCTCGCGACTCCCTAACCAAAGCCCGAGTCACGATTCATAGCTTCCGCACGGATTTGGTAGATCAGGATGTTCAAGCTGGTCTGAAAGTCGCTGCCAAGGACCTGCAAGCTGGCCAGGAAGCCATGGTTGAGCGCAACCGTCGCCGCGCCGGTCTAGGAGTGTCCCTTGTCGCAATCGGGATGGTGTTGGTCGGCCTTCGGCTGTACATAACAAAGATAGAGGGTTAGAGATCAGCAGCACCGAGACAGGAAAGTGACCGAAAGGCTTGGCTAGGTCAGTGGCCTCAGGTTCACGAATGACGGGCTAAGCGAAAGTTAACTGTCGGATACCGAGGTCAGATCCGGGGACTTTTTCGTCATCCACTCATAGCGTGTTCGTAGGACGAATTCTCGGTCCACAAAATTAGCAACCAGTTGAAAAAAAGAGTTGGTGGAGGCGGCGGGAGTCGAACCCGCGTCCGAAAACGTCACTGGTCAAGAGCCTACATGCTTAGTCACATTCATGCCTTGAGCATTACCTCAAGACGTTCGCGGCCCGCGCTCAGAACGGACAAGAAACACGTTCCGCTAGCCTGTGGTCTTAGCCCCTCGTCCCAGACGTAGACGAGAAGAGCAGCTCGCTGTGCGACGTCCTTCGGAGGCCCACGAGCAAAGCCTCCGGGGACGGCTGCCTAACTAATTAGGCTGCGTATGCCATTTGGTAATTGGCAATTATCGTTTTGCCCACGATTACGGGTGTGTGCACCCCGGCATGCCTCTTGGCCGCAAGCATCTCCGTCGAAACCGTGACGCCCCCACTGGTGGGATTGGCCTTTGGAAAGAACTGCTTCCAATCTAGGGTTATCAAGAAAGGAAGTCAACCCCGGCTTAGATGGTCTTAACCCCATGAAAAGATGCAGCTTCTAAGGTCCTACGATTTGGACGGGTGCCAGTTTACAATCCGGGAGGTTGTCTTTGTGGCTGATAAAAATACTCCGACAGACGAATCGAAAGCTTCACGGCACGAGGCTTGGCGTAGCCTGCGTGGGGCAATGAAAGATGTGTACGCGGAATTCGGCGGCGGCGAGGCCTACCTTCGCTGGGTGCGAGCGGATCCCCTCAGTAGCGAAGACGACAGCAAAGAGGGCGACGATGAGGTAACCCACTCACGACGACCATCCGAAAAATAAAGCAATCACTCCGAAAGTATCGATGAATCCGTGGGCCAGAATGCACGCCCACAAATTGCGCCCCGAAACAAGATAAGCGGCGCCGAGAATCAGTCCCGCGACGCCGGAGTCCACGATTCCCGCCGGACCCTTGTAGTAGTGTCCGTACCCAAAAAGCACCGCTACGGCAATCACACCGAGCCAATACGCAGCCTTCGATCGTCCGAAGGCATCGGCTGCACGGTTGATCAGGTAGCCACGATATGCAATCTCCTCGCCCAACGCGGCAAACGTCCACACCAGCAGCAGCCAGCGCATCGCCACAAAAGGATGGCCCGCGATCTCATTCATGCCTTTTGGGCCAACGGCTGGTGGCCAGAAGTGGGCGGTAACAGGGTCGACCACCAGCGCGCCCAGCAGAATTCTTAACGCAGCCGCGGCCAGCGCGATCAAGACCACGCGCCACCACGATTTCGGCCATTGCAAACCCATCCCCAGCCAGCTTCCATCGCGCAGCCGGAACGAAATTAAACCCAGAGCCGCAAGGATCGGCACTTCATTCGGTACGACGTGAAATACGTTATGCCCAATGACGATTCCTGCGCCAAGAAGGAACTCGGCGAGCGAGAACAGCTTTTGCGCGGTCGTAGGTCGGTTCGGCACCGATTCGGAGCCTAATGATTCGATTGCTGCTAGCGGCATCGCGGGCTGAGATTGTATCAGTCCTTTCCTTTTCTTCTCTTTAGTGAAATTGATAAAGCACAATTTTTCCGTTGACAAAGTTAAATTTATTAATTATAAAATTGAATATTAAAATATTTTATGTCAGAGGACCTCAAATCTTCAAAGGACTGGCAAGAGCTGACCCAGCTTACCCAGGGCCGCCCCATTGTCGTCGAGCGGGTCCGCCTGGCTGATAAAGACATCGCCATCGAAGGCAGTTTCGAGTTGCCGCAACTGGCACGCCTGGCCATGGACGACCAGATCTTCATCGTCGCTTTCGTTCGCTCTCATGGCTCCATCAAGGAAATGGAGCGCGTATTCGGAGTCAGCTACCCGACCATCAAGTCGCGGCTTACCCGCATCGCTGCGAGCCTGGAATTTGTCGAGACCAATCCCACCCCTTCGAAGGCCGAGATCCTCGATCGGCTGCAGCGCGGTGAGATCACTGCCGACGCCGCCATCAAGGAGCTGGAGGAATTGTCATGATCCCGTTCGTCGCCGTCGTCAGTCTGCGCAACCAGCAGAGCCGAACCTTCCGGCTCTGGATCCCACTAGTGCTGGTGTGGCTGCTGCTGCTGCCTTTAGCCATGCTCGCAACGCCGTTTATTTTCATCGCCTGCCTGGTGTGCGGCGTGAATCCATTCCGCGGAGTGGCGGTGATTTGGCAAATCTTGTGGGCATTGAACGACACCGAACTCGAGGTCGAGCATCGCAGCGCCGGCATGTCATTTCACATTTATTAACGAGGCACTGAATTTATGAGGAACAACGATGATGCGGGAGCCATCGCACCGCAGCCGCGAAGCGGCGAGATGTGAAAGTCCGGGACGGAAGTCCCGGGTACGAGTGGGAAAGAAAGAACGAGTCCCGTGGAGCCTGCCCTGACCAAGCGCAGCGCGTCGAAGGGGACGGCACGAACTGAGACCCAGGAGTAGAGTCATGAATGAACATCGTCGTCAGATTCTCGAAATGCTGTCGCAAGGAAAAATCAGCACCGATGAGGCCGAACGCCTCATCTCTGCCGTGGAACAGCCGGCCGCGCTCTCTGCGGATTCAGATACAGCGCCGGCAGGGAAGGCCCGTCCGAAATATCTCCGTGTGCAGGTCGACTCCGAAGACGACGGAGGCCACGACGGCCCGACGAAAGTCAACGTCCGCGTGCCCATGCAATTGCTGCGCGCAGGGGTGAAGCTCGCGTATCTGATTCCCTCCGCGGCTCTGCAAAGGGCAAACCTGGCGATGCACGAGAAAGGCATCCCCGTTGACCTGACGCAGATCAAGCCGGAAAATCTGGAAGACCTGGTCGAACAACTCAGCGACTTGACCGTCGACGTCGACCAGAAAGATCAGCGCGCCAAAGTGAAGGTGAGAGTGTTCTGCGAGTGATAAATCCCGGCCGCCTCGGCCGGCCTTACGCTTGTCTCCGAGTGTAATAGCGATGTTTCACCACCCAGCCCCCATTTGCCCTTGATGGCCTAAATGTGCGAGGCCATGCTCGCCGGGTGATTCTTGTCACTGACAGCCCGATGGTTCCCGTGATCCGATCTTCACGGAGCCTGCCAGTTACTTTTCCTATGGAGAGGAGAGAGCTATGCAATTCCACCTGGAAACGGACGAGTGGAAACTGCTGGCCGACGTCTTGTTAGAGCAAGATGCGCGACAGTACGGCGAACTTCTGAACAAGGTTCTGGCGCGGGAGTCGCGACTCGACTCCGGCGAACTCGAACAGGCAGCCGATCTGCTTGCCGACAAGAAACGCAGCCTTAAGCAAGAAATCGCCCGCGAGCCGGATACCGCGCTGAAGACGGACCTGCAGCGACAACTGGCGCTGTTGGAACGGGTATTGGAGAGGGTCAACGAGGCTTGCGTGATGTTTTGAAGCTGTTCCAAGGCTCGGCGGGCACCGCATCGGTTGCGTTGTGAAAAAAGAAAAGACCCAACCTTCCTTCGTGCTCAAAAATGCACCCCATTGCGCCCTATTTCTCCGCATGCCTCCAGCCTGATCGCACGTCAGAAGCGGTACCGTGGCCCTACGGAAAGGACCGGGCACCGTGCGTCGCATGCCACCCTGTACGCGACCCCCGCCCCTAAGTGTTTGGTCAAGGGCGCTGGCCGCTTCACACCCAGCACGATCATGTCGGCGGTCTCTGCCATCTTCACAATCGTTTCGGCCGGGGGACCAAATTCGACCTTGAACTCCGGCTGATGCCAAAGTGTGTTTTCTTCGGGAATCAGGGCATGGAGCTGCCTCTGTGTGGAGGCCTCTACCTCCTGTCGGTCGAGCATGGGCAACGTTCCGGGCTGCGGTTCCGGCAACGCCACACCAGGTTCTGGTGCCACATGCAGCAGGGTCAGCCGGGCCTGGTTCTCTTCTGCTAGCGATATGGCGTAAGGCAGACCGTGGACCGACTCTGGCCCGAAGTCAGTGGCATACACGATGTGCCGTAGGTGGCCATCGGTCTCCCAGCGGGCGGCATGCGGTCCCACTGTGAGCACGGGGCACTCGGCATTGCGAAAGACCTCTTCGGCGACTGAGCCCAGAAGCAGCTTTGCCAGCCCTTTGCGGCCGCCAGTGCTGATCACAATGAGGTCAATGCTGTATTCCCGAACCAACTTCGAAAGCACTTCTGGGACTTCGCCCTGATCGATCAGTTCCTTGTGTCTGATCGCCTGGAACGACTCGGAGCTAGCCAGATCCGTCATGCGCTGCTCCGCCAGCAGCCGGGTCTGTTCCTGATCCGGCTGCGCAGCTTCGACAAACGGCGCATGCGGCAGCACGTTCACCGCAAGCACCTCGGCATCATAGCGACGCGCCAGGTTGACAGTGTACGACAGCGCTGAGTCTGCGGACGGCGAAAAGTCTGTTGCGAACAGAATGTTCCGCACTCTTACACGTGTTGGAGCAGTTACGGTGGGCATGATGAACCTCCCTTCGAAGCCGGAGGCCTGAGAAAGGCAAGGATTTTGTGGCATGCCCCGATCCGGCCTTGACGTTGGACAACAGACATCACGTGTCTGGACGCCTGATGTCTGGTGTTCTGGAAAATTATCTCGGGCTTCGCGGTAAGCCCGGGGCCGGGGACACGGCGTTAGTGCTCTTCACATTCGTACAATGTCCCGGCCTATTTTCCTGCAGCGCGCCTTCTTAGGCTGTGATGTCGGTCACGCACGTTTCAGTGTCGAGCAGCGCATTTTGCTGGAAGCCCAGGTGGGAGTCGCAACCGGTCAAGAGGCGCGTGATCAGTTTCTGAACGCAATTGAGAAGAGCGCAGAATGCTGCGTGCCTTCGCTCAGAAGCTGAAAGCCTTTACGATGATGCTCCTTAGCTTCGGCAGTGCTCGCACTGATCTCCAGACATGGTAATCCGAACAATCAGGGGCTGACTGTTGCAATCAGATGTTTCGCTGGTTAACGCCACCCGCAGAGACGCGGGCGGCGTGCGTTGTTGGTGATTCCTTCTACGCCGCTCGCGGGAAATTATGATCTAGTTAACCGTAACGCTGATCGGCGCGGATGGTATTCCGTTCGCCACCACCACCAGCGTGCTCGGTCCCTCTTCAATCCGGGTGGGCATGTCGAAGTAGGTCCACACGTGTTGCGCGCCGGTAGCCACGCCCATCGTGCTGTGGTCATGGGTTCTTGCGTAATACACGTGGTTGGTCTTGTTGTTGGTAATTCGTACCAGGGGATAATTCTCCGCGCATTGAAATTCGTCTCCAAACGCGCAGGCCTGCGACAACCCATTGAACTGCGTGCCGCTGATTTCGTAGGTCGAGCCACGAGTCAGTTGATAACTCTCAATATGCGATATCGTCGGCGCCCAGGAACTCTGGTAGGTCCCTGAAGACGTGTAAACCTGCGTCGGGTAGCCCGACGCCACCGCCGCCGGCAGACCTCCCGCCAGCACTTCACCAGTAGGAAGTACCAGGAGAACTCCCAGGTACGTACTCGTACTAGTTGTTAGGTTAAAATTCGTCCCATCAAATTCATAACCCCACCCGGAATCGCCTTCCACCAATACATTGCCGTCCGGGAGCAGGACCCCCCACGAGTCGCCCGCGTTGTCGCCGAATCCATCCGTAGTCGGGAACACCGGACCCACCGTCCAGCTGCCCGTGGCCGTGTCATAAATGGCGGTATTTCCGGGGCTGCCGAAGGTGTTGTTTGTATAGGATCCGGTAAAAAACACCGTGCCATCCGGACGCAGGATCGCCGGGCCAATCTCTCCCGGCGGGTAATAGCAATCGCCGTCGGGAGGATAGGGGATGCAGCCATCAGGCGACGGCGAATGCAAATCGACGATCGTGCTGCCGGCCGATGTCCACGTTCTCGTCGCCGGCGTATAGATCTCGGAGTTGGGAGCATTCTTCACATCGGCGGTAATAATCGTTCCGTTCGGCAACAGGTTCCAGCCCTCTTCGGCATTGAAATCGCTCTTCCCGGTTGCATTGATGCTGATCCACGTCAGCGTCGTCGGATCGAACTCCGTCACCTGTTCGGTGAGCTTGGGGCCGAGCAGTAGGCCACCGCCGGGAAGCACAGCGGTCGGCGAATCCCCGATATGGTCCACGTTTGCCGGAGGATTCACCATCGTCCAGGTGTCGGCCACGGGATCGTAAATCGCACCTTGATTAGTGAGTGTGAAAGTGAAGTTGAGGCCCGTGTATTCCCCGCCCTCAATGAGCAGGCGCCCATCGGCCAGCACTGCGGAAGCGGACGCGTAGGGTGCATAGGGAAGATTGGCGAGCCGGTTCCAGGTCCCGTTTACATAGCTGCCGTTGATGTCGGGCGTCAGCTTCCACCAATGGTTCGGGTAGAGATAGTCCTGGGCCACGACCGTGCCGTCGGTCATCAGAAGGGCGGTGTCGATTCCGTCCTTCGGTTGGTTGGTAAGCGGGGTCAGCGTCTGCGCCAGCAAGGGGAAAGACATGACCACCAAAACCACCGCGGCGGTCAGCAGTTTGGGCAAGATGCACGATCCTTTTCGCGACATTGGGTGGCCTCCTGGATTGGGCTTATGTTTGGTAATACAGGACGGGGGGCTGGTAACAGCTCTTTACCAGGAGAGGAAAGTTACCCTTTCCCCGCCAACTTGTCAATGTGAATGTTGGAAGCTTCCCGCGTTCCGAGCATGTCTAAACCTGCTTGGGACTCCTCAACGTTGGCGTGCCAGCCGTTCTTCCAGCCTCTTCCTTACCTCCGGCCACTCCGAATCCAGAATGCTGAAGTAAACGCTGTCGCGGATGCGGCCAGTCCACGTGATCACGTGCTTGCGCAGCGTGCCCTCTTCTTTCGCCCCGATGCGCAGAATCGCGTTGCGTGATTTCTGATTCAGGGTATCAGTCTTCAATTCCACCCGCACGCATCCCCAAACTTCAAACGCGTGGCGCAGCATCAGGTATTTGGCTTCGGTATTGACCGCGGTTCGTTGCCACGCCGGCACGATCCATGTGGACCCGATCTCCACCCGGCGATTCGTGCGGTCAATGTTCATGAACCGCGTGCTGCCGATCGCCTGGCCAGACTTCTTTTCGACCGTGGCGAAGGCCACTGACTCTCCGCGCTCCTGCTCTACGAAGATTTTGTCGACCAGCTTGCGGAAGTCGTCCTGCGTCTGCATCCGGTAGGGAATCCAGCGGAAAATGTCCTCCAGATCGTCTTTTGCAACTTCCCAAAAAATTTCCGCGTGCTCGCGCCGGATTGGTTCCAGCCGCGCTACCGATCCCGCCAGCGTCAGTGGCAGAGTGATATTCAACGGAGCAGTCATCATTGGGGTAGTCATCTTTGTCCTTCCACCCGATCTTAGCTGATCCAGCGGGCACGGCTGGCAGCGCGCTCTGGCACAATGATTCAGACCCGGAGGCACCCTTCCCTTCGAGCATTAATCTTGCATCTTGCTACTATTTCAGGCATCTCTAGTGAAGCGTCACCCGAATCGGCGGATCTAAACAAGAACGATCTAACAAAGCATGCCCTCTCACGTCCAACACTCGGTTCCACAAACCCCTCAGGAGTGTTGTCGGTGAAGGCCAACTGTCTTCCGTTCTCGCAAATCCCGCACACCACTCGGTTGTTCACCGACTTTCTCGAGTACGCTCCCCCGATCCAGCCCTTCTATCCCAGGCCGCCTCATTTTCGCGAATGGTTGAAAGACGAAGGCACGCGCATTTCCTACGATGCCTCGCGCCGCCAGCGCGTCACCGCGATTCTCGAGCGGCAGAACAAGTCGCAGAACCATTCATGGCAGGCCTCGCCCAAGACGCTGGCCAATCTTGACCGCCTGCGCGACGGAGCGTTTGCCATCGTCACCGGCCAGCAGGTCGGGCTTTTCGGCGGACCGATGTTCGCCATCTACAAGGCGCTCACCGCCGTCAAGCTCGCCGAAGAAGCCACTGCCGCCGGCGTCGATGCGGTCCCGGTTTTCTGGCTCGCCACCTACGATCACGATCTCGCCGAAGTGAACCATGTAGCCCTGCCCGGCGCGGAAGGCGTTTTGCAGACCCTCACTACACCGAGCCAAGGTATTCCCGGCGCGCCCGTCAGCGCCGTGCGGCTGGGAGACGAGATTGTGCCCGTGCTCGACCAAGCCGCAGCGTTGCTCGGAGATACAGAAGCCACCAATCTTCTGCGCGAGACATATCGTCCCGATGAGACTCTGGGCACGGCCTTCGCCAAGCTCTTTGCGCGGCTCTTCGCGGACTGGGGCGTAATCGTGCTCGATGCTTCTGATCCCGAACTGCACCGTATCGCCGCACCGATCTACACCGCCGCGACCGAGCGTGTCGCGGAACTGTCCGGTGCGCTTATCGCGCGCGGGGCTGCTTTAGAGTCCGCCGGCTATCATCAGCAAGTAAAGGTGACGGCATCCTCGGTCCTGCTGTTCACGTTGCACAACGGAGCACGAACTGCGATTCATCATCGCTCCGAGAACGGCAACGATGCGTTCGTGATTGGCAATGAAGCGTCGGCCGAGAAGGTTTCTCGGGCGGAACTGCTGGACCGCATCAAATCCGCGCCCGAACAATTCAGCCCCAACGTTTTGTTGCGTCCCATCGTTGAAGACTACCTGTTGCCTACGCTCGCCTACACGGGCGGCGCTGCCGAGACCGCATATTTTGGCCAGGCTGGCGCCGTTTACCAGCTTCTTCTCGGACGGGTCACTCCCATCATCCCGCGCTTTTCGGCGACCATCGTGGAACCGAAGGCGCAGCGCCTGCTCGAACGCTATGGACTCGGCGTGACCGATACGTTCAATGGCTTTGAGCCCTTGCGGCAACTGCTGGCCTCGCGCAGTCTGCCTGCGGACCTGCAGGCGGCATTCGACTCAGCCAAGAAATCGTTCGATTCGCACCTGTCGACGATCAAAGACAAGCTGGCGACACTCGATCGTACTCTGGTCGACGCGGCCGAGACTTCCATCTCGAAGATGCAGCACCAGATCGAGAAACTGTATGCACAGGCAGCGCGCGCAGAAGCACAAAAAGGAGCGCTGGTGGCGCGCCATGCTGAGGTCCTCAGCCAGACGCTTTATCCCGAGAAAGGCCTGCAGGAGCGTGCTATCGGCGGCATCTACTACGTGGCCCGCTACGGTCGCGAATTCCTGCAACAGCTCTACAACACAATTCGCACCGACTGCCCCGATCACCAGATTCTGGAGCTGTAATTTTTTCTTGTCATCCTGAGCAAGCCGGCCCTTATTTAATAAAGCCGGCGCAGCGAAGGATCTGGGCAAGCCGCGCGATGCGGCGCCCTGCATTTATTGAGAAAAGCTGCGACGCAATGATCGCGCGTTTGGCTCGCTTCCTCACTAGACTGCACGCTGTCGGCGGTACGGTATTACTTGCTCTCGCTCGTTGCTAGATACGTTCCCAGTCCGATCATGATCGCGCCAGTGACCGTCCGTTGGCGCCTGCGGAAGGTCGCGGACGAGCGAATGCGTTTGCCCAGCGGCCCGGCCAGAGCGATCACGATCAGGTCTGCGGTCGTGTTCAACACAACGGAGATCGTTCCCAGCTCCACGAATTGCAGGAAGACGTGTCCGTGACTGCGATCGACGAACTGCGGAATAAACGACAGAAAGAACAAAGCCGTCTTGGGATTGAGCACCTCGGTGGCCACGCCCTGCCACAGCGGATTGCGCAGCGGCCGGACAGAGTCCAGCGCTATCTCCGCCGTTCCCGACTCACGGCGCGCATCGAGAATCATGCGCACTCCAAGGAAGCAGAGATACGCTGCGCCTGCGTACTTCACCATGGCGAATGCCGCCGCCGATCTCGCCAGGATGATCGAGACTCCGAGCGCCGCTGCCCACACATGTACCATGCCGCCCAGAAATGTCCCCAGCGCCGAGAGCACGCCCTCGAGCTTTCCTCCCGCGAGACTGCGCGCCAGAACGTAGAGCATGCCAGGCCCCGGCGCGATGGCCAGCAGCACAGCCGCCGTCAGAAAAAGAACCAGTCGTGTTGAGTCGAACATTCGTTCTCCTTGCCGCGCCCGATTTGTCATGCTGAGCGAGGAGTGAGCTTCGCACGGCGAAGCTCAACCGCGGACCTTCCCTGAGTGAAGCCGAAGGGTCGAAGCATCCCCACCTGTCAAGCGGCTCCGTCCCCATAGCCTATTGTCGAAGCCAATCCCTCAACTCGCCGAGCGATTCCACGCGTGGCAGTTCGCGCTCGCGGTATGCGCCGGCTACGTCGAACAGCACCGCCTGCATGCCTGCGTTTTTCGCGCCTACGTAATCGACCGAATATACGTCGCCCACGTAAAGACTATCAGCGGCTTCCGCTTTCATGGCGCGCAGAGCGGCGGCAAAAATTTCCGGATGCGGTTTCTCGTGCCCGACGATCCCTGAATCGGTGATGCTGGCGAAACAGTCGGCGATCCCGCAACGCCCGAGGACGGTGTCAATCCTGCCATCGGCATTTGAGATCACGGCGATAGCGTAGTCCTGTGCGATCGATTCCAGCAGATGGCGCGTGCCGGGCAGAATCTGGTCCCAGTTCGCCGAGTTACGTGTATTCTCGACCAGCGCGCCGCGCACCGCATCGTCGAGCGCGCCGAGTTCGTTCAGCAAGTAGGTATGAAACGTCCACCAAAAGCCATGGTCGATTCTGCCGCGCGTCATGCCGGCGTCGAATTCCAGCTTGGTTCGCCGCTCCAGCGCCTGCCAGCGCTCGAGCGTGGGATGCTGCGTCGCCGGCAGGGGCGCCAGCATCCGCGCACGATTGGGGAAAAGTAGAGTATTGCCTACGTCGAAGAAAATGAACCGCCGCCTGGCCATCTGTCCATATTAATCAACTCAGGCGGATCTGGTGTAGGGTTTGCACGGCCTGCGCTGCTGCCTGTTCCCGATTTGGAGGGTCGAGATGCGGCGCGTGCGCGCGTTTGAGCGTCGTGACCGCAGAAGAAGAAAGATGTAATATCCATCTTCGGCCCGGTTCGGCGGCCGGACACCAGTTCGGTCGGAAGCGATTCAGCCCGATGCGATCTGGCCGGATGTGTTCGGGCTGACATCCGCGGCAGGGCACGGCGCACACCGATCGTCAATGGCACTCTCTGAGACGGCGACACTAGTGTCGAGCTTTACCCGCACCACGCGGGCGGTTGTATCTCTCTACACGATGGCGCGCACCTGCGCCGCGACCTTCGTCAGCATAGCCGCTGCACTGATTTATCGAGGGACCCGGCAGGATGTCTACAACATCCTCTGGGCCGTGGTGTTTGGCTTCGCAACCCTGAACATCCTGAGCTTGGCGGCGCGGCGCTTCGAGCCGCAGCGGCGCGGTCTTACCTTTGGTGAGCTGCTGGCGGTGGTGGTCGTGATCATTGCCATCATCCTGCTGGGTTGGGAGATGCTCACGCTGTTCCATGTGTTCCCCTTGCGGCTAAGGCGGTAAAACCGAGCGGGAGAGGCAGAAGTTCCTAAGTTTCTGATTTCAAGCCGTTTCCGGCGGGAGCCGTGGTATTCGGCGAAGTGTTCCTGAATCAACGTTGTACAGACATTAGGATATGTACAGATTCCGCCTCCCATTGCTCCTGCCTGCCCGTTCGTAGTTCCTGCCGTTTTGCGGTATGATTCGCCTGAATGGCGAAGAAGCCCTCCAACTTCGAAGTGACTTGCCCCTGCTGCAGCGCGGTGCTGAAAATCGACACCGAGACGCGGGCGGTGATCGCGCACACGGCAGCCGTAAAGCCCAAGATGTTCAACGACATGGAGGCTGCGGCCAAGGCCATGCGCGAGCAGGACAGCCGGCGCGAATCGATCTTTCAGCAGTCGGTCGAGGCGCAGAAACATGCGGCCGACCTGCTGGAAAAGAAGTTCCAGGAGGCGCTCAAGAAGGCGAAGGAAACTCCGGACACGGGCAAGCCCATTCGGGATTTCGATCTCGACTGAGCTCGGCTTTAATAGGGAAGCGAGCCAAACGCGCGCTTCTGGCGTCGCAAATAAAGCGACGCCGGTTCGCGCGGCTCGCTCAGATTCCTCACTGCGCAAAGAACGCTTGTTCGGAATGACAAGCAAGACGACCCGCTCCAGCCCGCCGCACCCAAGCATGCCGCCCTCAACTGTTGGTACCCTTCTGCTCGGACACCGCGGCACGCGCGCGGTGAAGTCGATCCGCGAAAATACGATCGCCGCATTCGATCGAGCCATGGCCGACGGCTGCGATGGATTCGAATTCGACGTGCGGCTCACCGGCGATGGCGAAGCCGTCATTTGCCACGACCCGAAATCGGGAAGGGTCGAGATTGCGCGGGCGAAGGCGAAGCAGTTGCCGGGCTTGCCGCGCCTCAAAGACGTTCTTGCGCGCTATCAGAATCGTGCTTTCCTTGACATTGAACTGAAAGTGGAGGGGCTAGAGAAGATCGTGCTCGACCTGCTGCGAAAGTATCCGCCGTGGCGTGGATTTGTGGTTTCGTCGTTTCTGCCCAAAGTCCTTGAATTGCTGCACGAGAAGAACGATAAGATTCCCCTCGGCCTGATTTGCGACACCAAAGGCCAACTGCGCCGCTGGACTGATCTACCCTGCCAGTACGTGATTCCGCATTACAAGTTGCTCGATACGGCTTTCCTCGGACGAGTGCAGGATGCAGGAAAGAAAGTGCTGGTCTGGACGGTCAACTCGCCGCGAGACATGCGACGCTTCGCGAACTGGGGCGTGGACGGGATCATTTCCGACAAGACGAACCTGCTCTGCCTGAGCTTGTTTCCCGTGCGATAGCGGTTGGCCGGTGAGATCTGCGATTTTTCACGAACTGAGCCGTACTCAGTTGTCCTTCCTCCGGCACTGCCGCCCATTGAATGGAAACAAGAGCGTTTGTCGGCGCTCGTCTTCCAAGGTTTTCAAGAATTGTGGCGCGCTACCAGCCCATTTGGCGCATCCGCTCCAGGATGAGCTCGCTGTAGCGATTCATGTGATCGGGCCGTCGCTTCAGGGGCGACGGCAGAATTGCTGCGAGTCGGGCCGACTGTTGTCGGTCAATATTCCGGGCCGACGTTTCGTAGTAGTAACGACAGGCCGACTCCGCGCCATAAACGCCCGGACCCCATTCGGCCAGGTTGAGGTAAAGCTCCAGAATGCGCCGCTTGCCCAGGACCAATTCGGCCACCGGGACGAGCGTGAACTCAGCGACCTTGCGTAGGATCGAGCGTTCGGTTCCGAAGAACAGGTTTTTCACCAATTGCTGCGTAAGGGTGGACCCTCCGCGAATGCGGCCGCCTCCCATATCGTCTTCCGCGGCGATTTCCATCGCGTGCCAATCGAATCCATGATGCTGGTAGAAGCGTGCGTCTTCAGCGGCGATGACCGCATGCTGGAAATCGGGCGAGATTTGACTCAACGGAACGAATTTGTATCGTTCGTGATACGGGGTGTGATGAATCCAGGCTTGCATGCGGCGCTGCATGTGCACCGCGGTGGTCGCTGGTTCGATCCACCGGGCAGCCACGAGGATCAGCACAGCAAGCGACCAAAGAACCGCCACTCCGAGGGCAAACCATCGAACGATGGAACGGACAGAGCCCGTTCGAGCCGGGGCCTTGAGTGGTGGCTGTGGATTTTCGGTCACAGTCCAGAATAATCGCTTGGGGATCTGGTATAAGTGCGATTCTGCCATCGGGCAGTCTCACAGTCTGAAAGAGGAGCTTTCAGTCAGCCGCGGCTTCGAGGGCGGCAGTATTCAACGTCGGACGGCGCAGGAAGGCAGCGCGCTCCATCTCAAAGGATTCCAGGTTGGCGCCGATGGCCTGGTCGTCCCAGCCGAGCACGGCGCCGATGCGCAACGCGGCCTCGCGGCTGCACGACTCTGACCAGCAGGGGCCCAATGCGACGGGAACGCGGCGCAGGAGCACGTCGCCCATGCTGACGGCAAATTCCCTGCGGTAGGCTTCCACGACCTCGGCCACAATGTGCGACGTATGCGGGCAGACAGGAGCGCGCAGTTCGGCGCTCACCAGCGCCATGCGGGCGATGTCCATGGCGCGCTTGCCGTGCCATTCGACCATGCCGCGCGCTGACTCCAGACTAATGGAGCCGGCTTGGGCAATCTCGCGGACCTCGTCGTCCATGGTGGGATCGAGCGAGGCGCTGGGTCCCAGAGCGACGGCCTTGGGCTCAGCCACCGAGATGCCGATCTTGCGGGCGACTTCGCGGGCCAGTGACGCTGCGGTGGTCAGCTTGCCGCCGATCACTGAGATCAGGCGCGCCGCGCCTTCTGCCGAGTGATCGTGCAGGAAATGACGGCGGGTTATCGCGGCCGGCTTGTTCTCGGGAGAATTAGGCAGAGGGCGAACGCCGGCGAACGCATACTTGATGTCGCGGGCGGAAATCTTCGCTTTGGGAAATAATTGCGTCACCGCGCGCAGCAGATATTCGACTTCTTCATTCGACGGCGCCGTCTTGCCCGGGTCGGCGGTGTCCGGGACTTCGGTGGTGCCGACCAGAATTTGTTCGTTCCAGGGCAGGACGAAGATGGGGCGGCCATCGGTGGCTTCCGAGTAGAGCGCCGCGGTGGGCGCGCCGGAAAAACGCGGCAGCACGATGTGCGAGCCGCGCACGCCGCCGACGAGCGGCTTGCCGGTGCGAACCGAAGAGCGCGCGCACAGGCGGTCCACCCAGGGGCCGGTGCAATTGATGATCCAGCTGGCGTCCACGCGGGCGTCTTTGCCGGAGATGCGGTCGCGCAGCAGGACGCCACTGGCGCGGCCCCCGGCGACATTCATGGCGAGCACTTCGCAGTGGTTGCGCACCACGGCTCCCGCGTCGGCCGCCTCAGTGACCCATTCCGCCACCAGTCGCTCGGGAAATTCACACTGCGCGTCTTCGTAATTGAAAATCGACCACTGCTGGCCGGCGTCGAGCGAGCGCTCGACGCGCATCAGTTCCATCTCGCTGAGTTGAGTAGGCTTTTTGCCCGAAATCTTCTGGTAGAGCCACAGCCCAGCGCGCACCTTCATGGCGCTGCGCTGGCTCTTTTCATTCTGGAGGAATAGAAAACGTGTGGGATGCACCAGGTGCGGACGATCGCACAGCAAGCGTTCGCGCTCGCGGGCCGACTCGCGCACGAGATCAAGCTCGCCGTGCTCCAGGTAGCGCAGCCCGCCATGAATGATTCGGGTGGAGCGGCTGGTGACACCCGAGGCAAAGTCATTCTGCTCAACGAGCAGCGTTCGTTTACCGGCGCGGGCACACTCCCGAGCCACGGCCACGCCGTTGATGCCGCCGCCGATGACCACCACCTGGAAATGCTGACTTTCCAGCGATGATCGGGGTTTGACCGCTAACGTCATGTATTTCTAATAGATGCGAAAGCGCCGCCGGAGACAGATTCGATCGTATAGTTCTGTCCCGAGTTCCAGAGACGTTCGCCTGCACTCATTGTGCGCGCGGCAGGCTGAGGCATGAAGGTGACAATAGGTCCATCCGGACAATGGCCGAATTCGTGAAATCGGCCTAACGCAGATGTGCCGAAAGTAACCAGCACAGGTGCGGCACGGTGACGCTCCGCGCTAGATCCCTCCCCTCGCTGGTGAAAGCGCGAGGCCTCGGGATGACGCCTCACCTGATAGGTAGCATTCAAACTGAGCCGCTACCGAGATTCCCGTCGTTGAATGTTCCCTCCACCGTCATTTACATTGGTTGCCGAATGTCCACCACAGGCGAACGATTCGAACGGGCGGTCGGCATCATGGAGCGGCTGCGCGGGCCCGGCGGCTGTCCGTGGGACCGCGAGCAGACCTTCGACACCATCAAGCCCTACACGCTGGAAGAGACGTACGAAGTTCTCGAAGCCATTGACAATCGCGACTGGAAGGAACTCGCCGGCGAGTTGGGGGACTTGCTGCTGCAGATTCTTTTCTACGCGGAGATGGCGAAAGAACAGAATTCGTTTTCGATTGACGACGTTCTGGACCGGCTGTCGGCGAAGCTGATCAACCGGCATCCACATGTGTTCGGCGATGTGAAGGCCGATACCGCGGCCGAGGTGAAGAAAAACTGGGAAGCGCTGAAAGTCGAAGAGAGAAGAAGGCAGAACGGCGAGAAAGAAACGGAGAAGAAATCGATACTCGCAGGTGTCTCGTCGGCCATGCCATCGTTGCTGGAGGCCCACAAACTAAGCTCGCGCGCCGCGCAGGTGGGATTTGACTGGCCGAATGTAGAGGGCTTGTTCGACAAGCTGGAGGAAGAGACGCACGAACTGCGCGAGCACCTGAAACACTTTCCGGCGCCCGGGCCGCGACCACAGGGACGCGGCGTCGCCGGGGCGGGACGAACGGTCGTTCCGGAGGGATTGCAGGCGCGATTGGAGGAAAAAGTCGGCGACCTGTTTTTTGTGCTGGTGAATCTGGCCCGGTATTTGTCAGTCGATTCTGAATCGGCGCTACGCAAGACCAACCGCAAATTCAAGCGCCGCTTCCAGTGGATGGAGGACCGCCTGCACGAAAGCGGCCGGACCGCCGATGAGGCTGGCATGGAAGAGCTGGAATCGTTGTGGCGGAGTGCGAAAGCTCGAGAGAGAGAAGCAACGGAGAAATCGGCGTGAGCGCCGATTCGATTGTCACCCGCAGCTGCCACGGCCTCGATGAGCTGCGCGCCTGTGTCGCCCTGCAGAAGGACGTGTGGAATTTCACCGACGCCGAACTGGTGCCGCTGCGCATGTTTGTGGTGGCGGAGAAAGTCGGCGGCCAGGTGATGGGCGCGTTCGAAGGCAAGGACATGGTGGGCTTTGCGCTCTCGGTGCCGGGTACGCGTTCCGGCCATGTCTATCTGCACTCGCACATGCTGGCGGTGCGCAAGGATCATCGCAACGGCGGCCTGGGACGGCGGCTGAAGCTCCTGCAGCGAGAAGAGGCGCTGGCCCGCGGCATTGAATTGATCGAGTGGACGTTCGATCCGCTGGAGATCAAGAATGCGTATCTGAACATCGAGAAGCTGGGGGCGATTGCGCGACGGTACAACATCAATCAGTACGGCATCACGTCGTCGCCGCTGCAGGGCGGGCTGCCCAGCGACCGGCTGATCGCGGAATGGTGGCTGAAGTCGAAACGCGTGGAAACACTGCTGGGAACGGGGAAGAACCCGCCGTTCCAGTGTGAGACCAGCATTTCCGTTCCGGCGCAGATTTACGACTGGAAGGCCGCGGCTGAGACTCGTGCGAGGGCACAGCAGGTACAGGAGCGCAATCGCGAGCAATTTCTGCGCGCCTTTGCCCACGGACTCGCGGTACTCGGCTACGAGCGCGACTCCGAAGGCAACGGCAAGTTTATGCTGGGCAAGTGGGACGAGAAGTGGTCGTATGCGTCTGAAAGCTGATCACTACGGAGGCACAGAGACGAAATTTGATAGGGAAGCGAGCCAAACGCGCGTTTCTCGCGTCGCGAGGAACGCGACGCATCGCGCGGCTCGCCCAGATCCTTCGCTGCGCAGAAAAGCGCTTGCTCAGGATGACAAGGCGAACCGTGCTCTAGACTCTTGAAACATGAAAATTGAAGCCATTACACTCCGCGAAGTTCGCATGCCGCTCGTGCATTTTTTCGAGACGAGCTTCGGCAGAACCTACAGCCGCACCATCCTGCTGGCCACCGTCCACTGCGAAGGCGTCGACGGCTGGGGAGAATGCGTCGCCGGCGAGAATCCGTTTTACAGCAGCGAGTGGATCGAGAGCGCGTGGCCCACGCTCGTCGAGTACCTGATCCCGTCGCTTCTCGGCCAGCGAATCGAATCGGCGCGCGAGTGTCCGGCTCTGTTTGCCAAGGTGCGCGGTCACCGCATGGCCAAAGCGGCGCTGGAAAACGCGCTGTGGGACGCCGAGGCAGTTCAGAAGCGGCTGCCATTGTGGAAGCTGCTCGGCGGATCGCGGCGCGAGATTCCGTGCGGGGTCTCGATCGGAATTCAGGATTCGGTCGAGCAGTTGCTCGAAAAAATCCAGACGGAACTGGCCGCTGGCTATCGCCGCATCAAAGTCAAGGTTAAGCCGGGATGGGACGTGAACGTGCTCGAGCGTATCCGCTCGCGCTGGGCCGACATTACTTTGAGCTGCGACGCCAACTCGGCCTACACACTCGACCAGGTCGAACACCTGCGCAAGTTCGACCAGTTCAATTTGTTGATGATCGAGCAGCCGTTGTGGGACGACGAAATTTACTATCACGCGCGGCTGCAAAAGGAACTGCGCACGGCGATCTGCCTGGACGAATCGATTGTCAGCGCGCGCAGCGCCGCGTTTGCGGTGGAGATCGGCGCCTGCCGCATCATCAACGTGAAAGTGGGCCGCGTGGGCGGCTTCAGCGAAGCCATCAGTGTCCACGATGTGGCCCACGCACAGAAAATTCCGGTGTGGTGCGGCGGCATGCTCGAAACCGGCATTGGCCGCGCCCACAACATCGCTCTCTCCACGCTCGCGAATTTCAGCCTGCCCGGCGACGTCTCCGCGTCGAAACGGTATTGGAAAGAAGACATCGTAGACCCGGAAGTGGAGGTTTCGCCGCAAGGGATGATCGCGGTCAACGATCAGCCGGGCAGGGGCTATCGCGTCAAAACGGATTTGATCGAGAAGCTGACGGTCCGCAAGGAAACGCTGCGGGCGCAGTAGTGCAGTTTTATAACGAAGCGATCCAAGCGCGCGATGATTGCGCCGCATAGGACGCGGCGCTTCGCGCGGATCGCCCAGATTCCTCACTGCGCAAAGAACGCTTGTTCGGAATGACAAGCCAAACCGTTACTGGGGAGTTGTTTTCGCGTTTGTAGGTGCGGCCACGTTTGCCTGCTCTGCCTCGAGCATCTGTGCACCTTGCGCAAAGGTCAACGTATCGGGTACGCGCCGGAAGTCGCCGAAGATTTCATCCGAAACCATGGTAAGAGTCTTGAACAGAAGAATTTTTCCGGTGAAGCTCAATTTCATTTCGCTGATTTCCCAGGTGCCGTCGCCCAGATCGGCCTGCTCCACGTAGAAGTGACCTCCCTTATCGAGACGGCCAATGATTCCCCAGCCGAAGGTCACATCTTTGAAGAGCGTGCCGTCAATTCGGGCGATGCGGCGCTGATTGGTGTCCACCACGAGATACCCTCGCATGCCTTCGAGCGCCTGTTCGACGCGGGACGGGGGCGAGTACGCCGGGTTCGGCCGGAAGTTGAGCCGGAGCAGCGATGTCGGTATCTGCGGTGCAGCGCTTGTTTGAGCTTGCGCTGTGTCGGCGTTTGGCCTTTCCGTCCCCGCATATTCGTACAAGAACGCGTCGGGCAGCGCCTTCACAATCTGCAGCGTGCGGTCCTCGTCTTCCTTTTCGTGTGCCCGCTTCTTGCGCAGCTGATCGGGATTGCTCGTCAACCAGTTCAGGTGATTCGCTTCGGCTCGTTGCTGACCCGGCGTGAGCGGCTGATCGTTGACGGCAATCAGCACGCCAGCCATAGCGTCTTTGGTTTCGACGTAGAGGCGGGTTTGCGAGCCCTTGGGAGTCTGCTTGCGCGAGCGGAAAAAATGCCGGGCGGTGGGATGCTCGGCGTCCGCGACTTCATTCTTCACGGCCAGTCGCACCAGTTCGCCGGCGGGGATGGTGGGCTGGCTCGGTTCCTGAGCGGCCGCGCAGCCCAGCAGGAAAACAAGGCCTGCGCTGCGAAACCATCTCATGCACCGCGAAATCAGTAGTTCCTGTCCCAACCGGATCATCCTAAAGGTTAGTTTAACAATGCTGGCCGCCGGTTTACTTTGGTTACGTTCGTTCATCCCCTTTTGGCGAGAGCGCCCTTGCTGCCGGCTCGCACGTTGGGTATAGTCGTCCAAAGCGGACCTTCCGGTATCATCTCGTTGGTACCCCGGCCTACCTCGTGTCATGGTCGTGAAGTATTCCGCTTTCCTTGAAGGAGAACAGCATGAGTGCTCCGTTGTCGGGCGATCTGGCGCAGATTGGCAAGTCGGTAGTCATCAAGGGCGAGTTGTCGGGCAGCGAAGACCTCTATGTGGACGGCCACGTCGAAGGCAGCATTCAGCTCAAGGGAAACGCGTTGACCATCGGTCCCAACGGGCAGGTGAAGGCGAGTGTTGAGGCGAAGGCCATTGTGGTGCAGGGCAAGCTTGAGGGCAATGTGCAGGCGAGCGATCGCGTGGAGTTGCGCAAGTCGGCGGTGGTGAGCGGCGACGTCAGCACGGCGCGCATTGCGATTGAGGAAGGCGCTTTCCTGAAGGGAAAGGTCGACATTCAGGGCAGAGCGGAAAAGGCCGCAGGAAAGTAACTCGCAGTTCCCGGCCTGTCAGGTTAGAGTGATGGCGTCAGTCACGCATAATTTCATGAAGCTCTTTCGCGGTTCATCGGGGCCAGGGCCGGCGCTTCCGCAAGTGCCGCAGAAGCTCACGCGGCGCTCCAGCAGCCTGGGCGAACTGGCGCGCATATGGGAGAGCGAGACTCCGCTGTGCGTACTCGATCTGGGCTCGACTTCAGCCGCCAATATCCGATTTTTCACTGAGCGCAGCCACCGCATTTACAGCGAAGACTTGCTAGTCGCTTCGACCGAGCCGGGCCTCGTCACCAAGGACGAAGACGGCAAAGCGATTCTCGACAGCCGGCAATTCCTGGCTGACAACCTGGTGTACCCGGCGGCGCACTTCGACGTCGTGCTGTGCTGGAACCTGCCCGATTATCTGGATGAAAGCCTTGTGCGGCCGGTGATGGGCCGCCTGTGGTCGGTGCTGAAGCCCGGCGGCATGCTGCTCGCGTTCTTTCACACCAAGGACGCCGGGCCGGATTCTCCCTGCTTCCGCTTCCACATCGTGGGCCGGGACACGCTCGAAATGCAGCGCATTGTGCTGAAGCGCGAAGCGCGCCGCGGACCGACCGGCGCGGTTCACACCGCTATCAGCGACGGCTTCCGCCTGCAGCGCGTCTTCAACAACCGCCACATCGAAACCCTCTTCCGCGACTTCGCCTCCATCAAGTTCTTCCTGGCAAGGGACAATGTGAGGGAAGTGCTCGTGGTGAGGTAGGCGAGTGTTGCTCTACAGGCTCTAGCGATGCCTACCGCATGAAAACTTCGCTGATTGGCACAGTTGTAGCGGTTTTGCTTATCAGCTGCCACAGCCTACAGGCAGAATGTCCGCCGATCCTAACCACCGCGCGGGGAACAATTTCCGGAGAAATTCAGGACGGGGACGTACTGCTCCTGAAGTTTATTTACTCAGGCAAGCGGGTCGAGTCATCATCTCCGCAACATCCACAGGGACAGGCATTCACCGTCAGTGGTGCGTACTCAACTTTCGCAGCGAGGAACCAAAACGGCGACCTCTGTAACAGCGCTCCACGCCTGATTCAGGTGGTCCTGCGCGATAAGAATGGCGTGGCGCTCGATACCGCAGACTTGACGACTCCTGACCCGAGCAACGGCGTGATTGAGCTGAACTTTGGGAAAAAGCAGGCTATCGTTTTACACCGGCCTCCCATGTCCTCTCGATAGCTGTCGAAATCTCGCCGTCTCAACTTATTGAGCCCTCGGCTGGGCATTGAGCTGGGACGGGGTGCCCTTTTGCACTCCGGTCACTTGCGCAGTCCCGTGCCAACAGCTTCCAATAAACCTGCCGCTTAAGAGTTGACCTGTGGAAGGCTCGAAGCCATATCCGCGTACATACTCGGTCCATGCCAGCACCCTGCGCGGACTCGATGCAGCCGCCACTATTCCGCTCGCTCTAGTCATCGCTTTCTCAATCTTGCAACTGGCGGTCCCTATGGCTGAGCCCGTCAGCGGGATTGACCTGTTCGTTGCCGGGTTCATCGCGGCCCTTTACACGGTGCTACTGTGCAACCTCAATCATCGTCGAGTCATTCTCTACGAAGACGGCATCGCGGTTCGGAGTTGGGTGTCGTCCCGCAGGCTCAACAGAACCGACATCCTAGGCCGGCGAATGGGAAGGCTGGCGTGGCAAGCAGGCGGAGGTTCTTCTTACATAATCGTACCGGTGGACAAGTCCGCAAAAGAATTGAGGCTGCCACCGTTTCTTCGTCTGGACACGCATTTCCATTCGTGGATGAAAGGTATTCCGCTCTTGGGTAAACAAGGTTAGAGCCGCTGTTGGAGGCATGCCGCGTAATCGGAGTCTTACCGGCGCCCCGGAATCGATTTCCAGACAACCACTCCCATGCGAAACAGGTAATGCCGCGAAACGGCAACCTTGGCGGCGGGTTTGACCTTTGACATCATCGCGACCACTTCGTCCGGAACATACGCCCGCCGCACCGACGCTACTCCATCCACGCGCGAGACGTGACTTCGCATCAATGGCCAGCCTGCGTAGACCAGCGCCAGATGCAGCGGATGCCGGATCAGATCGTTGATCAAGACGGCAACGCGGCTCACGCGCAAGGCTTCATTTGCAAAGAGCGTAACCCCCGTGGGTTCCAGGTGATGCACGAACAGGCTGCTGCTGACCAGATCGAACGAATTGTCAGGGAAGGGAAGCGCGAGCGCATCGGCGACGACCGAGTGATCTCCTGATAAACGATTTCCTGACAGCATGTGCGAATGCATGCGATCAAGCATCGTGAGTTCCAGCGTGATTCCCTGCCGTGCCAGTTGACGCGCCGCCATTTTCGGCACTTCGCCGTGCCCGGCGGCCACTTCGAGCAGAGAGAAATGCTTCTTCCCGGTCGCGGCAGCCACGCGCTCGATCAATTTGCGGGTGGTGGCGACGCCTCCGAACCAGCGATTGATGCGGGAAAGATCGCGCAGCGATTTCTCGACCTCGATGGGAGGGCAATCGGGCGAGTCGAGAATTTCCTGGGTCACGACGCGGCGCATGATCTTCACAATTGAGGGTCAGCACAAGTGTAGAGCACACGATCGCATCGGATGTCAGGGAAAGGTAATCAGGGCCGCGTCCGCAGGACGCCTGATCATAGCCCGGCGTTTCAACGCCGGGTAAACGTGGAAAGAACCGACCGCGTGCCGGAGGCGCGCATGAACCGAGACAACGGATCATCCCCACACATGTTGCGGATCGTATTCCACATTGTGCTTCTTCAAGATTGCGATGAACTCTGCCTCGAAACTCCGTTTGCGGTGATGTTCCGCTTGCGAACGAATATAGGCGATCGTATCGGCCTTCTGCGAGATTCCCACTGTGAACGCGCCGTATCCTTCCTGCCAGGCAAAATTTCGCATATGACTCTCGTTCATCCAATGCGACGATGC
>CAYOUY010000057.1:0-5210 GCA_964407245.1 uncultured Acidobacteriaceae bacterium
GGATTATTGGAATGCGCCATGGCGTCGGTCAGATTCATGTATTTGCGGCGGCCCACCTTCAACATGGTGTCGCGGGTGATCACATTTTCTTCGAGCGCGGCGATGGCAATTGTGGGCTTGATTGTCGAGCAAGGACTGTAGCCGTCGCTGAAGGCAATTTTCTGATTCACAATGGTGAGGATGCGCCCGGTGTTCGGGTCCACGGCGACGACGGAACCGTTGTAGCGGCCCAGCCCTTCGACGACGGCCTCCCGCACGACGGGATCGTCGAATGTGGGATCATCATCGCGCACGGAATTCGCGTAGGTGGGCACGCCGCGATAGCGTGCCGCCACGTGCCGTGTGCGCGCGTTGGATTTCGATTTTGCTGTCGTGGAAGTGCTTTCGATCGGCTGGCCGGAAGATCCCGCAGCAGGCAGGGGCACGCCCAGCGTAACACCCAGGCACGCCAGAATCACAATTTTCCCAAGTTCGCGGATCACGGCCCTTATCCCTGGTCAGTCTCAGTACTTCTAGGAGGCGTGCAGGCAACTGTACTCTAGCCGCACTTCCCGGTCAACTTCTGGCCTTTGAAACATGCGCGACGCCAGAGTCTCCGGCGGTTCATAATAAACCACTTATCTCTGGCGAGACGAACGCTTCTCCCCTGTGAGCCGAACAGCACTCGCAGACTGGAACGTAGTTTATCCATGCGCCGGAGGCCCTGACAATAGATAACTCGGCCCAGTACGCCGCTATGTGCTTTGTTTTGAAAGCCTGACCGACAGAACAGCGACCCCTGTCCGAATGTCCCCTGAAGAGCGTGGTCTTTCATCTTACGAGGCGGCGCAGACTGGGCGCCTCGCAATTTGCTTCACGCGCCAGGAATAGAAGAGGGCGGGAGGACTCGCCCTCCTCCCGCCCGCCTCGTCTTACCCGAAACAATCCTTCTTAACGTGCTGGCCGTGCTTTTGTATCTCCAACCCCGGCAGCGGCAGCCTTCACCGCAGGCTTGTCCGTAGCAACGTTTGCGCCGCCATTGGCTCCCGGCGTTGCAGCGGTTTGCCAGGGGATGGGAATTTCCATTTTCTTGCGCAAGGCATTCTCGAGCTTATCGCGGATGTCTTTGTTCTCGCGCAGGAAGAGGCGGGCGTTTTCGCGGCCCTGGCCCATTCTCTCGCCGCCAAAGCTCAGCCACGTTCCTGATTTTTCGATCAAGCCCTTGTCCACGCCGAGATCGATCAGGTCCCCTTCGCGCGAAATGCCTTCACCGTAAAGAATGTCAAACTCCGCATCGCGGAATGGCGCGGCTACCTTGTTCTTCACCACCTTGCCGCGGGTCCGCGAACCGACCACGCGGTCGCCTTCCTTAATCGCCTGGATGCGCCGGATATCCACACGCATGGAGGCGTAGAACTTCAGCGCGCGCCCGCCGGTTGTCGTTTCCGGGTTGCCGAACATCACGCCGATTTTTTCGCGGATCTGGTTGATGAAGATCAGGCAGGTTTTTGACTTGGAGACGATCGCGGTCAGCTTGCGCAGCGCCTGCGACATCAGCCGCGCCTGCAGGCCGACGTGGCTATCGCCCATCTCGCCGTCGAGTTCGGCCTTGGGTACCAGCGCCGCAACGGAATCGACCACCAGCACATCAATGGCATTCGACTGCACCAGCTTTTCCGTGATTTCCAGCGCCTGCTCGCCGTAGTCGGGCTGCGAAACCAGCAGGTTGTCGACGTCCACGCCCAGTTTCTTGGCATACGACGGATCGAGCGCATGTTCGGCGTCGACAAACGCGGCCATGCCGCCCGCCTTCTGCGCTTCGGCGATCACCTGCAACGTGATCGTCGTTTTGCCCGACGACTCCGGCCCGAAAACTTCCACCACGCGGCCGCGCGGAAACCCACCCACGCCGAGCGCCGCGTCGAACGAGATCGAGCCGGTCGAGATGACCGAAATCGGCACGATCGCTTCCTTCGACCCCAGCCGCATGATCGAGCCCTTGCCGAATTGTTTTTCGATTTGCGAAACCGCCAGGTCGATCGCCTTGCCCCGCTCATCCGCCATGTTCGCTCCTAATAAGCCCGGCTCCTTGATAGTTTGTCCTTGTAAGGCCGCCCGGTAAAGTGCCGCGAAGTTAAGTGCTTTCTAAGTCTGGCCGGATTATAGCCTGAAATGAAAGCGAAGAAAAGGCGAATTTCGCAGATTGTGGTGGAAAACGTTCCGAAATGGGCAAGGAAGGGGGCTCTAGCTATACTCCGCAAAGATCGTGCACTCCATCTCCTTCGTCGTCCATCCCCGCTGGTCCGCCCATACCGTTACTGCCGTCATGTAGCGACAGTATGCCTCGTAGGAATGCCCGGACCAGCTCTTCGGCCGAGCCATGGCCGGAATTGCATTCCTGAAGGCTGGCCAGACGGTATTTCGGATAACGCGACCGTCAATCGCGACCGGAGGGTTTCTATCGAAGCCCAGCGAACGGCAGAGAAAGTGAAGAGCCTTGGACGAGATTACAGATGTCCATCCCATTTGACCGATTTCGGTCCCGGTGAGGATCGACCAAGCAGCCCGAATCGAGCGCTCCGCTTGTATGCTCAGATCGCACTCGGCGAGTGCATTGTGGATGGACTCGATTGTTCTTGCGCCCCAGATTGCATCCGGCTGGCGCCACATTAGCCCCCAGCAGGCGACTAGGGCGAGGGCTTGGGTGTACTGTTTCTCCTTGAACTGACTGATCACATCACTTGGGGTGCATGTCGACAGTCCCTTAGGCCACGAAGAGGGTTGCATAACGCGACGCTCCCAGCTCCGTGGATTGAATCCAGAACTGCCGCAGTCGTCTCCAAACTGCCGTGCAGGAGATGTCGCTCGTAGTGGCAGCGGATATCTTCTGGCGGCGCTAGCGGTCTGGGGGTCCATCGGCCATTGAAGCAAGCCTTCGCCGATAGAAACGACGTCAGGGTTTTGCTCATACATCAGGCACTCACCTCTGCAGCAGATCCACCGGCGCCGTCACGTCGTGCACGCGGAAATACTTGGCCAGCGCCGGATACTTCCGCGCCACGGCCTCATACATCGCATAGGACACGTTGCGATACGACACATGCCCTGCCGGCGTGGTGCGCAGTTCGGATATGTAAACCGCCTCGGCGAAATCCATCTTGAAGAGCGCCCGCTTCTTGAACGCCAGCGGAATCGCGTATTGCGAATTTTCTTCTGCTTCGAGAGCGGGGGCCTCGGCAGTCGTCGTCCCGTAAGTTCGGCGCGCGGCCAGGTTCTCCACCGTCGTCTGCGCCCGCCGCATGGCCGCCTCAAATCGAGGACGCACGCCCGCATCTTCCAGATCCATCAGCATCTCGTAGCCGTGCTGCGTGGTTGATTGCTGCATGACCTGAATGCAGCGCCGGTGCCGGTGCATGTCGCGGAAGCCGCCCGTATCCATGAGAATGTCGAAGCGGAACTGCTGCCCGGCGCGGAAGCCACGCAGCATTTCGTCGTGGCGGCCGCGATGCCGCAAGCCCAGGTCGATGATTTCGCGCCGCCGCCGCTCGCCCGCCACCTGCACCGCCTGCCGAATCTGCCGATAGGAATGATGGCAGTGCTCGTATAAAAGCGTAGTCGCGATCTCCACTTCCAGCGGTTCGTCGTCGAGCAGGTCCACAATCGCCTTGGACGGCGCCAGTTGCTCGTGCCGCATCAGTTCCCGCGCGGCCTGCCGCAACTCGCGCCGCGTCGCCATCTCGTACTCGTTTGGATCGGCATACTTCACCAGCGTCGGCGCCACGCGCACCTCGCGCAGGAGTTCCTGCTCCGCCCGCGCACCAAGCTCCGGATTCACCGCGCGAATCTGCTCGACCAGCGCGTGCAGAGACTCGCTATTGACGTTGTACGCCGCTCCGGTCGCGGCCTTCTTTAAGGACTCACCGAGCACCCTGACTTCTTTATGGGTATGACTGAGAAGATGCGCGACCTGCGTCTCCAGCGTGCGTGCGTTCACGATTTCGCCCAGCGACGTGTTCGTGGCCAGCGGCAGCAGGTAGCGCGTGATGTCGAATGCCCGGGCCTTGAGCGTGCGCTCGTAAGTCTCCTGCTTCATGTCGGCGGGCTTGGGCGTAATGCTGATCAGGTAATCGGTCATTACGGCCGAGAGCGCTTCGTATTCGGTAAATAAAAAGTCCAAAGTCTCGCGATAAAGCTTGCGGGCTTCGTCGTCCGCGCCGAAATCCGGCGTGTAATATCCGCTCTTCTTGAAATCCTGATAGCGCGTCGACCGCTCCTGCCCATCCCAGCGCTGCTCGTCGGCCAGTTCAATCGCCGCCAGAATCGAAAGCCGCTCGATGGCCAGCGCAATGTGCGCCAGGTCGGCAATCGAGCGATGTCCGTACTGAAAATAAAAAGTGTTAAGAAACTTCTCCGCCTTCTGCGTCGAGATCTCCCGCAGCGCGTCTTTCATCGAAAGGGCAGACCGCGAGTATTTCGCCATGGCGTAAGCCTGAATTTCCGGCTCAACGCCGAAGACGGCAAATACTTCGGTGGCGGGCTCAGGCGCTGGCGTAGACGCTGCTTCGGGCGCGGATTTTGCTGCTGGTGCAGTCTCGGAGGCCGAGGCCCGCTGCGTCGAGCGGTGACCGGAACCACTGGCGTCAGAATTCTTTTTTTCCGAAGGATCAGGCATGATCAGCACATTCGATAGGGTAGCCATGGGAGTGTTCGAATGTTAATTGGCGAGGTTGTGGAATGGCAATGCAACTTTTGGAACATGTGCTAGACGCCCGCGTATAATTCTGCGTTTTACGAACTCACCCTGAAATATTCGGAGCCCTCATGTCCCTTTCCGGCCACGTCGCCTTCGTCACCGGCGCCTCGCAAGGTATCGGACGCACCTGCGCCCTCCGCCTGGCCAAAGACGGGGCGGCGGTCGCCGTCGCCGCCCGCAATCAGGAAAAGCTGCACGAATTGGTCAGCGAAATCACGGCCGCGGGAGGCCAAGCGGCTGCCTTCCCTCTCGACGTCGCAAACGAAGATCAAATCAAAGAAGCCGTGAAAGCCGCCATCGCGCAATTCGGCAAGATCGACATCCTGGTCAACAACGCCGGCATTACGCGCGACCAGCTCGTCATGCGTATGAAACGGACAGATTGGGATGCGGTTCTCCAGACTAATCTCACTTCCGCTTATCTCTGCATCCAACAGGTCATCAATTCCATGCTCAAGCAGCGCTGGGGACGCATCAT
>CAYOUY010000058.1:0-30395 GCA_964407245.1 uncultured Acidobacteriaceae bacterium
CGCAACTGCGCGGACCAGCACAGCGTGTCCTTTGATCGGGATCAGATTGGCGACGCTAAGGATGGTCTGCGAGGCGCTTGTCGGCCCGCCGGAATCGGCCTCACTTCCAGGTGAAAACATCTCCGGATCCACGGCGTTGTACACCACCGACGTGCGGGCCGCCCGGCCAACACCTTCGAGAACCACTTCGCGGACGTGCTCGCTGATGCAGATTACACGCCGCGAACTTCGATAAACGCGCTGTGAAATGCGGCGGCACCATTGGCCTGCTCGCCCGCCGACCTGTTCCGTCGAAAAGGCGTCGAGTCCGTGCACCGACACGACATACGGAATCCCGAGTTCTTTGCTCAGCAACATGGCTGCGTGACCGCACGGCAGCGCAGCGTGCGCATGGATAAGATCGACCCGCTGCCCGTGTTGCAGTTCGCGCACCCGACCCACGATCCGCGCAAAAAGGAACGCGCCGGCGGTGGGAAGGCCCAAGCCTCCGGGAAGAGAAAAGTAGCGCAGCCAGTCGGCCGGCACGGCCGACCGCGCGCACTGCTTCTCGCGATAAAAGGGCTGCACCGCCAACACGGTATTCGTCACGCCGATCCTGGCCAGAGATTCCAGCGGCTCTGAGACAAAGCAGCCCCCGGCTTCGTCGCGCTCGCTGGGATAGAACGGCGTAAGGGTGAGAAGGTGGATCGGCCTGCGGTCCGCTCCAGTCCGGTTCACCTTTTGGACGAGTACGGGCGGCGGCAGATGTGGATCCGGGGTCACGCGGGCAGCGCCTCGCGGCAGCGTCGGCTCAATACCAGCCAGCGAAACATCTGATCGCTGCGGTCCGCGCCCGCCTGGTGTTGATGAAACAGTTGCCACGCTGGGGCCACCTCCAGCACATTGCGCAAAACACACGGGAACTCGTTCAGAGCCTGCTCCATCGCGGCTCGCAGGCTGGTTCGCAGCCAGGTGGCCAGAGGCGGAGTGAAGCCACGCTTCTCGCGCCACCGGATTTGCTCCGGCACCCAATCCGGTAGAGCCCTCCGCAGCAGCGCTTTTCCCAGATTTCGCTCGAAATGGTAATCCGTAGGCAGGTTGCGCACATACTCCATCAGATCACGATCCAGGAAAGGCGTGCGGCACTCCAGCGCTGACCGCATACTCGCGCGATCCACCTTCACCAGAATTTGTTCGGGAAGATACCCAGCCGTCATCGCCTCAATGGCCGATTCCGGATATGGAAGACGAGCGTGATGCAGGGCGCGGATGCGGAGTTCATCGAGCCCTTCGGCAGCGGCAGACTTCGACGAAGCGTGGAACAAATTGAGCACGCCCTTGCGCTGCGTTTCCGGATAGAGGAGGCTCCAGTCGGAACTCGCCAGAAACGACAACAATCCTACTCCACGCCACGAGCCATTCCAGCTTGACAACGCGGCGCCCGCGAGCGAATTTACGCCCGGAAGCCGGCGCAGGCCATGCCATGAATAGTAACGAAAAAATTCGCGATAGCCGGCGAAGCATTCGTCTCCCCCATCCCCCGACAACATCACCTTGCACTGGTCTCGTGCAGCACGGCACACGGCGAAAGTCGGAAACATGGAAGCGTCGGCGAATGGCTCGTCGTAGTGATCAATCAGTGCATCGAAAAAGCTCAGCATTTGGTCGGAGCTGAAGTGCACTTCCTGGTGATCCGAGCCAATTCGCTCTGCAACCATGCGGGCATAGGGCGATTCATCCAGTTCGTCGTCGTCGAACGACGCGCAGAACGTGCTGAACTTCGCTCCCGGCAGCAACTCCCGCATCGCGCTCACCACGAAGGTAGAGTCGATCCCTCCCGACAGAAACGCACCCAGCGGCACATCGCTGCGCAACCGGAGCCGCACAGACTCGCGTACGCGATGACGAATCTCTTCTACGACTTCATCTTTGCTGATCGACTTGACCGAACGATGCAACGACAGCTCGGGCTGCCAGTAACGCCAGCGGCGGATTCCTTTGCCGCCTTCTACGGTCAGCGCTTCTCCGGCCATCAGCTTGCGCACGCCCTGCAGATGTGTTCGCGGCGCCGGGATGTATCGCAGCGCCAGAAACTGCGCCACGGCAGCCGCATCGAGCCGGCGGTCCAGCTGCGGCAGGGGGATCAAAGCTTTCAACTCCGATGCGAACGCGATGCCGTGCCCAGAAACCGGCGCCCAGTAGAGTGGCTTTTCGCCGAAAGGGTCGCGGGCGGCAAAGAGCAGTTTTTTCTTTTCGTCCAGCAGGACGAAGGCGAACATCCCGGCCAGGTCATCGAGCAGCGCGGTTCCTTTTTCCTCGTAGAGATGAACCAGCACTTCGCAATCGCTCTGCGTTCGGAAGCGGTGCCCCTGTTCTACCAGCTGCGCCCTCAACTCAATGTAGTTGTAGATTTCCCCGTTGCAGATGACCCAGACAGTTTCATCTTCATTGCGCAGCGGCTGCTTGCCGCCTTCAACATCGATGATCGAAAGCCGCGTGTGGCCGAGCAGACAGTGGCCCTCAAGCCGCTCTTCACATCCGCAGTCGTCAGGCCCGCGATGGCGCAGCAACTCCTGCGCCCGCTCGGACCAGGCCCGCATGGCGTCGTTGAGACGCGATGACGGGTCGAAAACTCCGTAGATTCCGCACATCTCAGTGATTTCGCCGCCTGGCTGCGGCTCGTTCGAACACTTCCTGCCACTCTCCCGCGACCACGTCCCAGTCGAATTTCTGCGCGTGCGCAATCGCCGCCTGCGCCATGGCAAACCGTATGTCGGGCTGCCGGATCAACAAGTCTAACTTTTCGCCGAGCTCATCCTCCGTATCGGCTAGGAAACCGGTCGAGCCATCCACCACATAGTCAGGGCGGTAAATTCCCATCGCGACAACGGGAAGTCCGCTGGCTGCCGCCTGTCCCAGAACCTGTGGATGCCCCTCAACAACGCTCGGGAAAAAGAAAATGTCGGCCCGCCGCATTTCATCTCCCAGCTGCGCTAGCGATAAATGCCCCAGGAACTCTACATTGCGGCACGCGTTCTGCGCAGCGAGATCCCTGCAGACCCGCTCTTCTTCCCCAGCGCCCGCTATCCGAAACCGCACCTGGGGCCATCGCACCGCGTGCCGGACGACCAGCGGCACGCGCTTATACGGCCGAAACGATCCGGCATAGAGAACGACGAGCGGATGTTGCGACCCATCTTTGGAACTCGCCGGGAAAAAGTGGCGCCGGTCGATACCGCTGTGGATGGTCGTCGCGTCGACGCCGAGTTTCTCTTTCAGCAACTGCGCCAAGTACTCGTTGTTGGCAAGCACCGCATCTGCTTCACGAATGTTGCGCTCGCGTGCCGGCGGGTACGCCGCGGAATACAACCCACCGGAAACAACGTACGTGACCAATGCGGTCTTTATTCTCACGTATCGTCGAGCTGAAAGAAAAGCCGCGTCCAACGGGCCTTCCCGCGGGAAGAAATACACATCGGGAACGTCCCGCAGAATCTGCCAAAGAGTACGCGCGGTATTTCCGTGTTTATGCCAGCGCAGCAGCCGTGTGTTCGGGCGCGAGGCGATACGCGCATCGACCATCCCCTCGTGCAGCATAGTAAGTGCAGCACGCCGCGGATCAAGCCGGGCCACGATTTCTTTCACGGAAAGATTTTGCGCGTTGGTATCGGCTTCGTCCGCAAACGACGGCGTGAAAATCTTTATCATTCCCGGCGCAAGAATCAGTGGGCAGGTTGAGAAATCACTGGCGAAGCCCTGTTCGCTGGTTTTTCCCATTCTAGCCGAAGTTCATGCACGCGAGCCTGCAGCCGCAGCCGCTCGTCTCTCGCCCGGCGTAAATGCTCGTGCGCAATTTCGAGCAAGCGCCGCCGCACGGGCTTCTGCGCCGTGGGCGCCACAGGCGCATTCTCACCCGGATCAGCTTCCAGGTCGTAGAGTTCCTCACGCTTAGGGTCGAAATGCAGGCTGAGCTTGAAGCGCCGCTCTCTGACCGACAAAACACGCGGCCCCAGACGATTCTCCGGGTGCAAGGGATTGGTGCAGCCGGCCACGCTTTCCGAAATCGCAATCGCATCGAAGGTTTCACCCGCGCAAACCTGCGGCCAATAACTGCGCCCTTGAAAGGCAGGGGGGACGGGCAGTTGCGCCGCATCCAGCAACGTTGGAGCCAGATGCAACATGCTGAAAACTCCTTTCGCCGTATTTTTCTTACAGTTTCCCGCCGCGACTGGCACGCGCAGCAGCAACGGCACGCGAGTCAGTTCCTCCGACAAGCGCGACGGCGGGTGAAATCGGCCGCCGTGATCCAGAAACTCCTCCCCATGGTCGGCGGTGAAGGCGAAAATGCAGTTGTCCCATTTTTTCGACCCCCGCAAAGTCCCGATCAGCCGCCTCATCTGCTCATCCACCCAGCGAATTCCGGAATCGTAGAGATTGATGATTTCGTTGCTGTGCGAACTCAGTCGCTGCGGCCCGATGTCCGAACGATTCCAATATGAATTGAGATAGCGCGCGCGAAAGGGCGTGACCGGATCGCACCCCATGAGCGCGAGCGCTTGTTCCTTCGGATAGTAGGGCGCGTGCGGATCCATCAAGTGCAGCCACAGGAAAAATGGCCCGTCGCCGACCGAGGCCAGCCATTCGCAGGCATGATCGACGATCATGTCGGCCGCCGGAAATCGGCGCAACGCATCGAGCGATTCGGCGGCCGACGTCACCCGCTGACAATACTGAAAATAGAGTTCGTCGTAAGCAATCCCCAGCGGTCCCAGGCTGGGGCGAACCTTCTGGATTGCTCGGTTCAGGCGGTTCATCCAGCCGCTATCTCGAGCGGCATGCGACGTATGGTCGGCGTGTTTTCCGTCGAAAGGCGCCGGAAACTCATCATTCAGAAAATCGCGGAAGGTATCAAATCCCTGTTCGTAACCGAAACGCGAGGAAATGTACGGATTGGCCGCGCCGAACGACGCTGTGGCATATCCAGCCTCTTTCAGAACCGACGCCAGGGTCGGTTCGCCGGGAGCTAAACCCAAAACATCGCGCCCCAGCGCCAGCGGATAGCGCGATGCCAGCATTGCCGGAAATGAATAATAAGTAGGCGCGCCGGCAACAATCGCCGCGGGAAAAACGAAACTTTCGGCAGCCAGCCCATCCAAGAGGGGAGTCGTGGGGCGCCCGTAGCCCATAAAGCCAACGTGGTCGGCCCGCAAACAATCCACCGTGACCAGCAGGATCGATTTCCGTGCCATCTATGTTTCCCGCTGGAGCATCGCTTCAGCCCTGGTAAATTTCTTCCGGATCACACTCACCTGCGTCGCACCGGCACGGCCGTTCAAGGTCTGGCAAGAACCTTTGGTGAGCAATTCGTAAAGTTCCTCGTCGCGCAGGTACAGAAGATCGGGATGCCTTGACTCGAGAGCGCCAAGGAATTCGTCCAGGACTTGCAGCGTGCGGCTGCGAAAATCCTTCACCGTGGAATGAAAATTGATGGAATGGACGCAAACGACTGCTGGAAAGCCGCGCGCAAAGGCGGCTTCCGCTTGGCGCACACACGTTTCGACCGAAAAATTTGGGTCTACCGCCGGCTCAAACTCCACCGTGCGCGAAAGATGCAGGATGCCGTAGCGATCGAAGTGCGGAGGAGTGGGCGCTTGCGGACCGTTCTGCGCCACGCGAATTCCGTGCTGCGCCCACGCGGCGTGCGTGTCGTCATTGGCGCGGTAGCCCGGAGCACAAGCCGAACCCGGCAGCATCCTGAACAACGCGGCAAATGCTCCCACCGTGTGTCCAATCAGTTGCCGTTGAGTTTCCACGTGCAAAAATCTCTCGTCCTCCGGTTTTTCCGGATCCCAGTATTCGTAGCCGATCCAGGGCGCGCGCCAGAAGATGTAAGGCGTCCCGCCCTGCCAAAGCGTTCGCAGGAGACGAGCCCGCTCGCCGTCTCCGGCCAGATTGCGCTGCATCGAGAGGGGGCAAAAGTGCGTCGTGCCGTGGAGGGCCGGATGAAAAATCCGGTCTCGAATGCCTTCGCGATAAGCCTCAATCAGGCCCGGCCGTCTCCATCCCTGGGGCAGACCCTCCGCCAGCGCCAGAAGATGAATTTCCCGAAAATCTGCGGCGCGCATTTTGGCGAAGTCCAGGTTCGCCACGATGAAATTCATCTGCAGGCAGGGGTGGCGGCCGCCCGAGTCGCGGTGCACCTTGAGCATCGAGTTCAAGGCTGCCACATCTTCCGCCGTTTCGAGCGTGTAGAAATCGTACGGCTGTTCGCCCAGCTTCAGCCCCGCCGCTCGCAATGCTTCCAGTCCCTCGTGATCACGCAGGCCAACGCGTCCCCAGTCGTCGCTCTCGAAGAGCACGAGCGGCCGGGTGAAGTGAAACCCGGTCACAGGCAGCAGGTTTTGGGCGCGCTGCCATAGCTTTTCTACAACACTCATGGCGATACGACCCCAGCCGTCACTTCCGGACCATCAAGTCTGAGTGGCAGAGTCCGAGGCTTCATTTCTGCGCCCATGCGCTGTAATTCGGAGTGAATTGATCGTTATTGCTGCTTGCCAGATGTTCCAGCAGTTCGCCGCACAGATTCAACAACGGACAGATCGTCCATAGGTAAACAGTGCGCAGCGCCTGGTAGCGCAAAAAGGTACTGAGACAGACGTTCACGGTGCGAAAGAAGCCGATCAAGCTGCTACCTTCAGAAACAATTTCTGACTGGCTAAAAACAGCCAGGAGTTGCCGCAGCGCGGCGGGAAGAAAGCGCCATGCGTCTTCTTCGGCATCGCGCACACTCGCCGCCGGTACACTCAAGAACAGGCACCCGCCGGGCCTGAGCACGCGATGGATTTCCGCGATCACCACGGCAGGTTCGGGAATGTATTCCAGCATCTGCGTGCAGATCACAAGGTCGAATCGCTCGCTTGCCAATGGGATCTGTTCCCCGCGGGCCACGACATTCACCAGGGGCGTCTGCCTCAAATCAACGGCAAGATAACGGCGCACGCGACCCGCGAGCAACGGACGATACGGTTGAATGCGCCCGCCCAGGTCGAGTACGTCAAGTTTGTGCGTGCCCAGCTGAGCTATCCATTTCTGAAAAATTTCGCGCCGCCTTCGCAGCACCAGCCAGCTGGGATTGGTCAGCGAGGGATACAACCGTTCCCGCGCCTCGCGCTCAACCTCCTCGAGTCTTTCCATATGCCCGGCATTCGTCACAACGGCGGTCGCGGCTCGCATCCGCTTCAGAGATAGCCCAGCTCCCGCAGCCGCTCTTCGACCAGACGCTGCTCGGCCTGATCGAATTGAGAACCTTCATCGTGCAGCAACTCACGCAGAACAAAAGTGAGCAATTCTTCAACGCTCGCGAAAGTTCGCCCGAACTTCTTCTCAGCGTCCGCGCACAGGTCAGCCGGAAGTCGTAGATCTCTCATCTCGGTCAATCTTCTACTCCGGCGCGAATCCCTGGAACGACACTGCGAACCCGCGCCCAGATCGCGGTGGCAATCAGCCGGTCGTCGGCGTCCAATCCAACCATGAGATTCACGATAACGAAAATGCCGTACGCCGCACCGAGCGCAACGCCAACCGCAAGCCAGTCGTGGCGAAAAACATCGGAATACTTCTTCAGCACAAGTGTAACGGCAATCGCGGCTGCCAGCGGAGCAGCGAGCCGCAGATATCCGCGATTGTACGGAGTGAGCCTCAGCGCTCTGCGCACTTCGATCAGGCTCCACGCATTCACGCACGCATTAGTTGCCGCAGCCGCAACTGCTGCACCGACAATTCCCCAGAGCGGCACCAGCCCGGCACTCAAAACCACCATCACCGCCGCCATCACGACTTGCACCCTCATCAGTCGCCGCTCGTTGCCCGACATCAGAAGCAGGTACCCCGCGGAACCGACTCCGCAGTTTATCAGTTGGCCGCAGGTGCCCACGATCAGGATGGGCCATCCCATTTCAAAATCGTGGCCAAAGATGCGCATGATCGGACGCGCAAAAATGAAGATCACCAGGGCAAGGGGCAACGTCAGCCCGAGTGCCGACTTGGTGAGTGACTGATAGAGCCGAGATAACAAGGCGTGATCGCCGCGAGTATGCAGATCGGAAATGGTCGGCGCAAAAACCTGATTGACAGACGTCAAAACCAGCGGCACATAAACTACGAAGGCCGCCGCCACAGTGTAGATGCCGACTTCCCTCGTGCTGCGATAGAAACCCAGAGCGACCTTGTCGACCTGGGTCATCAGGAATTCCATAAAGCTGATTCCCAGGGCGGTTGCTGAGAACGACCAGACCTGCCGCTGCGGGTATGAGCCCGGCTCCGCGGCAAACCGCGCTTCCGGGGGCGTGAACCGGCGAACCGCAACAAGCAGAAGCACGCAGACGACAGCCGCACTCACAACATTGGCCGTCAGATAACCACGCAGTCCCCAACCCAGCTCGATCAACAAGACCGCGATGAGCATGTTCAGTGGGCTGCCGACAAAATTCACGATCAACGTTCGCAGTTTCAGATCGCGGTATCCCGCCAGCACCTTGCCGTAAAAGGCGCTGACAACGCCGAATACCATGATCAACGCAAACAGCGGCAAGTAGCGCACCAGCCGCGGCGCGTGGTAGAAGTGCAGCGACAAGAACCGCCCCACAGCAAGGAACACAACGGCCAGAACCACGTTCGCTGCCAGAAGTAGTCCGGCTCCACGCCACAACAAAGCATGCAGCTCTTTGAACTTCCCCGTGGCCTGATAAGCAGCGACAAAGCGCATCGCCGACTGGGGCAGACCGAGAGAATTAAAAATGCCCATGAATCCAACCAGCGTTATGCCGAGGGCGTACAAGCCCAACTCCTCCGCGCCCAGGACGCGGGCCAGGTACACCTTGAAGACGTAGCCGAACAACATGGAGAAGATCGTGCCGGCAAAAAATACCCCCGACTCACGCGAGATGTGGCCAACCTGCGAGCGAAATCGCTGGCTGGCAACGGCAGCGCTCTCGGGTACCGGGTTGGCCGTTTGATGGCTCAGGACGCCGACCTCGCGCCTGAGTGTTCGCGCCCTAAGGACAGCCATACCTGGAGCAGCGCCGGGTCGGCACTGACTGCAAACGCCGATTGGGATAAAGAATTCGGTTTTGCTTCCGCAAGCCGCCGTGGAATTTCGCCAATCTGATTCGCGTGCTGAAGTATCTCCCCGACTCCAAACCGCGCGTATTGTTGCACATATTCATAGGGAGATAGCGACAGCCACTCGCACAGAAAACAGCGAATATTCCTCTGCATACAGTCCACGACGCAGCTCGATTCGACAGTGGTGCCAAACCACGCCTGCGACATCAGCTCTTCGGTAAGCGGTCCCTCGACCACAGTCACGAGCTTGCAGTCCTCCGCACTCAGAATCTCGCGGACCAACTTGCAGCGCTGGGAGCGGCTTTCAAAGGGATGCAGCTTGACGATCAGGCCGCGACCGTGTGCGCGAGCCGTGCGGCACAGCGGCGGCACGAGCTCGCGATACACTTCCTCAGCGCGCATGCCTGCGCTTTCGTAGGGCTCGGAAAAGAAAATTACCGAGCTTCCTGAGGACGGCTCGCGCCCACTCGTCGAGGGCACGAAAACAGGTGAAGGTGCACCCATGGCGACTCGATCCGCAGGAAGGCCGCATACCCGCAGCAGGTAGTCGCGCTCCATCTCGTTCTTGGCCAAATAAACGTCACAGGCCAGAGTCTTGAGCAGATAGCGGCCGTCGAATGCACCATGATGAAAATCGACAGTGGGGATTCTCCTTCTGGCGCCGAGCAGAACCGGCAGGCGCGTATACAGGTTGCTGTCATCGCCACATAAAATTCCCGTGACTCGTTCGCTCTCCAGCACATTGCGCCATGCATTCCGCGCCCCGATGCCGTCTCGAATCCAGCCCGAAATTGAGGCTAACCCGCCAGCCCAAGAAAGAGCACCCAGTTCCGTTGACGATTCCAGTTCGCTCCTCAACTTCGCCCAGCGTTCAAGCAGCGACGCGACTTCCGCCGGCCGAGTTTCGGCTTTAGCGTACGAGGCGAGGTCCCTTACCACCATGTTCGAGGATGACACAAAGTTCCTTCCGCTCTGACGTGTGGCCACGACCAGGAACGCCTGCCCCGGAAGCAACTGTGCATAGGCCGCCGCCATGCGCGAGACGTTTCCATACGCGCTCGGCACGAGTACCACAGAATCGGCGCACCTCTCGGACCTTCCGGCAAAACGCGAGCGCCACTGATATCCGGAATCGTACTTGTCGAGAATGATCTCTTTAATCTGCTCCGGAGGAAAACGGCGGAGCATCTCGACGTAATGTTTCGCTCTCGCCGCCGACCTCGCCCATCCGCCGGACTCAAGACTTCGGATGGAACGACCTAGCAATATCCCAAGCACGCTCGCCGGTCCGCCCAGCCGCGTGGCCCAAAGCTCAGCCGACGGACTGATTTCAGCAGCGACCCTCTGCAGCGCCAGAACATCCAGAGCCTGGGGCACCAGCAACAGCGACACCAGATCCCACCAATCGATTCCTTCTTCATCGACCAAGCGTCCCAGCCAGGCAGAAAAAATATGGCGCACCTGCCTTGCGTCGGTAACTCCGTTCCGGAAGGAATCGGCGCGCAAGATTGGACAACCGTACTGCCTCTCCCATTCGCGTGCCGAGAACTGCGACGACCTGCCTAAGTCAACCAGCAGATCCCAGTGCTCGTGCGACCACGCTCCCTTTCGCGGCGAGTCTTCGGAATGGACAAAGAGAATGCGCATGGTGTGGCGGATATCGTTAAACGTGAGCAGAAGCCTCCGTGCGCGATGCCGCATCGAGCCGGGGCGTTTTTCCCTTGATCCTCTGCCAACCGATCACACGCTGCCGCACCAGCGCATAGCGCCGTTCGAATCCGGCCTTTTCCAACCCTCGCACGGAAGCGGCGTTGCCGGCCGCGCTGAAAATCCAAGGCCACTTGCCCTCTTCGTGCATTCGCCGCGCGATGAGGTTCGCTGCGCGGCCATAATACCCGTGACCACGCACCTCCCGAGGAGTCCAGCAGTCGAACAGCATTACGCAGTTCGCTCCCGGTGCTGTCACCTTGGCGTTCAATTCGGACAGAAAGAAACCATCGAACGAGGCCGCCCACGCCAAATGCAAGATTCGCCCTTCCCGGTCGACCAGGGCGAAACCCTCTGCCGCTCCGCTCCTAAGCCTCGCGGCCGAGCGTATCAGATATGCGGCCGTTTCCTTGTCGCCGCTATACTGCGATGCGGCCGCGGCCAGCCGATTCAGGCCGAGCGGCTCCAGTTTTGCCGGGCATGAGCCTTCGCCGACCGAACCGTTCCATTCAAAGAAAAAGACCCGGGATTCCGACCACAGAGACTCGCCGAACCGCCGGAACAGCCGTGAGATTGTGGCCGCAGCGCCATCACGGCGGATGCGTTCCTGCGCCAGCCGCAGGTACTCTGCTCCCTTATGAACCACGGCTTCGAGCTGCGGCGAAGATTGCACCACTCGAGCCGCGTGGTAACGCACAAGCTCCCGCAGCTGCCGCGTGGCAGAGCTTCTCAGCGTCACGTAAAGCGTTTCACGGCTCTGGTTCATGGATCGGTCTTTGTACTCTTCGGCGCCCAGGCCAAGGTCGACCGTCTTCAACGCAGGCGTGTCCGCGGCTTCTTCAATAATTTTGGCGAGCAAACAAAAACCGGGAGAGAATTTCTCCAGATCGCTGTCGAAGGTAGGCTGGTACCAGAACCAGGTATCGTGAAATTGAAAGCCATAGTTCCAGGCGAACACTTTTTCCCCGGACATCATGCGCGTCAACTTCAGCCAGCCCGCTTCGGAGAGCAGCCTGGCAAGTTCTTCGAGAAACAGCCGCCGTTCGGGCGATGCCAGGTTGCTGATGCGCCCTGTGACCAGGAACCTGGCTACGTGAGCCTGCATGAATTGATGCAGTATGGGCTGTACCTCCTCCCATGTTCGCGCGTGCTCCAGGTGCACCGGCTGCTCACGTCCCATCGCATTCAGGAAACGGCGCAGCATCTTCTTGCGCGGCAGAACCGGTTTGTTTCCTGCCGGCCTTCGAGGCAGAGCCGCCAAGCAAACCTGCGCGCACAGGTACGCGGTGCGCGCGAAGTAGCGGAATCCAATCTGCCCGGATGTTTGCCGGAGGGCGGCAACGCTATCCGAGTTCGCAGGCAGGTTGGTCAGGGTGATGTCTTCGATCCCCTGCCTCTTCAATTCGCCCAGGACCGACGCGACGAAAGCAGGCTTCTGTGCTGCTTGCGAGAGAAAGTCGCAGTAGTCGCCGGTTGTGGCACAGAGGAACGTGACACGGCCGGCATCGTCAGCCGCCAGTGCGGCCACACCACTGAGGGACTCCTGCTCGTCGTAGGCCAAGAAAAGCAGTGTGTGCAGAGTGGCGCGGTAGGCCCGCTGCACCGCGAGCGCCCAGTCGTAGGTGTAGAAAACCTGCGGCTGATCCATGCGCTCAACCAGCGCGTTCCACTGCTGGCGCAGCTTTGCATCCTCGGGAATTTCTTTGAACAGGATTAAGCGCACGTCTTGACCCATCGTCGGAAAGCACACATTCGGCACAGGGCTGCAGCAAATATGCAAGTGTATCAACCGGCGAGAACCCGCGGGCTCCTGCCGGCCCGCCGCTGCAGCCATGCATGGAAACCCGAAACATGCGCCTCAAATTCGGCCACACTCATCTCTGCCGTGACGTGGACCCGCGGCAGTGCGAACGGCGGAAGATCCACACCGAGCCCCCCGCCAAAGTTCAGGAATGCAGCCTGGTAGCCGGCCTGTTGTGGAATCGCGAGCACTTGCGGCGATACGGACTGCTCATCGCCGAAAGGGTAGGCAAACGCCGATACGGGCTGCTGCAAGACCGATTCGAGCTGCGCTCGGCATTCGGTGATCTCGTGGCGCGCCAATTCCGGCGGCGACTGCGACAAAATGGGATGGCTCAGCGTGTGCGCGCCGATCGTCATTCCAGCGGAAGCCAGTTCGCGAAGCTCGTTCGCGGTCATCCGTCCGAAGCGGCGACACCAGGCCGGATCTGCGCTGTTGAAGCCTTGCGTCGCATCGATTCCCAGCTGCGCCCGCAACGCACGGAGAAAAACCGTACGCTTTTCCTGGCTGAGCCGCGAAAGCCGTTGCACGGAACTCCACCAGAATGCCCGTCTCTGTTCTTTTGACTGCAGGTCACCGGAGAATAAAATTTCTTCCTGCGAAATTTCAAAATGCCCCGCCCGACCGCGGAGGTACATCAGAAACAACTCTTCATACCAAAGCATGCTGCGCGTTTCAGAGGTGGAAGCGCCGGTCACGAAGAACAAACATTTCACTTCTTCCTCACGCAGGATGGGCAACATCTCAGTCAGATTGTTCAGGAGTCCGTCGTCACAGGTGAGAAGAACAGCGCGCGGTGGGAGCTCGCGCCGGCCCTCGCGCCAGGCCAGCACGTCTTCGGGCGTGATCACGGAGTAATGCGCCTTGAGCAGGCGCAATTGCTGACGGAGTGTCCCGGCTGAAATCAGGTTGCCGTCGAACGCCGGGTCGATCGGCTCATATCCTCGCGCCAGAACGCCGTGATACGTCACGACCGCCAGCCCATGCGGAGCCGCGCGGCGAAAGACACTGACCGTAGACAACGACGGATAGACGACCTTCTTCAGAAAGGGGCTGACAATTTTCATTGCCGCTCGACCAGTTCCCAGCGCAGTGGAGTTCCGCGCTCAATGTCGCAGGCCGCATGCCGTCCCAACACTTCGCTCAGATGCCGCGTGTGCAGTCCATAACCCGGGCGGATCGAGCGCACGTTTTCCGAAGTGAAGGTCTCGCCGCTCTTCATATCCCGCACCACGAACAACGACCGGCGGAACACCCTGCTGCTCGCCTCTTTTTCACCGAATCCAAAGTGCACTTCGCCCAGTGCTTTCTCGGCAACTCGCACCGCATCGACCATCGCTTTGAACTCCTGCGGCTCGAGCGAAAAGACGCTGTCCGGCCCCGGCTCCGTGCGTGACAGGGTCAAATGCTTCTCGATGATGCAGGCGCCCAGCGCGACCGCGGCAACCGGAACGGCGGTTCCCATGGAGTGGTCCGAGAGTCCTGCCGGCGCGTCGAAACGCCGCGACAATTCCGGAATCGTTCGCAGATTCATCTCTTCCGCCGGCGCCGGATACGCGCTGGTGCTTTTCAGCAGCGCAATCTCCTTCGCCCCTGCGCCGCGTGCAGCCTTGACCGCCTCTTCAATCTCCGCCGCCGTCGACATCCCCGTTGACATAATCAGCGGCTTGCCTGTGCGCGCCATTTTTCGAATCAGCGGAATGTCAACGAGCTCAAACGATGCCAGCTTGTGAGCCGGCACATTCATCTGCTCCAGAAAATCAACCGCGGTCGCATCGAAAGGCGTGGAAAACAGATCGAGGCCCATGTCGTTCGCCGCCTGCTTCAGACGCGGCTGCCACTCCCACGGCGTGTAAGCCTCTTTGTACAGCTCGTGCAGATTGCGCCCATTCCAGATTGTGCCCTCGATGCGAAATTCCGGCCGGTTGCTGGCGATGGTCATCGTGTCGGGCGTATACGTCTGCAGCTTCACTGCATCGGCACCGACATCTTTGGCTGCTCGAATGATCTTCACCGCCTCGTCAAACTTCTGATGGTGATTGGCTGACAGCTCCGCGATCATATAAACGGGCTGTCCGGCGCCGATCGTTCGCTGCCCGATCCTGATTTGCGGGATTTTGGTTTGCACAGCCATATATAGACCCTGGCGTGTTTCGTGCTGCTGTGTTCACTCGAGCGTATCAATCCAGCGCCAGACGTATGGAACGCACCAGTTCAAACGCCTCCGCCGCTCCGCATCCCGCCACGCTCCCCCAGCGCATGGCAATCGCTCGCAGTGCTTCCGGCGAGCGCGGGTGAGGAAACTTGCGCGCCTCGCTCTCGTAACATTCCATAGCGGCGATTTTGGCTTCGAGAGTTCGCGTCACGTCCACAAAAACGTTCGGCCGAAAGGCCGGTTCCAGGCGCTGAAACGCCCACTCCGTCGACGACGGAACCTCGAACGCGTAAATCTCCCGAACGACCTGCCCGCTCATCGGGCGCGTCGCCGTCAAGACGGCACGATGGATCACGCCATGATCGACATTCAGATCACCCGCGTGATGCGTATAGATAACCTCCGGCTTCAATCGTTCGATGAGCTCTTCGACAACCTTTATGACTTCCAGCAGGGGCACGGTGTCGAGCCGATTGTCCGGCAGTTTGTTCAGCACGACATGCTTAACGCCGACTTTGGCGGCGGCTGCATGAGCTTGCCGATGCAGTGCCGCCAACTGGCGCGCGTCGGTCTCGGTCTGAACGGAATGGCGCGCCGTCAGGCCCTCCCCCAGAATGGCAAAGTGGACCTCGTGGCCCTCCATTACCAGCCGCGCCGCAGTCGCACCGCAGCCTAAGACCTCATCGTCGGGATGCGCTGCGATCACGAGTACTCTCATTTCCCCTTGCCCTTCTTACTCTTGGTTTTCTCGCCATTCCCCTCGCTGCTCTTCTCATTCTCGCGCGTGATCCTTACATCGGCCACGAGGCGCCCGTCATAGAGTGCCGGGCGGCTAAATTCGAAGCGAAAACCAGCCTGATGCAGAAACGCCCGCGGATATCCCTCCGCGTCGAGCATACGAATCAGATCGTGCAACTCCTCCAGCGACGCGGCGCCCTTGATTTCGCTGTCTTCCGGCTTGCGGCGCTTGAAGGTCACAGGCTCGCCTTGTTGCGGCAGGGGTTTTGGCTCACGCTGGATGATACGTTGGATCATCTCTGCCGACAATCTCGAGGCGCGGCAATAAATCTCTTCCGCGCCGCCCTCCAGCGATAGCGGCTCTTTCATGTAAACGGGACCGGCATCGAATTCCGCGGTCATCCGCAGCGCCGTCAGCTGCGTCTCGCGATATCCGCGCACAATCAGATTCTGGAGCGGGCTGCCGCCGCGGCCATACGGAACATCGGTCATATGGAAGCAAACACATTCAAACCGGTCCACCAGTTCTTGCGGAACTTTCCATGACCAGTGCAGGAAAAAAATGTAGCGTGGGGAAATTTGTTCTACGAGATCAAGCGAGAGGTCTTCCGGCGAACCAATATAGTTCCAGCAGCCCGGCAACCGCCGCAGTGACTCATCGAAAACGCGGCGATTCCACGGCTTGCAACCGAGCACAAGATAGCTTTTCCCGGGCTTGGCCGTGCGCTTCATTAGAATGTGAGATCAGGCCGGTTTCGCCTTCTGCCAGACGAAGTGAACAGCGGCCTGGCCGCGTATTTTTTCATTTCCGAGTCGTTCGAAACCGGCTTTTTCAAAAGCACGCAGAGACGCGCTGTTTTCCGACTTTACGAATGCGTGAACTTTTGCGCCAGCATGCCCTTTCAGAAGCTCCTCCACTCCGAGTGCAATTAGCTGCCTCGCCAGTCCGTGCCCGCGCATCTCTTTCGCTACGCTGACGTCTACCTCCCAGTGTCCATCCGGTCGAGAATCAAACCGGATCTGCCCGCAGGGTGCGCCCAATCCGTTTTGGGCCATCCACATGAGTGTTCCGTTACTGCCCAATCTCTGTGCAAACCACGCGGAGTGCGTTTCCCACGGAATCGGTTCCGAGGAAAACGACGCCGCACGAACCTCTGGCTCGTTCGCCCAATCCCACAAGAGGCGGCTGTCTGCGGAGCACACGGGCCGGAGTTTCACGCCCGCGGTGTAAAGCCGCATTTCGTCGGCTAGTTCTTCATTATCACCACGCAGAACCGAAACTACTCGCCCTGCACCCTTTCCGTCCACCAACTCGCGGGCTCTTTGCGACAAAGACTGTCGGAGTTCGTACGAACGGACCACGCGTGTCAGTTCCGCAGCGATTCTCTCCACGCCGACGGTCTGGTTGCCAACGTGAATGGTGCATCCCCTTTGAGCCAACTCTCTCGCCACCGCACTCTGGTTTGCAGCCACGTCAATCAGCAAGGCCGGAAGCCCCATCAGACAGAGTTCCCAGCAGGTCGAGCCCGCGGCGGAAACCGCAACGTCCGCCGTGGCCATCAACTCAGGAACACTTATGACGTCGTTGCGCACCGCGATCTTTCTGCCAGATTCGGCGGCCAGCTTCTGCAACATGGCCAGATGCGGGTTGCTGCCCCCAACCACGACGGTCGCTTCCAGATCCTCAATTCGAGCCAGCGCCAGCGCCTCGAGCACGCGCGCCGTCAGGTTGTCAGGGTCGCTGCCTCCCATCATCACCAGCATCTGGCGGCAAACCGGCGATACTTCCCTCTTCCAGTCCCGCCACGAGGAAAATTCCCGCCGCAGCAGCGCATAGCGCGGCCCGAGAAGCAGCCGCGTATCCGGCCCACGTTTCGCATAGAGGCCTTCACTGGCCCCAACATTCTGATTCAATACGAACTGCGCATGATAGTGACTCGCATGCCCGTAATCGTCGAGAAGGAGGACCTTGAAACCCGCGCCGCGCAACGCATCCTGATAATCGGCCGCGAACTGATATCCGTCAGCGACGATCCAGTCGGCCTGCTCTTGGCGCGCCAGCGAAAGCGTTTGCTGGGCATCCTCGCTGCTGCCAGCCGCGCACGAAACTAAAAGCACCGTGCACGATTCCGCCGAGAGCCTGCCCTCGATCGCAGGAGTCCGCGCCGTCATGGCAAAAACGGCGCGGCCGCCAGCGTCCTGCACCGCTTGAGCAAGCGCGAGGCAGCGCATGACGTGACCGGTGCCCATTTTGACACTTGCGTCCGTCCGGAAAAGGAGATTCATCGCCAAGAAGGCTCACCCCAGAGCATGCACTTCGAGAGCAGTCTGGTCACGAAATCCTTCATCGCACCCGGAACACCGGCTGAGTCATCGGACCTTCCAGATACCGCACGGGATCCGGTTCTTGCATCCACGACGCCAGCGTCTTCAGGACCTCGGCGTATGCCTCCAGGGTCTGGTGAACGGCCTGGCCGTCGTGAGCTGCGGTCATGTTGTGCGTTGCCAGCAACAGCACACCACGCTTCACCGCCTCCTGTTGAAACAGGTTCTTCAGCAGAGGACTGTCCGCGCCGTTCCCGTCAGTGAACTTCAGCAGCGACCACTGTGGACGTCCCACCGCCCGGATGCGCTTTTCCAATCCCGCCTGGCGCGCCAAGGCGTTGAGTCCATCCTGGAGCGTTCGCCCATTTGATTCGATCCGCGCCAGCGCGTCGGTCTGCTCGAGGATGTCGAGAACCTTCATCGCCGCCGCCATCGAAGCAACTTCACCCGCGAACGTGAAGCTGTAAAAAATTTCGTCGAAGGTCCGCATGACATCAGCGCGCCCAACCACGCAGGAAATCGGAAATCCGTTCCCCATGGCCTTGCCGAAGCACGCTAGGTCGGGAATAACGCCGAATAGTTTCTGCGCGCCTCCCAAACCGAAATGGAAACCAACGCAGATTTCGTCAAAGATGAGCAGCGCTCCATGCTTGTGCGCCACATCCTTCACGCCTTCGAGAAAGCCCGGAGCAGGTTCGACAAAATTGAACGGCTCCATGATCACCGCTGCGAATTCGCCGGGATGCTCGGCAAACAACTTCTCCAGACTCGCTGGATGGTTGTACGTGAACGGATGCGTTAACTCCCGCACAGCCTTGGGAACGCCCGCGTTCCGCGTGGTGCTGCCGATGTACCAGTCCTGCCACCCGTGATATCCGCAACACGCGATGCGATCGCGGCCGGTAAACGCGCGCGCAGCCCGCACTGCGCCCGATGTGGCGTCCGATCCGTTCTTACCGAAGCGCACCATTTCGGCGCACGGAATCAGGCGCGTCAACCGCTCCGCCAATTGCACCTCAAGCGGATGCGGAAGCGAAAAACTGTGCCCATCGGCCAGTTGCGCCGCTGCGGCCTCGTTCACTTCCTCATGCGCGTAGCCCAGAATGTTTGGCAACAAGCCTTGCACATAGTCGATGTACTCGTTGCCGTCCACGTCCCACACGCGGCAGCCCCTTCCTCGCTCGAGAAAAATCGGCGCCACGCCCTGCACGTATTGCGTATATCCCTTGCTGAAGGTCTGCGCGCAACTCGGGATCACCTTCTTAGCGCGCGCCAGCCACGCCTGAGACTCCACGAGCGAGCGCTTCGGCGCCGCCCCTGCTTTCGCCTGCTGGTAAAGACTCTTGTAATAGCCCTCGTTCGTGATCGTCTCTGCCTGAATCGTCGCCAAGTCCGGCCTCTCCTTCAGCAATTCGAACACATCCCGAAATCCGAATTGCTGGTTCTTCTTCCCGTTCTCTGAAAACGCCGCATACACCTTGCGCACGAATTCCAGATCCGAGGGATGATCCACTGTCCATCGGAATTCCACCGGCGAAACCGGGATCTCGCTTTCCACGTTCGCGGTTCGGAACTTATCGGTTCGCAAGTAGGGTGTAACATGCTCGCGTTCCGACGGCTTGCCGGTTTCGCGCCAGGCCTGCTCCAGAGCCGCAATGGAAAAAACTTCGGTATCTAGTCCGTCCGGATACGTGTAGCGAAACACATTGCTGACATAGTCGCAATCGCCCTGCTCAAAGCGCGCCACGACTTTATCAATGACCGCCGGATCGATCAGAGGACAATCGGCCGTGATACGCACAATAACGTCAGCACGATCCAACTTGGCTGCCTGATAGAAGCGATCCAGCACATCCTGCTCGCTGCCGCGAAAACAAGCGACGCCCTCATGCTCGCAAAACTGAGCGATGGGGTCGTCGACCCTACGGTCGGTCGTCGCGACAACCACCTTGTCTACTCTCCGGGCCTGTCGCACGCGGTTCACGACGTGCCAGAGCATCGGGCGCCCTTGGAGATCTTCCAGAACCTTTCCCGGAAACCGCGAAGATCCCATGCGCGCCTGGATTACGGCCAGCTTCACTTCGTTACTTCTCCCCGTTACCACTCCAGTTAGTTTTCGCTCAGCAACCTTCCACCGCAAGCATCTTTCCCTGCTCCGACGACGCCTTCGCTGCAAACACAACCCGCATCAGAACAGCCGCGTCAGGAATAGGCAGCATTGTCTTGCGCCACTGGTCATCCACCTGCTTGATGCACTCAAGAAAATGCTTCATCTCGTCGACGTACATCTGGTTCATCTCCCAGGCGTCGGGCTGGGGGTAGGTTGTCCACCCTTTTTTCGCCGCGTTGTACCAGCGCACGGCTCCGCCGTTCGAGTCCCAGAAAATCGATCCTAACTCGCCGACGATCTGGCAGCCACGCTCATACGTGCGCTGCACATAGTCGAGATGAATCTCGGAAATCGCTCCGCCCGCGTGCCGGCACACCAGAAGCGCGACGTCTTCAGTCTCGATCTCCAGCGAGCTGAGATGCCCCGCGCAGCAGAAGACAGACTCGATCTCACCCAGATACCATCGCGCCAGATCAATCTCGTGAATGCAGTCCAGAATGCATCCACCGCCGCTATCGGCTCGGGCAGCGTAGTTCCGGCGATAGTCGGTGCCCGGTCGCCAGTCCGGCAGGTACGAGCCGGTGTGAATTCTGGCGAACAAAATCTTTCCCACGCGCTCTTCCACAAGAAGCTGCTTCACTTTCGCCGGCCCGGGATGGAACCGCATGTTGCATCCCACCAGCGAGGCCAGTTTCTTCGCCGCGACCAGATCTGAAAGCTCGGCGAGGCCGGCAGCCGTGTGCGAGAGCGGCTTCTCCACGAAAACCGGAATCGCCGCGCGAACCACCTGCAGCGCCTGCTCGGCGTGCAGATGCGTCGGGGTTGCCACCACCACAAGATCCGGACTCCATTCCAGGCCTTGCCCCAATTCGTCAAAACGCTTCGCGGACAGCGCCGAGGAGACTTCTTCGCGGCGCGTCGCGTCTGTCTCCACCAGGGCTCGATGCTCCACTCCAAGCTGCTCCAGGTTCCGCAGATGCCGGCTGCCAATCGAGCCGCCGCCTACCACCAGCGCTTTCATTTTCGTTTCCCGGCTCTGAACGGCTTGTACTCTGAGCGCAGCAGGCCCATCCACAACCGATCCTTGTACTCTCCACCCTGAAACAGATCCTGGCGCAAACGCCCTTCCACCTTGAATCCAACTTTCTTGTAGCAGTGCACGGCCGACTCATGTTCCGCAAACACACCCAGATCGATGCGGTGCAGATTCAAGCGGTTGAAGCCGTATTCCACCATCAGCCGCGTGGCTTCAAGACCGATGCCCTTGCCCCACGAATCTTTCTCGCCGATCAGAATGCCGAACGTCGCCACGCGATGCACCCAGTGAATCGGCCCCAGCTTCACATTGCCTACGTGCTCGCCGGATTTTTTTTCTTCGATCGCGAGGATCACATCGTTTCTCGATCCCGTCACTCCGCGGTAATAGTTTTCAAGATCCTCGGCGGTGCTGGGGAAAGTGCCCGTCTCGGTGTAGCGCGTCACTTCAGGATCGTTGAGCCAGCATTGGTAGCGCTCATTGAGATCGGAGCGTTCGAGTGGACGCAGCCGCACCAGTGAACCCTCCGCAAATGGCTTGTTTTGGCCCAAGGGCACGCTCCTGGTTTCTTCGCTCAGCGTTTTTTCGACCGCCTTCTTGATCACCGCGAGTACGTAGTCAGGACCTTGGTGACCGCCGCGATCACATCCTTCACGTCCTGGCCGGTCATGGCGTGAAACATGGGCAGGCTGATCAGGCGCTCGTAGGCGTCTTCGGCAATGGGAAATTCGCCGCCGCGAAATCCGAATCGCTCGCGGTAATAGGGATGCAAATGCACCGGAATATAGTGCACGTTCACACCGATGTTCTCCGCGCGCAGGGCCCGAAAAATCTGCGCGCGATCGGCGGTCAACTTCTCAAGATCCAGGCGAATCGCATACAAATGCCACGCCGGATTGGCCTCGGGCCGCACCGCCGGCACAACGACGCCCGGCAGCTCGAGAAACGCGGCCGTGTATTCGGCGGCAATTTCGCGCCGCCGTGCCAGATTCCCGTCCAGCCGCTTCAACTGCTCGAGTCCGAGCGCACACGCGATATCCGGCAGGCGATAGTTGTAGCCGAGCAGGACCATCTCGTAGAACCACTGCCCGGCGCTCTGTCGCCGCCGCGCATCGCTCGAAATTCCCTGACTGCGAAAACGCCGCAGAATCTCGGCCATTCGCCCATCGTTGGTCGTGACCATGCCGCCTTCTCCGGTCGTGATGTGCTTCACGGGATGAAAACTGAACACGGTCAGATCGGCTATGCTTCCAACTTTTTGTCCTCGGTACTCGGCGCCCAAGGCATGACAGGCGTCCTCAATCACGGTCAGCCCACGCTCGCGCGCCATTGCCAAGATTGCCGCAAGGTCCGCAGGATGGCCGCCAAAATCCACGGGAAGAATCGCACGCGTCCGGGAAGAAATTATCTTCGCAAGTTGCCCAGGATCAAGATTCAGCGTGTCGCGGCAGACATCGGCGAACACCGGCGTCGCTCCCTGATACAGAACGCAGTTCGCCGTCGCTGCGAACGTCATCGGAGTTGTGACCGCTTCGTCGCCCGGTTTCAGTCCTGCGGCAAAAGTGGCTCCGTGCAGTGCCGCTGTGCCAGAGGTAAAGCTCACGGCTTCGGCCGCGCCCACGCAGGCAGCAAATGCTTCTTCAAATTCGGCAACTTTCGGGCCGGTGGTCAGCCAGTCCGAGCGCAGGACTTCCACCACCGCTCGAATGTCGGACTCTTCGATCGACTGGCGTCCATAGGGAAGAAAACTCGCCCGCACAGGCGATCCCCCGTTGATGGCGAGAGCCTGCGGGCTGACCGATGTGGCGCTCATACCGTGACACCCACTGTGGCACCCATGCTCGAGTCCTAAGCCGAAATCCGCGCCGGAACCGGCTCGGCATCATCTGCGGAGGGTGAGATCAACTCGCGCAACTCGCGGTTCGTCAGCCAGCGCTCGTTCGTGTCGCTGGCATAGCGGAATCCTTCCGGCAGGGGACGACCGTTCACCCAATTCTCGCGGCTCCACCACGGATGCGACGGCTGAATGACGTACCGGTCTTCGATTTCGAGCGTATTCCGCGCCTCGTCTTCGGAAACCAGCACTTCATGCAGCTTTTCCCCGGGCCGGATGCCGATGGTTTCGATCTCGCATCCGGGTGCAATCGTTTCCGCCAGGTCCACCAGGCGCATGCTGGGAATTTTGGGGACGAAGATTTCTCCGCCGTGCATCTGTTCGATGCAGCTCACAACAAAGCGCACACCCTGCTCCAGCGTGAGCCAGAAGCGCGTCATGCGTGGATCGGTCAGCGTGATGCGTCCCCGCCGTCGCTGCTCCATGAACACGGGAATCACGCTGCCCCGGCTGCCGACTACGTTTCCGTAGCGCGCGCAACTGAAGCGCGAATCCTGCGCGCCGGCGTAGGCGTTCGCCTGCACGAACATTTTCTCCGCACAGAGCTTCGTTGCGCCGTACAGGTTGATCGGGTTGACCGCTTTATCCGTGCTGAGCGCCATCACGCGATGCACGCCCCGGTTGATGGCGGCGTCAATCACGTTGCGCCCGCCCATGATGTTGGTTTGGATGGCTTCGAACGGGTTGTACTCACAGGCCGGCACCTGCTTCAAAGCGGCGGCATGAACCACGATGGTCACTCCCGCGAAAGCCCGTTCCAGACGCGATGCATCCCGCACGTCGCCGATGAAATAACGCAGGCTGGGATGATCCAATCCCGACGCCCTCATGTCATGCTGCTTGAGCTCGTCACGGCTGAAGACCACCAGGCGCTTCGGCCGGTGCTCCTTCAGCATGATCTCGACGAACTTTCTCCCGAACGATCCCGTCCCACCCGTGACCAGTACAACCTGCTCCGACCAATTCATTCCCTACGCCTCATCCTTTGCGCCAACCTCATTCTCAAGCGAATCCATATTCGCGCCGACTCAATTTTGTGAACCTATCACGAACTGCCCGCGAATCTTCCTGATGGCAGACTTCCGATTGCCCGCTAGTATAGCGGACTTTGGCGTGAATCGGTGCGCTTCGACGCCACAAATAGCTCTTCTCCATACAAAATTCACCGCCCCTTTTCCCCCCTCCAATGCTAGAATGAGCCACGAACTCTCCAGTTACTCGGTGCGAAACAAGTTCCCTGCGCGACGAACCAGCCTCTTCGAACCGGGACCTCGTAGTCAGTGTGCACGACAACTTGTTCGCATGTTAGAGCGGGGAAAGACTCGTTGAGGAGAAGGCATGCATTCCGGACCCCTGGTACCGGCGAATAATCCGATGGTTCGCGACCTGCAGCCGGTAGAGCATGGCGCGCTGGCGGGGTTCCCGACCTATCCGCAACTTCCGGCACACGAGTCCGCCGTCGGCGAATACATTCGCGTTCTCATCAAGCGCAAGTGGATCGTCATCTCCGTTCTGGCCACAATCTTCTCCATGGTCGCTATTGCCAGCCTGAAGATGACGCCGATTTACGAGGCCTCCGGCACCATCGCGATCAACAAGCCGGACACGACCTTGAACTTCCAGAACCAGGCCACTTTCAGTCTGGACTATTACGATCCCACCGAACTGGAAACCGAAATCAAGATCTTGCAGAGCGACCTGCTGGCGTTGCAGGTGATTCGCGAACTGAACCTCGATCGGCGGACTGAAACAGGCGCTGAGGTGCCGCCTTCGCCCTCGCTCGATCTCTCGCCTGATCCGCTGCAAGCCGATCCCGCCCGCGCCTCCGCCATGCTGGGCAGCTTCAAGGGAGCCTTGCGGATCGCACTCATCCCGAATTCGCGCATCATCGAGGTGCATTACCGTAGCCCGGATCCGCAGATGGCTGCCACTGTCGTCAACACCGTCATGCAGACTTACGTCGAGAACAACTTCAAAGCTCGCTTCGATTCGACCATGCAGGCCTCGGACTGGCTTAAGCGGCAACTGGTCGATCTGCAGATGCAGGTGGAAACCTCCCAGGAAAAACTCGTGCGTTATCAGAAAGAGCATGAAATCCTGGGTATCGACGAAAAACAAAACATCATCACCTCGAAACTCGACGAGTTGAACAAGGCTCTCACTCAAGCCGAGAGCGAGCGCATGGCCAAGGAGTCTCTCTACCGTCTGGTTGAGTCGGGCGATCCAGACGTCGTTGCCGCGAGCACCCAGAGCGGCCAGGAACAGGCCTCCGTCTCCCACTTGCTGGACTCCCTGCTGGCCAAGCAGGCCGACCTGCGCCTCCAGGCCGCGGAGCTGAATACGCAATTCGGTCCTTCTTACCCCAAGCTGGCGCAGCTGAACAGCCAGCTCAAGGAGATCGATTCGCAGGTTCAGGGAGAAATGAAAAAAATCGCGACCTCGCTGCGCGGCCAGTATCTGACCGCCCTGCAGCGCGAGAAAATGCTGCGCGATGCCCTCGACAAGCAGAAGATGGAAGCGAACAAGCTCAACGAGAGCGCCATTCAGTACAGCCTGCTCAAGCGCGATGTCGAAACCAACCGTCAGCTTTATGAAGGGCTGCTGGAAAAACTCAAGGAAGCCGGAGTCTCGGCTGGATTGAAGTCCAACAACTTCCGCATCGTGGACAGTGCGCGCCCGCCCAACTCCCCGATCGAGCCCAACATCCCGCGCAACCTCGGCGCTGCATTCGTGCTGGGTCTGGCGTCAGGCGTGGGCCTGGCGTATCTGCTCGAGGGGCTCGATAACACGATTCGCACCACCGAGCAGGCGCAGATGATTTCCGGCCTGGCTCCGCTGGGCATGATTCCGCTCGGTTCGAAATCCGCCCGCGATGGCGCCCACGCGAAACGGCTGGTCATCGCGTCATCGTCGAAAGAGGCAGTGGAGTTGGTCACCCAGGTGCGGCCGCAATCGCAGATGGCGGAATCCTATCGCGCGCTGCGAACCTCACTGCTGCTCTCCAGCCTGGGCGCTCCCCCCAAGGTCATCATGGTCACCAGCGCATTGCCGCAGGAGGGCAAGACGACCACCAGCATCAATTGCGCCGTGGTGCTCGCGCAGAAGGGCGTGCGGGTTCTGCTGATCGACGCTGACTTGCGGCGTCCCAGCATTCACAAAACTCTGGGCATGGGGCCTCGCACCGGGCTGAGCAACGTTCTGACCGGCAGCGTCCAGCTGGAGCAGGCCATCACGCGCACTACGATCCTGCCGAGCCTCGACGTTCTTCCCGCTGGGACGCCGCCTCCCAACCCCGCGGAGTTGCTGGCCTCGACCAACATGCGGGATGTGTTGGCCCAGCTGCGCGAGCAGTATGACCACATCGTGCTCGATACTCCGCCATCTCTTTCTGTCACCGATGCGGTCGTGCTCTCGCCGCGCGCCGATGCCGTGGTGCTCGTCATTCGTTCCGGCCAGACCACCAAGCAGGCGCTGCGCCGCTCCCGCGACGTTCTGGGCCGCGTCAACGCCAAAGTCGTCGGCGTCCTGCTCAACGCGGTCGATCTCAGTTCTCCCGACTATTACTACTATTACGAGTACAAGGACAAATACGCCCGCTATTATCAGGAGGGGGAAACGCGGAACGCCAACGAAGACGAGGACGACAATGACGATAGCGGCGAGGAACTGGAGTCGCCGTCATCCAGTAGCGCGTAGAGCCGTGACGCGTAGAGAAGAATAGTAGAAGTTTCTCCGCCTCATGCCATGAAGATTCCTCTGCAATTACCCGCTCACAAGCGGCTTGCCTTCGCTATTGCCGCGGTGTTCGCCGCGGGCTACTTCGGTTTCGCCGCGCGCGATCTGGTGGCCACCTGGCTGGGCAATCGCGTGCAGCGCAGAAGCCTCGAGCTTGCGGCCCGCCTCGACCCCGGCAACGCCGACTACCGCAACCATCTCGGCCGCTATTACGAACTGGTCAGCCGCGATCCCCAGTCCGCCGTCGCCGACTACAAGGCAGCAGTGCAGCTCAATCCGCACTCCGCCCGCTACTGGTTCGATCTGGCCAGCGCCTATCAGGTACTGGGTGACACCGCCGATCAAACGATGGCTCTGGAGCACGCCATCCAGGCCGATGCCATGACTCCAGACGTGGCCTGGGAGGCTGCCAATCTCTACCTGGTTCAGGGTGAAACCGAAAAAGCGCTGCGCGAGTTTCGCGTCGTCCTTGCGAACGATACTTCCCTGGCTGGCAGCGCCATCCAGTTCTGCTGGCGCATCAATCCTGACGTGGACGCGTTGCTGCACGACGTCGTCCCGCACAGCGCCGACGCCTACATCGCATTTCTCGCGTTGCTCCAATCGAAGCAGGAGACCGCCGGCACCATCAAGGTGTGGAACGCACTCATGCAGACGAGTCAGCCGTTCGAGCTGCGCTACGTGTTTGAGTACTTTCACTACCTCATCATGCACAAGGAAGTGGACGAAGCCGTCCAGGTCTGGCAGCAGGCTGTGCCGCGGTTCAAGCTTTCCTCCTATTTGCCTTCGCCCGGCAACCTGGTGGTGAATGGCGCGTTCAGCCTCGATGTGCTCAACGGCGGACTCGACTGGCAGTACGGAAAACAGGACGGTGTCGCCCTCACGCTCGATCCCAGCGATTTCCATGCCGGCCGCCGGTCTCTGATGATTACGTTCGACGGTCCCGGAATTAACGATGCCGGAATCTATCAGCTCATTCCGGTTCAGCCCGACACAACGTACGAGTTTTCCGCTTATTACAAGAACGGAGAACTGGAGGGCGCGGGCGGCCCGCACTTCACTGTGCAGGACATGTACAACCTGACGGTTTATTACGACAGCGACGAACTAAAAGAAGCGGGATTCTGGAAGTCCGTGGAGGGCGAGTTTACCACTGGCCCCGACTGCAAGCTGGTTGTGCTGCACGTTCGGCGGCTTCCGGAGGGCAGTCCCATCCGTGGTAAGCTCTGGATCGACGATTTTCATATCACGCGGAAACCGTCGTAGCCCGCCCGAACCGGAAGCAGGAACGCCAAAATCTGAGCCGGAACCCTGGAAGGAACGCCGGGTTAGAAAAAGCAACACCACGATTTTTTCATGAGCGAGCACGCGCACACGCACAGTCGCCGGGAATCAAGCCGCCATCGCGAGAAACGAGCCGAGGAGCACCGTCAGGCCCGGTCTGCGAATCTCGGCAAGGCCGTGTTCTTAGGCACGTTCGGGTTGCTCATGTTCGGCCCGGTCGCGTTCGGCGCTGTCGAGCCCTGGTCGATTTTCTGTCTTGAGGCGGGTGCACTTCTGCTGACTCTCGCGTGGTTTGCCAGGCAGTGGCTCAATGGAGAACTCGAAGTCCGTTCCAATCCGCTTTTCCTCCCCATGGGCGTCTTCGCGACCCTGGTTGCGCTGCAGCTTGTCTTTCGTGTAAGCGCGTATCCGCACGACACCTGGTCGCAAGCTCTGCTTTATTGCGCCTACGCGATGCTGTGTTTTCTTTCGTCCCAAACCCTCCTGCGCACCGCGCAGGCGCGCCAATTGGCCTGGATGTTTTGTGTCTACGGCTTCGTCGTGGCCGCGCTCGCGCTGCTGCAAGGGATCGCTCCCAACGGCAAGCTATACTGGGTGCGCGAACCGCGCCTGGGTGGCTGGATTTACGGATCCTACGTCAACCACAATCACTATGCCGGATTGATGGAACTGCTGGTGCCGATCCCGCTGGTTCTCGCACTCACGCGGCTGGCTGATCGCAATGAGCGCATCGTCGCTGCCATCGCGGCCGCCATCATGGCTGGCACCATTTTTTTGTCCGGCTCACGCGGCGGGATACTGGCGATTTTTTTCGAGATGGTCTTGTTCGGGGTCGTGCTTCTTCACCAGAAGAAAACGACTCGAATCGCCGTCGGCGTGGGAGGTTTCGCCGTCCTGCTGATCGGACTGCTGGTGTGGCTGGGCGGCAAGGAGTTAACGACTCGCCTGACCAGCATCTCGACCGAAGCCCATTCCGAGATTTCCGGTGGCACGCGGCTTTCCATCGACCGCGACACGCTGCACATGTTCCGCCAGAGGCCCGTGCTGGGCTGGGGGCTTGGGACGTTCCCGGTGGTCTACCCGCAATTTCGCACCTTTTACACGAATTTCTTCGTCAACCAGGCCCACGACGACTACCTGCAACTGCTGGCCGAAACCGGTGTGCTTGGCTTCGCCACCATGGTCTGGTTTGTGGTTGTGCTTTATCGCAAGGCTCTGCTGAAGATCGGCAACTGGACGTCCGACGTCGGCGGCGCCGTCACTCTCGCTTGCATGCTCGGTTTTAGCGGAATGCTGGTGCACAGCTTCTTCGATTTCAACCTGCAGATTCCCGCCAACGCCGCGCTGTTTTATGTGATGTGCACCGTGGCCGCGGCTCCGCCGCTGCGGCACCGCTCACAGAAGCGGAAACCGATCCCTGCTGCTCCACAGGAACAGCCTGTTCCCGCCTCGGAAGTGGTTTAGGTGAAAATGTCTGGGGAAGTGCTCCGCTGGCGGTATCCGGTGCAACTTAGCGCAACGGATGGGATCGTTACGGCTTGCTCGGGCTGGCTGGGTTGTCGTTCTTGATCAGAACCCAGGTCGTGATGCCCAGTGCCGCTCCCGCGCCGATGGCAATGGCCGTGGGAGAATTCAGAATTCCGCCTCCGGCTGCCGGAGCCGCTGCGCCCGCCTGCCTTTTTCGATTTTTCTTGCTGTTGTTGTCGCTATCGGGCGCCTGTTCGCTGCGCGTGGTGTCCTGGCCTTGCGCCAGGGAAAATGTTTCCTTGCCGTCTGTGATGGTCAGGTCGCCCTTGCGCGCGAAGATTTTCACCGTCCCATCCACGTCCACCACGTTGAATTCGGTCCACGAGAACGACGCCGGAGTCACCTTCACGTCGCCCGCCGTCGTCGCAACTCCCTTCGACGTGGAGACCGTCACTCCGCCATGCTCGATATCCACGCTCGTGCCCAGAAAAGTCACCATCGAGTCGGAGAGAACGGTGATCGTCGACCCCGCCTCGTTGATCTTGGCCACCGAATCGGACCGCGTCTGCAGAAGATCTCCGCTAAAAATCGAAGAAGAAGGCCGCGGAACATAGGCGCCGTTGACCCAGGTCGGGCCGTTGGAATAGAGCATGGCCGCGTTAAAATCGGCGGCTAACAATGTACCGGGAGACAGGAGCAATAGCACGCCACTAACCATCTTGCGGAAAGCAGACTGGCCCATCCCACACTCCGTTAATAACTATTTTGGTGACCTTGTTTCTGCATCGTACCCTCCTGGTTGTTGTCCGTCAATGCTTTTTGTGCTAAGGAGCGCCAATCCGGGAAAGTGACGGAGGAAAACTAATCTCCCATTCCTGAACTCCGGCGCGGGTTTCCGGCCGTTCCTAATATCATCGCCATCGATCGACGGCATTCCACCAGACCAGCCGCAGCCATTCGTCAAAAAAAGTTTTTGCCCATTGCCGGTGCGTCCACCAGAGGGCCCCATATTGCGTGGGATCATAGGCTGCGGCGACGGAG
>CAYOUY010000059.1:0-8411 GCA_964407245.1 uncultured Acidobacteriaceae bacterium
GTTGCATTTTGCAACTCCTGCACTCCGGTTCGCGTTTCGGGTGTGGTAAATCACAGGGATTCGTGACTCGACTCACAGACGATACACGGGCGACATGGGATATCTACACCCACGCTCGCCGCTGAGAGAGCCCTGCCAGACAGCGGGAGTGTGACCGAATTCAAGTCGAATTACCGAGAGGTGCCGTGGATCACGGTTTCTTCCTCCTCGGACAGTCCGGACAGACTGGAGGCCGTGTGTGAGCCCGACTCTAACCCTAATCAGCGACGGCAAGAAGTTCATGTGGGATGGTCATCTTTTCGAAACGCGGGATGAGGGCTTGCGCGAGGCAGCAGCTTACGAGAAAGACAATTTCGAAGTCCGGATGGTGGAACAAGAAGGCAAGTTCCTTGTCTACACCCGAAGAGCCGTGAAGGAGCATGTATTGACCGAGACCTAATGGGCCACCTCAGAAAGGGATGTGCCGTATGGCGGTCAGGGCCTTCCCGATTCAATGCGATCCGACCCTGCTGTCGGACATTCGGCGGTATGGGAAGTTCGATACGACCGGTTGCTATCAGTGCGGCAGTTGCACGGTCTCCTGTGAACTGGTGTCGGATTCAGCCACTTTCCCCCGAAAAAGCATTCGCTACGCCCTTCTTGGGCTGCGAGCACCGCTGCTGCGCGGGCTGGATCCATGGGTTTGTCACGACTGCGGCGATTGCTCGCTGGTCTGCCCGCGCCACTCCGAGCCCCGGATCTCGATGCTCACACTGCGGCGATTCCTTTGTGCGCAATACGAATGGACGGGCATCGGCGCGAAGCTGTTGCAGTCGAAGGCGTGGTATCTGGGTTCCCTGATCTCCGTTGCCGTTCTTACCGTGCTGGCGATCGTCGGCTATCACCTTTGGTATGTCGGAATGGCCGCCAGGGATTTTGCCACCACGCCATTCGGTCTCGATCACATGTTCCCGATCATGACCTATTACACGCTGACCGTCGTTCTCCTGCCCCTGTTGCTTCTGCTCTCGCGCATCTTCCACATCTGGCGGATGACCATGGCCGGGGAAGAAATCGGATGGACGACATACGTGCGCCAGGCGTGGGTCTACGTCTACCAATTGGTGGCTCAGCCGCTGATGCGCAAATGTCCCGAGCATCGGCGATGGTTTCAGCACGAGTTTCTCGCGGTGGGCACGGTAATCATGCTGGCGATAAAGGTTTTCGGCCTGCGCTGGTTCCAGACGGACAACATTTATCCTATTTATAATCCGCAGCGCTGGCTCGGATATTTGGCCGCCGGCTTCATCCTCTACGGAATGGGCGGCATTCTTTATGGCCGTTGGCGGGGACAAATAGAGATTTATAAGGAAACACATTTTCACGATCTCGTGTTTCCTGTCCTCATCCTATCTACGGCTGTCAGCGGTCTGGCTGCGCACATCTTGCGCTATCTCGGTTTCGGGCTCGCCTGCCACTACGTGTATGCCCTGCACGTCATCATTGCCACTCCCATGCTGGTGATCGAGATGTCGTTCGGGAAGTGGTCGCACATGGTCTACCGTCCTCTGGCTCTCTACTTTACGGCCGTGAAGGAAAGGGCCAATCAACAAGAGCCCGCAAGGGAGGCAGTTTCCGATGCCATCTGACGAATCGAAAGTTCCGGTAGGTGCGGCCCTCGTAGTAGGCGGAGGTATCGGTGGGATGCAGGCCGCACTGGATCTGGCCGGCGGCGGCATCAAAGTTTATCTCGCGGACTCCAAGCCAGCCATTGGCGGGGTGATGGCGCAGTTGGATAAAACCTTTCCCACCAATGATTGCGCCATGTGCACCATGGCGCCACGCCTGGTGGAAATCGGACGTCACAAGGATATCGACATCCTCACCCTCAGCGAAGTGGAGCGGATCGAGGGCCAGCCCGGGAATTTCAACGTCACCCTCAAAAAACAGCCGCGCTACGTGATTGAGTCCAAATGCACCGGCTGTGGCGCGTGCACCGACGAGTGCCCGGTAGTGCTCCCGTCGGAATTCGACCAGGGATTGGCGGAGCGGAAGGCGATCTACCGTCCGTACCCGCAGGCTGTTCCCAACGTGTTCACGATCTCCCGCCGCGGAGCTTCCCCCTGCCAGGCAGCTTGTCCCGTTCATCAAGGCGGACAGGGATATGTGACTCTGATTGCGCAACGGCGCTTTGAAGAAGCGCTTCAGGTCATCTTGCGCGATAACCCGCTGCCCTCCATTTGCGGACGCGTCTGCACTCACCCTTGCACTGACGCATGCACTCGTTGCCAGGTCGATGATCCCATCAATCTGCCCGGCTTGAAGCGCTTCATCACAGATCAGTTTCCGGACTACAAGCTCCCGCAACCTAGCATCCCTGACCGTCCAGAAAAAATTGCAGTCATTGGCTCGGGCCCGGCGGGACTTGTCTGCGCCTATCAGCTCCGTCACAAAGGCTACCATCCGACCATCTTCGAAGCGGCCCCCTCCGCCGGAGGGATGTTGACCGTCGGCATTCCGTCGTACCGGTTGCCCCGCCGAACGCTGAATGCCGAAATCGACAAGATGCGCGGTATCGGGATCGAAATTCTGTTGAGCACAGCGGTGGGCCGCAGCGTCACTTTCGACGAACTGCGAAAGAACTTTGCCGCTGTTTTCATCGCCATTGGCGCCCACATCGAACGCAAACTGGGTATTCCGGGAGAACATCTGCCCGGCGTTACCGGGGGCGTGGAGTTCCTGCGTCGCGTGAACCTGGAAAAGGCGGTGGCGCCCGGCCATCGCGTGCTGGTGATTGGCGGTGGAAACTCGGCTCTGGACGCGGCACGCACCGCTCTGCGTTGCGGAGCCAGCGAGGTCACCATCGTCTATCGCCGCACCCGGGCTGAAATGCCTGCCGACCCGCGTGAGATCAACGACGCAGAGCGCGAGGGCATCAAGCTGATGTTCCTCGCGGGTCCTAAATCGTTCAAAGCAGGGCCGGACGGGCGCGTCGCTGGCCTCGAGTGCCTGAAGATGAAGCTGGGCAAGCCGGACGCCAGTGGGCGGCCCGCTCCCGAGCCGGTTCAGGGATCGGAATTCGTTTTGAACTGCGATGCGGCTATCGCGACCATTGGCCAGTTTCCTGACGTGGGGAGTCTGGGAGAGCGGCTCGGCCTGGAAACCACAAAATGGGGAACGCTCAAGGCCGATCCCCTGACGCTCGAAACCGGATTGCCCGGAGTATTTGCGGGCGGGGACTGTGTCTCCGGTCCTGACGTAGTGATCAACGCCGAGCTGGCCGGCAAGAAAGCTGCGACCTCGATTGATCGTTGGCTCAATCACCAGGACGTGCGGGCCGGGCGCGACGGCGAGGGGCCGTATCGCACCGAATACGTTGTGGACACGACTGGCGTGCTGATGCAGCGCCAGATCCACATGCAAGCCCTCGACCCTGCGACCCGCGGAAAAACATTCGCCGAGGTCCATGTCGGCTACACGCCCGAAGAAGCTGTTGCCGAGGCCCGGCGCTGTCTCGCCTGCGGGATTTGCTGTAATTGCCAGATCTGCGGAACTACGTGCCAGGCTCACGCCATCGACTACCTGCAGCGCGAGCAAAAAGTCGAGCTAAACGTTGGCGCTGTTGTCCTCGCTCCCGGCTACGAGATCTTCGATGCGCGTCTGAACAAGGATCTCGGCTACGGGCGCTTTCCCAACGTAGTCACCTCGCTCGAGTTCGAGCGGATTATGTCCGCATCCGGCCCATACTCCGGACATGTGTTGCGGCCGTTTGATCGGAAGGAACCGAAGCGCATCGCCTTCCTGCAATGCGTGGGGTCGCGCGACGCAGAACACGACTACTGCTCCTCGGTGTGCTGCATGTATGCCACCAAAGAAGCCATTATCGCCAAGGAGCACCTCGGCGAAGGGCTGCAGTGCGACATCTACTTCATGGATCTGCGGGCCTTCAGCAAGGGCTTCGAACAGTACTATCGCAGGGCACAAGAACTGGGCGTGCGGTACATCCGTTCCCGCGTGCCGAACCTCGAGGAAGTTCCAGAGAGCCGGAACGTAATCGTCAAGTATCTGGGCGAAAACGATAAAAAACTCTCCCGCGAATACGATCTCGTGGTGCTGTCGGTCGGAATGCAGCCGCCGAAACAGGTGAAGCAGTTCGCCGATCGATTTGGGATTGCGCTGAACGAATTCAGTTTCTGCAAGACTTCAGGATTCACCCCGGCACATTCTTCGCGGGAGGGAATCTACGTTGCGGGCCCGTTTGTCGAGCCCAAGGACATTCCTGAAACCGTCATGCAGGCCTCGGCGGCCGCCTCGCAGGCCCTTTCACTTTTGCACGAAGCTCGCGGAACGCTCATCAAGCCCAAGGTCTACCCGCCCGAAAAAGACGTTAAGGAAGAGGATCCGCGCATCGGGGTTTTCGTCTGCCATTGCGGCACGAATATCGCAGGAGTGGTGAAAGTTCCGGAAGTCGTCGAGTATGCGCAGACCCTTCCCAATGTCGTCTATGCGGAAAACAATCTCTACACCTGCTCCAACGACGCACAGGATCGGATCAAGGAGAAGATCCACGAGCACAATCTGAATCGGGTTGTGGTGGCCTCCTGCACGCCCCGCACGCACGAGCCCCTGTTCCGCAACACGATGGCGGAAGCCGGTCTCAATCCTTATTTGTTCGAGATGGCCAACATCCGCGACCAGTGCTCGTGGGTTCACATGCACCAACCGGAAGAGGCTACAAAGAAGTCCAAGGATCTGGTCAGGATGGCGGTGGCCAAGTCGCGGTTGTTAACGCCCCTTCAGCGCCAGCAACTGAAGATCGAGAAGGCCGCACTGGTCATCGGCGGCGGCATTTCGGGAATGACTGCAGCCTTGTCGCTCGCACGCCAGGGCTACGACGCCTATCTGGTCGAGAAAGAAGACGAACTCGGCGGCCATCTCAAGCACGTGCACTATCTGCTGAACGGCGAGAGGCCGCAGGATGAGTTGTTCCGCCTGACGAATGAAGTTGCGCAGAACAGCCGCATTCATGTGTTCACCGCCGCCACGATTGAAAACATCGACGGCTCGATCGGCAATTTCAAGACTCGAATCTCCGTCGGCGGAGAGACGACGGAACTTGCACACGGCGTCGTGATCGTGGCGACCGGCGCAAAACAGTATCAGCCGCAGGAATACCTCCATGGGCAGGACGAGAGGGTCATTACGCAACGGGAGCTCGAAGTCCGCCTTGCCCTCGGCGGCGAGTTCCTGAAGCCAAATGGCCGCGCAAAAACGGTCGTCATGATCCAGTGTGTAGGCTCGCGCGAGGCGGACCACCCCTACTGCTCGCGCATGTGCTGTGGCGAAGCCATCAAGAACGCCCTGAAGATCAAAGCCCTGTCGCCCGCGACCAACGTCTATGTTCTCTATCGCGACATTCGAACTTACGGTTTCAAAGAGAGCTACTACACGAAGGCCCGGCAGCAGGGGGTCGCGTTCGTGCGCTATGACGAGACGCGCAAGCCAGAGGTCGCGAAGAACTTGAACAGCCTCGACGTAGCTGTCTACGACCAGACTCTAGGATTGCCGTTCACAATCTCTGCCGACTACGTGGTTCTCTCTGCCGGCATTCACCCGCACGAAGAGAATCGTCGCATCGCCCAGTTCCTCAAGGTCCCCATAAACAGCGAAGGTTTCTTCCTCGAAGCCCACATGAAGCTGCGTCCCGTGGACTTCATGACCGACGGCGTTTTTCTCTGCGGCCTGGCCCACTCGCCCAAGACGCTGGAAGAATCGATTCTGCAGGCCCAGGCAGCCTCGGCCCGCGCCGCCACGATTCTGGCGAAGGACAGTATTGAACTTGAAGCCAACATCTCGCACGTGGTCGACGAAAAATGCGACGGCTGCGCCTACTGCGTAGACACCTGCCCCTACAAGGCCATCACCCTTCTCGAATACATGTGGCAAGGCTCGGTCAAGAAAATGGTCGATACCAACGAGAGCATCTGCAAGGGTTGCGGCTGCTGCCAGGCGACTTGCCCGAAAGACGGCGTCATGATCTACGGCTTTACGCTCGAGCAAATCCGGGCACAAATTGAGGCGGCCCTGGAGGTGGCGTAATGGAAGTGAATACTGTGCCAACAACCGCAGGCGCGGAAGTTACGCCCGCGGCTGAGACTTTTCAGCCATTGATCATCGCGCTGTGCTGCAACTGGTGTTCGTATGCCGGCGCTGATCTGGCCGGCGTTTCACGCATCCAGTACCCACCCAGCATCCGCATGGTTCGCGTGATGTGCTCAGGCATGGTCCATCCCAACCTTGTGATCGAAGCCCTCACCAAGGGCGCGGACGGTGTGCTGATGTGCGGCTGCCATCCCGGGGACTGTCACTACCAGGAGGGCAACCTGAAGGCGGAAAAGAGAGCGGACGCGATCAAGCTGATGCTGGGCGACTTCGGCATTGAAGAGGAGCGCTTTCGGCTGGAGTGGGTCTCCGCGGCAGAAGGCCCGCGGTTTGCCCAGGTGGTGCGCGATTTCACAGAACAGATTCAGAAGCTGGGGCCGAGTCCTTATAAGCCGTGAGTTCGTCACTAGTCCGGAAAGGGCACGGCTCTTAGCCGTGCCGCTAAAAGGGTTGGTCAGGTTTCGTAAGTGGAGTTGAATCGCTAGGCAAGACAAAGGCAATTAATCCAGGTATCGAAACGGAGGTGCAGCATGGCAGCGGCAGCGAGACTTGCCGAAGAGTGGTTTGCCATATGTGGAGGTTGTGAAGTCACAATCCTCGACATCGGTGAACCGCTCATCGACGTACTCAAGAAAGTCGAAATTGTCCACATGCCAGTCATCATGGACCACAAGCTGTTCGGTCAGACTGGCGAAAACAAGGAAATGGAAATCCCAGCGGCCGATGTCGGACTGATCTCCGGAGGAATCCGCTCGGAGGAGCACAAGAAGCTGGCCATCGAGATGCGCAAGAAATGCAAGATCCTCATCTCGCTGGGATCGTGCGCCTGCTTCGGCGGTATTCCCGCACTCAATAACCTGTACACAGTCGACGAGATTTTCCAGAAGGTCTATCGCGACAGCGTCAGCACCGAGTCGAACGGGCTTCCAAACGAAGAGATTCCCACCTTGACCGACCGCGTGTATGCCGTACACGAAGTCGTCAAGGTAGACGCATATCTTCCCGGATGCCCGACGACGCCGGAAATGGTAACCAATGCCCTGGTCTCGATTCTCGAAGGCAAGCCTCTACCCGCTCTTCCTTCCAAGAGCGTGTGCGATGAGTGCCCGACCAAACGCGAGAAGAAAGCGGTGTCGACACTGAAGCGCCGCTTCGAAGCACCGGAATTCAAGCCCGGCGCACCTCTGACCGAGATGCGGTGCCTGATGGAGCAGGGATTCCTGTGCCTCGGCCCGGCAACGCGTGCCGGCTGCAGCGGCAGTGACGGCACGCCGCGCTGCATCCGCGCTTACATGCCGTGTGAGGGCTGCTTTGGCCCGCTCTCGGAGAAGGCCAACCCCATGGTCGACATGATGGGCGCTCTCTCCAGCATCGGCCTCGATCCCAAGCAGATTCCGGATCGAGCCGCAACCTTCAACCGTTTCGCCGGCGCTGGCCGTCTGCGGCCGACGCCCAAGAGGTGAGCCATGGCACAGACACTGGTTATTCAGCCTGTAACCCGCATCGAAGGCCACGCCAAGGTGACCATCCAGCTGAACGACGCTGGCAACGTAGATACCGCCCGAGTAAACGTCATCGAATTGCGTGGGTTCGAGAAATTCTGTCTTGGCCGCCCAGTCGAGGACCTGCCGCGCATCACGCCACGGATTTGCGGAGTGTGCCCATGGTCGCATCACTTGGCCGCAGCTAAAGCCTGTGACGCCGTGTTCGGAGTGGAACCTCCGCCGGCGGGTAAGAAGTTGCGCGAACTGTGCAACAGTATCGCTTACATGGAAGAGCACATTTTGCACTTCTACTTCCTGGCCGGGGCAGACTTCCTGCTGGGTCCGGACGCCGATTATTCCGTGCGCAACGTGATCGGCATTCTCAAGGCGGCGCCGGACGTGGCGACTCGCGTCGTGCGTGTGCGGCACATGTGCGCTCACATGCTGGAGGTCCTTGCCGGCAAGGCAATTCATCCCCAGGCAGCCGTTCCCGGGGGGTTCAGCAAACCCCTGTCTGCTGCCGACCGCGATCAACTGCGCAAAATGGCGGATGAGGCGCTGGAACTGGCCAAGTTCTCCATCGCGTTTGCTAAAGAGAACGTCTTCCCCAAGTATCTCGATGTGGTGAAGTCTCTCGGCGTGATCACCACTGGTTTCCTCGGAACCGTTAAAGACGATGGCGCGCTCAACCTCTACGACGGCAAGCTTCGTCTGATGAAGCCGGACGGATCGTATCAGGATTTTCCCTACGATCGCTACACGGACTTCATCTCCGAGCACATCGAG